>JBPYFQ010000098.1:0-2335 GCA_051985625.1 Solirubrobacteraceae bacterium
GCCGCGGATGCCCCAGGCGGCGAGCATGACCGGGAACAGGTACGTCCCGGCGAACGCACCCATCTTCCCGGTCGCCGCCGCGATCCCATGACCGCTCGTGCGGAGCGTGACCGGGAAGATCTCCGCCGGGTAGACGAACGTGGTCATGTTGGGACCGAACTCGGTGAAGAAGTAGCTGACCCCGAACAGGACGACGAACAACGAGACCGTCGTCGACGCCTGCGGGACCAGGGCGATCAGCCCGAACATCAGCCCCATGACGGCGAACCCCAGACATTGGATCGGGCGGCGGCCAATCCGGTCGATGAGGGCAATCGCCACGAAGTACCCCGGCGCAGCGGCCACGACGAAGATCAGCAACGTGACCAGGGTGGAGTGCACCAGCGAGGCATGCGGGGTGAGCAGCTTGATGATCGCCGGGCTGGCGATCGTGTTGCCGTAGTACGCGAAGTCCAGGAAGAACCAGGCCAGCGACGCACCGATCAGCCAGCGCACCAGCGTCCGGTTCGCGGCCAGAGCGGCCAGTCCACCGAGTAGCGACTGGCGCCGGCGGGCCGCGGATCCACTCCGGGGCGCGGCCGTCGCCGGTCGACCGGTCCCCTCGGCGATCGCCGCCGCGGCCTCGTCCGCGGCCCCGGCGGCCAGGGCGAATCGCGGGGTCTCGTGGATATGGCGGCGCAGGTAGTAGACGGCCAGGCCCGGGATGGCGCCGAACGCCAGCAGCAGCCGCCAGGCGAGGTCGTGGGAGACGCCGCCGGCAAGCAGGATCACCGCCACGAGCGGGCCGACGATCAGGCCCGCCGCCTGCATCGAGAAGACCAGCCCCACCATCTGGCCGCGGCTCCGCTTTCCCGCGCACTCGCTCATCATCGTGGCGCTGACCGGATACTGGGCGCCGATGCCGATACCGAGGATGATCCGGAAGACCACCAGCCAGGCGAAGGACGGAGCCAGCGCCGACGCGATCGCGCCGCCGAAAAGGATGAGGACGGCGTAGCCGTACACCCGCTTGCGCCCCAGGATGTCGGCGACCCGGCCGAACAGCAGCGCGCCCAGGGCCGAGGCGGCCAAGGTTGTCGAGGACAGGAGCGCCACCTCGGACGTCGTCAGGTGCCACTGGCTCTTGAGGATCGAGACGACGACCCCAATCACGAACAGGTCATAGGCATCGGTGAAGAAGCCCATCCCGGAGACGAACAGGATCTTCAGCTGGAAGCGATTGGGCCTGGCGTCGTCGAGTTCGGCGAGCGCCGCCCGGGCGGGGGCGATGGTGGACATGGCCGCAAGCCTCGCCGCGAGGCACGGCTTATTTGTTTAACAGTTGTGAACGAGATGTCAACGCCGCGACCGGGGCGCCCAAGCCGAGCGCCCTCCCGCCGTTGCGGCTAGGCGGCAGCCGGGGCCTTCTCCTCGGCACGCCGCGGCAGCAGCGTCTCGCGGGCGATGACCAGGCGCTGGATCTGCGCCGTGCCCTCGTACAGCTGGAGGATCTTGGCGTCGCGCATGAGCTTCTCCACCTTGTACTCCTTGATGAAGCCGTAGCCGCCGTAGACCTGGACGGCGTCGGTGGTGACCTCCATGGCGGTGTCGGCGGCAAAGCGCTTGGCGTGCGAGGACTCCAGCGTGTTGCGCTTGCCCTGGTCGAGCAGGACCGCCGAGTTGTAGGTGGCCAGGCGCGCCAGGTACACCTTGGTCGCCATGTCGGCGATCATGAACTGGATCGCCTGATGCATGGCGATCGGCACGCCGAACTGCTGGCGCTCCTTGGAGTACTCGATAGCGAACTCCATCGCGGCGCGGGCGACGCCGACGCCCATCGCGGCCACGCCCGGGCGGGTGCGATCCAGCGTCATCATGGCGATCTTGAAGCCCTTGTTCTCCTCGCCCACGAGGTGGTCAAGCGGGATCTCGACCTCGGGGAAGGTGATTGTGGCCGTGTTCGAGGCCCGCTGGCCCATCTTGTCCTCGTGCTTGTCGACGACCACGCCGGCGTCGCGAGGAACGATGAAGCACGAGATGCCGCGGTGGCCTGCCTCCTTGTCGGTCTTGGCGTAGACCGTGTACCAGTCGGCGTACTCACCGTTGGTGATGAAGCACTTGGAGCCGTTGATGACCCACTTGTCGCCCTTGCGGACGGCGGTGGTCTTCATCCCGGAGACGTCGGAGCCGGCGTCCGGCTCGGTCAGACAGAACGACGCGAGCAGCGGCGCCTCGCTCATCGGGGCGAGGTACTGCTTCTTGAGCTCGTCGGAGGCCGCGAGCACGATCGGCGCGGTCGCCAGCCCGTTGCACGTGAGCGAGGTTCCGATCCCCGAGCACCCCCAGGCGATCTCCT
>JBPYFQ010000099.1:0-11422 GCA_051985625.1 Solirubrobacteraceae bacterium
CGGGACTTCGAGGAGCGGATGGTCAACATCTACCTCGAGGGCAAGCTCCCGCCGTCAATCCAGCACGGTCTGGCGTTCGACATCGCGGGCGGGCCGGTGCCGGGAGAGATGCACCTGGCCGCCGGACAGGAGCCCGTTGCCGTGGGCGTCTGCGCCCACCTGCGGGACGACGACACGGTCGTCGGCACCCACCGCCCGCACCACTTCGCGATCGCCAAGGGCGTGCCGCTGGACCGCATGGCCGCCGAGTTGTTCGGCAAGGCGACCGGCCTGAGCCGCGGCAAGGGCGGGCACATGCACCTGTTCGACCCGGATCACAACTTCAGCTGCAGCGGGATCGAGGGGGCTAGCCTGCCGCCCGCCACCGGGGCGGCCCTCGCCTACCTCAAGCGCGGCGAGGACAGCGTGGCGGTCGCCTTCTTCGGCGAGGGGGCGGCCAACCAGGGCACGTTCCACGAGGCGCTCAACCTGGCCGGGCTGTGGCGACTGCCGACGGTATTCATCTGCGAGGACAACCGGTGGGCCATCTCGGTCCCCAAGTCCAAGTCGACGGCGATCGCCTCCAACGCCGACCGCGCCGCGGCGTACGGGATGCCGGGCGTCTCGGTCGACCACAACGACGCGCTGGAGGTGTTCGCCGCCGCCGGCGAGGCGGTCGCCCGGGCCCGGAGCGGCTCCGGGCCGACGCTCATCGAGGTGCAGACCGACCGCTACCTCGGCCACTTCCAGGGGGATGCCGAGGTGTACCGGCCCCAGGGCGAGGCCGAGGGGCTGCGCCGCAATGATCCGATTCCCCGGCTGGCCGGCCAGATGCGAGACCAGGGCGTGCTCGACGACGCCCGGGATGAGGCGATCAAGGCCCGTGCCGAGCAGCGCGTGACCGCGGCCTACGACTTCGCCCAGAACAGCCCGCTGCCGGATCCCGCCGAGGCGCTTGAGCACGCCTTCGTGTAGAGAGGAGAGAGAGACATGGCGGTTGCCACCAAGGAACGCACCCTGACGATGGCGCAGGCCATCTCCGAGGCGATCGGCCAGGAGATGGAACGCGACGAGCGGGTGTTCGTGATGGGCGAGGACATCGGCAGCTACGGCGGCATCTTCGGCGCCACCGGCGGCCTGCTGGACCGGTTCGGCCCGGAGCGGATCATGGACACGCCGATCTCCGAGGCCGGCTTCATCGGCGCGGCCATCGGCGCCGCGGCGCAGGGGCTGCGGCCGATCGCCGAGCTGATGTTCGTCGACTTCTTCGGCGTCTGCATGGACCAGATCTACAACCACCTGGCCAAGAACACGTACATGTCAGACGGCAACGTCAGGCTGCCGGTCGTCCTCATGACGGCGATCGGCGGTGGTTACAGCGACGCGGCCCAGCACTCCCAGTGCCTGTATGCCACGTTCGCCCACATGCCGGGACTGAAGGTCGTCGTGCCCTCCAACGCCTACGACGCCAAGGGGCTGATGATCCAGGCGATCCGCGACGACAACCCGGTCATGTTCTTCTTCCACAAGGGGATCATGGGGCTGCCGTGGATGTCCTACTACGAGGGGTCGACGAACGCGGTCCCGGACGAGGCGTACACGATCCCGTTTGGGCAGGCGGCCGTCGTCCGCGAAGGGTCCGACGTCACGATCGCCACCGTCAGCCAGATGGTGCAGAAGGCACTGGTGGCCGCCGAGCAGTTGGCCTCGGAGGGGGTCAGCGCCGAGGTGCTCGACTTGCGCACGCTGGTCCCGCTCGACCGTGACGCGGTCGCCACGTCGGTGGCCAAGACCGGCCGGCTGCTCGTCGCCGACGAGGACTACCGCGGCTTCGGCCTCAGCGGCGAGCTGTGCGCGATCGTGGCCGAGCGCCTGGACACGCTGACACTGAAGTCGCCCGTCCGCCGGCTGGCGGTCCCGGACGTGCCGATCCCGTACAGCCGGCCGCTGGAGCGCCATGTCATCCCGCAGGTCGATGGGATCGTGGCCGCCGCCCGCGAGATGGTGGCCGGCGGGTAGTCCGGCCGCCCGATGGTCGAGATCACCGCGCCGGCCGAGCCGTTTGAGGAGGCCGGCGCGGACGCCGAGGGGCTGCTCGACGCCTGGCTCGTGGCCGAGCACGAGCCGGTGACCGCCGGCCAGCCCGTCGCCGACGCCATCCTGGTCAAGGCGTCGTTTCAGATCACCGCGCCGTGCGACGGAACGCTGGCCCGGATCGTCGTCGCCGCCGGCGACACGTTCGCCGCCGGGGCGGTGCTGGCGCTGGTTGACCCGTAGCGTTCACGCCTGAACGGCGAGAAAGGTCGAGTGTCTCTTGCACATCGGCGCGCCCGGAGCTATATGTGACTTGTAGGAACGGGGCACGGAGATCCCCGTTCCATCAGGGAAGAAGGGGCAATGCATCACCACATAGAGCGCCGGCACGGGCTCGTCAAGGCGGCAGCGATCGTGGGGACGGTGGCAGTCGTGCAGGCACCCGCCCGGGTGGCCGCGTACGCGCTGCTGCTGCGCCATCAGCGTCGCACCCGCCCGGAGCTGTTTGACGGGTCGACGTGCCTGACGGCGATCGCCACGTGTCTTGACGAATACACACACAGCCCGCTGACCCAGCAGCCGTAGCGCGGCAGGTCCAACAGGCGGGGCGCACCTGTGCCGCCGCACCGGCAGCAGGCGCGGCGCACCTGTGCCGCCGCACCGGCAGCAGGCGAGGCGCACCCCGACCGCGGCGCTGGACGACGGGCGGGATTGGTACGTTCTCGTCCTGCCATGCTCCAGGACCGCGCCGCCGAGACGACGCCGCCCGGGCCGGTCGCGGGTCGGCGCTCACATGCCGACGGGTCGCCGGCTGGCGGTTTCCCCTGGCCGTGGATCGCCGTCGCGGCGCTGGTCATCGGCCTCGCCATCGCGTTCGTGACGGCGGTGCGGGTGCGTCCCGCCTACGACGCCTACGGTTGGCTGGTCTGGGGGCGACAGGCGGTTCACCTGCGGCTGAACACGAACTCCGCCCCCTCGTGGAAGCCGCTCACGTTCCTGTTCACCTTCCCGTACACGCTGGTGCTCGGCCGGTCCGCGCTGTGGCTGTGGCAGGTGACTGCAGTGGCCGCCGGGTTTGCCGCGCCGGTGTTCGGCGGGCGGATCGCCTACCGGCTGGCCGCCCCCGCGGGGGAGGGTCACCGGGTCGCCCGAGTGGTGGCGGCCGTGCTGGCGGGGGCGGGCGTGCTCGGGATCGAGGGTTACTGGCACTTCCTGCTCATCGCCACCGCCGATCCGATGATGATCGCGCTCTGGCTGGCGGCGATCGACTGCACGCTGTCCGGCCGCTTCCGGGCCGGCTGGGTGCTGCTCGTCCTGGTCTGCCTGGGACGGCCAGAGGCCTCGCCGCTCGTCCTGGCGTTCGCGGCCTGGGCGTGGGTCGGCCGCCGGGTACCGCGCTGGCTGCTCATCGCCGGAGTGGCGGCGGTGCCGCTGCTGTGGTTCGGAATCCCGGCGCTCACCTCGAAGAGCTGGCTGATCGCCGGGAAGGTCCTGGACGAGTCGACGACCGCGTTCCCCGGCAACAAGGAGCTGGCGGTCCTCAAGGGTTTCTCGGGCCTGTACGAGCTGCCGATGCAGCTGGCCGGCCTGCTGGCGCTGGCGGTGGCGGTCGTCCTGCGTGAGCGGACGTGGCTGCTCCTGATCGCCGCGGCCGCCTCCTGGCTGGTGGTCGACATCGCGCTGGCCCTCCACGGCTCCGGCGTCGCCCCCCGGTACACGTTCGAGCCGGCCGCGGTGATGATCGTGCTCGCCGGGGCGACGCTGGGGCGGTTGCTGGTGCTGGAGCCGCACCGGATCCCGATCGTGCGCTTGGCGGCGCTCGCCGCCATCGGCGGCCTGGTGGTCAGCATGGCGACGCCGGCCCGGATCCGGGCCCGGCTGTTCCACAACGGGATCGTGCTGGGGCGCCAGTGGGCCAAGCAGCTCGACCGGCTTCACCTCGTGGTCCGCCGGGAGGGCGGGACCAAGCGGATCCTCGCCTGCGGCCAGCCCGTGACGACCGTGCCGTACCAGAGCATCCTGGCCTGGGAGCTGGACCGCAATGTCGACGAGGTGGGCTGGACGCCGGGCTGGTCGATTCGTCACGGTGCGCCGATGATCTACTTCATGCCGGTGGGCGCGGGGTGGCGGGTCCGGGCCATCCACACCACCCCACGCTGCCACCGGCTGAACACGTCGACTCCGACCAACCCCTAGACCCCTAGGCGGCCTGGCGCTCCATCTCCAGCGCCGGCCCGTCGGCGAGCGGCTCGACCGCCTCCAGCGCGGGCTGTGCCTCGGGCGCCGCCGGCGCCCGCAGGACCGCGCGGGCGATCAGCAGACCGATGGCGACGCTGCCGACCCCGAACGCGAATGCCAGGTGATATCCGCCGATCAGCGAGGTGGCCAGCGAGTGGTGGCTGGCCTCCAGCGCCAGCGAATGCTTGGTGGCCACGGTGCCCAGCACGGCCAGGCCGAGGGCGCCGGCGACCTGCTGGGAGACGTTCACGATCCCCGAGCCCAGGCCGGCCTCATCGGCGGGCACGTCGGCCATGGCGATCGTCAGCAGCGGCATGAACGCGGTGCCGATCCCCAGGCCGATCGCGAAGTAGGCGACGAGCAGCGTGGGGAAGTAGGCGGTATGGATCCCGGTCGTGCCGAGCAGGGCGAGGCCGGCCATTACGGTCAGCATGCCGCCGGTGAGGACCCGCATGGGGCCGAACCGCGCCACCAGGCGCGCGGTGATGCCGAGCGACAGGGTGCCGACGGTGAGCGTCCAGGGGAGGAACGCCAGGCCGGTCTGAAGCGCCCCGTAGTGGAGGATGTGCTCCAGGTAGAGCGTGCCGAGGAAGAACGTGCTGTACATGCCGGTGACCAGGAAGCCGCGAACGACGCTGGAGCCGACGAGCCCGCGCAGCCGCAGGATGCGCAGCGGCATGATCGGGTTGGAGATGCGGGCCTCGAGGATCAGGAACGCCGTCATGAGGGCGGCCGCTACCGCGCCGAAGCCGAGCACCTGGGACGAGCCCCAGCCGTGGCTGGTCACCTGGACGATCGCGTAGATGGCGGTCATCAGCGAGGCGGTGACGAGCAGGGAGCCGAGCCAGTCGACGCCGTGCCCGAGCCCCAGCCCGCGGTCGTTGGGGATGAGCAGTTGGCCGAGGGCGATCGTGGCGGCGCCGATCGGCAGGTTGACGAAGAAGATCCAGTGCCAGCTCAGTGTCTCGGTCAGCACGCCGCCGGCGAGCAGGCCGAGCGAGCCGCCGGCCACGGCGGTGAACACGTACGCGCTCATGGCGCGGGCCCGGTCGGCCGGCTCCGGGAACTCGGTGACGATGATGGCCAGGATGACCGACGCCTGGGCGGCGGCGCCGATCCCCTGGAGGAAGCGGGCCGCGATCAGAAAGCCCTGGCTGGGCGCCAGCCCGCAGAGGGCCGATGCGGCGGTGAACACGACGACGCCGGCCAGGAACACTCGCTTGCGGCCGAGGAGGTCGCCGAGGCGGCCGGCCAGCAGCAGGAAGCTGCCGAACGTGACGAGGAACGCATTGATGACCCAGGTGAGGTTGCCCTGCGAGAAGCCGAGCTCACGCTGGATCGACGGCAGGGCCACGTTCACGATCGTCGTGTCCAACACGATCATGAGCTGGGCCAGGCAGACGACGGCGAGCGCCAGCCACCGCCGGCGGTCGGTTGTGGGGGAGAGGAGAGAAGCAAGATTCATACGGGGTCCCTACTGGTTGAACGGAGCGACTGGTGGTAAACTGGAGGCTGTCTCCGGAACTATGTGGAGGCCACCTCCGGATATAAGAAGATCATAGCGGAGGCACCCTCCGGTTTGTCAAGCGAAATTCTCAAACTGATCACATGACCACCACCGACCCCACCGTCCAAGAACTGCGACCGCGCCCCAAGCGCGCCGACGCCCGGCGGAACTACGACAAGGTCGTCGCCGCCGCCCGCGAGGCGTTCGCCGAGGGCGGAACGGCCACGTCGCTGGAGGAGATCGCGCGGCGGGCCGAGGTCGGGATCGGCACCCTGTACCGCAACTTCCCCAACCGCCAGGCCCTGCTCGAGGCCGTGTATGCCGACGAGGTCGAGAACCTGTGCGCGTCAACCGTCGAGTTCGAGCGGATGGAACCCTGGGCGGCGTTCGACGCCTGGATGCACCGGATCGTCGCCTACATGGCGACCAAGCAGGCGCTCGCCCACGAGCTGCTCGACTACGTCGACCGCGATGCGCCGCTGTTCAAGACCTGCCGGACGGCCCTGTTCACCGCCGGCGAGCCGATCCTCAAGCGCGCCCAGGACGCCGGCGTCGTCCGAGCCGACACGGACTTCTGGGAGATCATCCACATGGTCGGCGGGATCGCCAAGATCCCGGCCAGCGAGCCCGGCCAGATCGACCACATCCTCGACATCGCGCTCGACGGCCTGCGCTACGGCGCCGGCGCCTCCGAGTAGCCGATCTCCCCCGGCGGGCACGTCCGAGCAGGCACGCGCCGCCCGCCCGCCGGTCCGCGGGGCCACGGCGGACAGTGTCCGCTCAGGTCAGCTGGAGACGAGCCGCCCGCCCGGGCCCCGGCCGGTACGAAACCGCAGTTCGGCCACCTCAGGCACGTAGCCGCGATCGGTGATCGTGAGCCGGACCACGTTTCCGCTCGCGAAGGCGCGGGCCAGCGCGCGTTGAGCGGCCCGCCAGGACAGAGAGCGGCGGGGGAAATGGCAGCGGCGACCGCGACACGCGATGCGGATCCGGGCGCCCCGCGGCAGGTGGAGAAAGCGGATGCCCCGGACGCGGGTGCGCGCGGCGGTGACATGCCAGCTGAGCGCGATCTCGACGCTCATGTGGCGGATCTTGGACGTGCGAGACGGCGGCGTGACCGTCGCCCCCGACGACGGCGGGGCCTGCGCGCCCGGCGGCAGGCCGACGCTGGCGGGGCAGGCGGGCACCCCTGAGAATCCGCCGAAGTTGTCCCCGCCGGACGCCCAGACGGCATTGACCCAGCCCCAGCGCCCGTCGTTGGCCTCGGTATAGGCCCACCAATCGTTCTCGAACGGTCCGGAGATGACGGTGCCGCCGATGCGCTGGCACGTCACCCAGTTGGTGCCGTGATTGAGGTAGCCGACCTCGGAGGCGTCGCTCGCCTGGACCGGCGTGCCCGCCGAGTTGCCGTCCCCGGCCGGATAGAACTGGCAGTCGTACTTGCCGCCGCCGATGGCCGAGCAGGGGACGGGGGCGGGCGCCGCGGTGGCGGCCGGGGCCAGTGCCAGTGCCAGTGCCAGCGCCAGCGCCAGCGCCAGTGCTGCGGCGACGCACACCGGAACCAGTGCCTGAGATCGACGAATCAGGCCTGTTGGGACGGTCATCTCGTGCTCCCAGAGTCGACGGCGGTCCCTGCGCCCATCTTGCCAAGCGAGGCGCCGGATTTCAGTCTGACCGGCCCTATCCGCGGCCCGGGGCACCTGCCAGGCTCAGGTCATGGAGATTCGCATCGACCGGCTGACCGCGGCCGACCGGGCCGCCTGGGAGCACCTGTTCCGCGGCTACATCGACTTCTATGAGCGCTCGCTGCCCCCGGAGGCCTATGACCGCGCCTGGGCCGCCTTCCAGGAGGACCAGGTCATGCACGCGCGGGGCGCCTGGATCGGCGCCGACCTGGTGGGGATCGTCCACTTCCTCGCGCACGCCAACACCTCGGGCGCCGACGTCTGCTACCTGCAGGACCTGTTCACGGCGCGGGCGAGTCGCGGCCGCGGGGTCGGTGCCGCCCTGATCGCGGCGGTGGCGGACTGGGCGCGCGCCCGGGGGTGCAGCCGGGTGTACTGGACCACGCACGAGACGAATACGACGGCGCGGCGGCTGTATGACCACGTCGCACTTAACCGAGGCTTCATCCGCTACGAACTGGACCTCTGAGCCGCCGGGCGTACCATCCGGCGTATGACCGGATGGTCCAGTGGGGCGCTGGCCACAGTGGGCTGCGTCGCCGTCCTGGCGCTGGCGGGCTGCGGGAGCAGTTCGACCACGACGTCGGCTGGAACGGCGTCGCATGCCGGCAGCGCCGCCGCCTCCTCCAGCTCCATCTCGCTGCCGACCACCAAGTTCGTGCTGCACGCCGGCCTGGCGTTCGGGGCGTTTCACCACTTCATCTACCTGCCCATCAAGGCCGGCGTGCTGAGGCACCCCCTGTCGCACAAGTTCACGCTGGTCAAGGCCGGGCTGGCCGTCCTGTTCGTCGCCCACGAGCTCCGGCTGGCAGTCGCGGATGCCCAGGCGAGCAAGGTGCTCAGACCGGTCGTCGCGCCGCTCACCGCCGCCGTCAACAAGCTGGAGGGGCTCAAGAGCTCCATCACCGGCGGATCCGTCAACCCATCCGAACTCGATGCGGTCAACGCGCATCTGACCCAGGCCGGGCAGTCGGCCCAGTCGGCCGGCCACACGATCACGCCGATGGTGCCGTCGGCCTCCCAGCTGGCTGCGGCCGCCGGCTGAGCGCAGCCGCCGGCTGAGCGCGGCCGCCGGCTGAGCGCGGCCGCCTCACGACGCACCTCGGCGGTTAACGGGACTGTGAGTCCCGTTTCTCGCCGAGGTGGCAGCCTCCCGGTACCGCCGCTGCCGCCGCATTGGCACGCGGCGGTACCGGAGGGGAGCTGCGTCCATTTGCCACGTCTGGTCAGCGCCTCCTATGGCTCCTCTCTGCGGTCAGGAGAGGAGGGGGCCGATCCAGGACCTCCTGCCGGGGTGGAGGGGTGCACCATGTCCTGGTCCCGCATCTCCTCGGCCCTGCGGAAGGCGGCCTCGGCTGCGTCGGGTTGGCCCAGGTCCTCCAACAGCGCGCCCAGGTTGGCGGCTCCGTTCGGATCGCCGCGGCCCTCGGCCCGCTCATACGCCGTGCACGCGGCTGCCAGCATGCCGCGAGCCTCCAGGAGGACGCCGAGGTTGGTCGCCGCCGCGGCATGCCCGCGCTTGTCGGCCCGCTCGTACGCGGCCTGGGCGCCGGAGAGGTCACCCCGCTCGTCGAGCAGACATCCCAGGTTGAACGCCCCGTTGGCGTCTCCCCGCTCGTCCGCCCGCGCGTATGCCGCCTGCGCCTCCGGTAGCTGTCCCTCGGCCTCCAACATGATGCCGAGGTTGCAGGCAGCCCCGGCGTGGCCGGCCTCGTCGGCACGCCGGTAGGCGGCCTTGGCACCGGCGTGGTCCCGCTGCCGCTCCAGGCGCAGAGCCTCGTTGAAGGAACGGCGGGCGCGCAGTCGCTGATCGGTGTGGCTGAACTCGCGCTCGACGTGGAGCGGCGGTGGTGGGGCGGTGTCCGGAGCGGGACCGTTGCGGGGTCCGGCTGTGGTCGGCGGCGTCGTGGCCGCGGGCGCCGGGTCGGACGGCTGCGATCCGGCCGCTGTGCGTACTGCATCGGAGACTCGCCGGCCGTTCGCCGAGCTCGCCTCCTGGGTCCCACGCCCGCGGCGGCGATACGCGGCCCAGCCGCCGGCGAGCAGGAGCAGGCCGGCAGCGGCCAGCCCGGCCGGCAGCTCCCAGTCTGTCGTGGTGCCGGAGGGGGCCTGTGGCCGGCTGACCGGGGCGGGATGGCTGGTGCGCCGGGGGGTCGGCGCCTGGTGTGGCGGCTGGGGCCGGCGGCCGTGGGCGGCCGGCTTGTGCGCCGGTGGCCTCGGGCGTCGCGCCGTCGTCCCATGGGTAGGTGCTGTGCGCCCGGCCGGGGCCGAACGCAGGGCCGCCAGGGTCATCCGGCCGGCGACCCCGTCGGCCCGGAGATGGTGCGCGGTCTGGAAGTGCCGGACCGCCGCCTCCGTCCGGGGTCCGAAGATTCCGTCGATGGGACCGGGGGAGTCACCCGCTTTGGCCAGACGCCTCTGAAGCGTTCGGACCGTCGCTGCGCCACCGGTCGTGCTTCCCGCCCCGGGGTAGATCGCGGGGGCCCGTGATGTCAGCTCGCCGAGCGTGCTGGGTCCGGCGATCCCGTCGATCGCCAGTCCGTGGGTCGCCTGGAACCGCCTGACTGCCGCCCGTGTCCGGGGGCCGTAGAGACCGTCGATGCGACCGGGCGTGAACCCGTTGCGAGCCAGACGGATCTGCAGCGCGCGGACCAGCGATGAGCCGGAGGCCGCTCTGAACCCGCTGCCGGCGGCCAGCAGGATATGCCGGTGATGCCGCAGGGCGCGCACGAGCTCGCTGCGTGCCACCTGTGAGCGGTGGACCGAGATCGCTCGATGGGTGTGAGCGACGGCGGACGATCTGTGGTGTTGTGCGTGGTGGTGACGGCTCGAGTTCGCCAGCGCCGTCGGTGCCGCTGCCAGCGGCACGATGGCGACTACGACCTGGAGCAGTCGTCTCCTGGCGGGCCACGGAGCCCTCAGGCCGGCGTGATCGAGTCGTACTCGATGCACCAGCCTGGCTCCCCTCCCGGCGCGACGCAGACTGGTTGCGGCGGCAGAGGGGGACGGCTCCGCCAACGCCCGTAGAGAGCGTGACATGGATGTCTCCTTCAGTGCTGTTGCTGTGGACGGCGCGCGCCGCGATCGACGCAGCGCGCGATGCGTAGGACCGGCCTGCGACTAGCCGGGCCGCTCGAGCAGCAGCACGAAGGCGAGAGGTGCGCCGCGCTGGCGGAGGATGTCCACCAGGCGGCTCAGCGAGGGCAGCGCCAGGGCCAGCAAGGCGACGACTGCCAACACGAGGAAGAAGAACCCGGAACTCCCGGTCGCCGACGCGCCACCGCCGCCGGACGTGGCGGCCTGCGCGGGCTCAACTGGCTGACCGGTCCCGCCGCCGACGGCGGCCGGACGCGTGCGAGAGCTTCCGGCTGGGATGCGCGTGTCCGCCGGCCGCGTCAGCCGGGGCTGGATAAACCACGAGCTCCGGGACCCGACGAGGCTGCTCGGCGTGAGCAGCCGGTCGTTGGAGCTCGCGGCGGGGAAGCCCCGGTGGCGGCCGGTGGACACGGCGGTCTCCGATGACCCCGCCTGCATGGCGCGCCCTGGCTCACCGTACGCGGGGTGCGTGACGGGGGCCGAGGTCACCCACGGAGTCTGAGACAAGCCGGCGGGGGTCGCCGGCTGTGGGGGCATGGCAGGCGCGCCGGGGTGGGTCGGGGTCACGCCAGCCACTGTCTGGTGTATGCGGCGAGCGGCCGTGGTGACCGTCTGGAGCACGCCCGTAACCGTCCTGGTGACGGTGGAGGGTGCGGCGCCGACGGCATTCGTGGCCGTGTTGGCGACGGTGCCGAGGCTCCTGGTGGCCGTGCGGGTGACCGCGCCGACGGTGCTCGTGACCGTGCCGAGGGTCCTGGTGGCCCCGGCCAGCGTCTGCGTCACAAGCCCACCGGCGCCGCCGCCCGAGCCTCCACCAGTCACTCCGGCGACGCCGCCGACGGTCTTGGTGACCGTATTGACGATGCCTCCGAGGGTCTTGGTG
>JBPYFQ010000100.1:0-40759 GCA_051985625.1 Solirubrobacteraceae bacterium
CCGATCAGGAACTGGGGGATGATCTGACGCAGCCGGATCCCGAACGGCGCGTGGGAGATCCAGATATCGCGCCTGGTCTGGTTCTGGCTGGCCGCCAGCGGGATGAGGGCCAGCCCGCACAGGGCGACGAAGCCGATACCGAGCTGTACCCGGCGGTCTCGCGGGTGCTGGGCGAGCAGCCAGACCGCCTGGGGGACGACCGCCACCAGCGCGTAGTAATGGGTGGCCAGGGCGAGCGCCGAGGCGATCGCCCACGCCGCCATCCCGCGGCCGCTCGGCGCCGCTCGCACGTGGACGAAGGCGAGCAGCGAGATCGCGGTGAGCAGCACCAGGAGGGAGTACGCGCGTGCCTCCTGCGAGTACCAGATGAGCAGCGGGCTGCAGGCGGTCAGCGCCGCGGCGATGATCCCGGCCCGGGACGAGATCAGCCTGGCCGCGATGGCATACGCCACCGGCACCACCAGGACCCCGGCGACGGCCGAGAGCGACCGCAGGCCGGCCTCCTGGTCCCCGAACAGGTGGACCCACACCCAGGCGGCCACGTAGTACAGCGGCGGTGTCGACTCGCTCTGGGGGACCAGCCCCAGCATCTTGCCCAGCGACAGGTGAACGAGCTGAGCGGTATCGGCTTCGTCGTACCAGAACCCCTGATGCCCCAGCCCCCAGAAGCGCAGCACGGCGCCGAGCGCGGTCAGCGCTGCCACCCCCAGCAGCGCGGGCGCCGCGTATGCCCCCGCGTCGGCGATCCGGCCGCCCCCCAGCGGGCTTCGCAGCGCCCGGTTCGGTAGAGAACCAACGCTCACGGGTGCAGCGAAGCACGGATCGACCACGTATGAACGGGGTAAATAGGCCCGCATACACCCCCTTAACCGGATTTCAACGCTCGCCTAGACCGTGAGCCAACGCGGCCCACGCCACTATCTTCAGCGCATGCGCGAGGACTCTGCGACCCCTGAGCCCACGCTGGCGCTCGCCTCCACGACCGCCGGCGGGTCGACGCTGACCCCGCCGGTCGACGCGCCGGTGGCGCTCCCGGACGTCCCCGCCACGGCCCGCCGCCGGCTCCCGCGCCTCACCCTGACCCTGGGACCCCGGGCGGGACGGATCGCGATCGGCGCGCTCATCGTCTGCACGCTGGCGATCGTCGCCGACGCGGCCGCCGGGCCGTCCATCCTCGTCCCGCACACCGCCCAGTTCTTCCCGGGCTGGCAGGCCGGGCCGCTGCACCTGGTCCTCCACTGGTCAATCGGCAATCCGCGGACGGTGGGGTACTGGTTCAGCTTCCTGCTGCTGGCGATGATCGTCGCCTATCTGTGCGCGCTGGCGGCGGTGAACTCGCTGTCGATGCGGCTGATCGTCGTCGCCGTCGTGGCGCTGCATCTGATCCTGCTGCTCAGCCCGCCGATGCAGCTGTCGGACCTGTTCAACTACCTCGGCTACGCCCGGCTGGGGGCGCTGCACCACCTCAACCCATACCGGCACGTCATCAACCAGGAGACGTTCGACCCGGTGTTCGGCTACTCGAGCTGGCACAACCTGCGCAGCCCGTACGGACCGCTGTTCACCGCGCTGACGTATCCGCTGGCGTTCGTCTCGATACCGGTGGCCTACTGGGTCATCAAGATCGTCACGGTCGGCCTCAGTCTCGGGTTCGTCGCGCTCGTGTGGCAGTGCGCGCGCCAACTCGGCCGGGACCCGCGTATGCCGGTGGCGTTCGTGGCGCTCAATCCGATCTTCCTCGTCTACGAGATCGGCGGTTTCCACAACGACTTCTTCATGCTGGTGCCGATACTGGGGGCGGTCTCGCTGGTCCTGGCCCGCCGGGACCGGACGGCCGGCGCGGTCCTGATGCTGGCGGTGGCGGTCAAGTTCACCGCCGTGGTGCTGCTCCCGTTCCTGCTGGTGGCCGCCCTCACCCGGGAGCGGCGGATCCGGATGCTCGTCGGCGTGGTCGGCTGCGGGGCGGTGATGGCGGTGCTCAGCATCTCGCTGTTCGGCCTGTCCATCCCCAATCTGTCGCAGCAGAGCACGCTGCTCACCGGCACCGCCTTCCCCAACGTCATCGGGCTGGTCCTGGGGCTCGGAGGGGGCACGCCGGTGCTGCTCAAGCTCTGCCTGGTCGGCGCGGTGGTGGTGATCGCCCACCAGTTCCTGCGCAACCGCGACTGGCTCTCCGGCGCCGGCTGGGCCACGCTGGCGCTCATCGCCAGCCTGAGCTGGCTGATGCCGTGGTACGTGGTCTGGCTGCTGCCGCTCGCCGCACTGGTGCGCGGACCGCGCCTGCGCTGGGTGTCGATCGGGCTGACGATCTACCTCGTCCTGTCGTTCATGAACTGGACGAACTACTACATGGCCGACCACGGGATCAGCCTGCTCAACTCGTCGGCCGGCGGCGTATCGGCGTCACTTCAGAATAAGCTCGAGCAGTAGCCGTCAGGCTCGCTTTACACGCCTCTGCTTAAGTTCGCGCCCGTGCGCGTACAACTTCCCCCGGCGGTTCCCGCCACCGTTCCGGCGCCGGCCGGTCCGACCGCGGCCGCGGGGCGCCGCCGGCTGGACTGGTTTGAGGTCGCGCTCCTGGGCCTGTTCGGCGCGCTGTCGATGTGGGTGGTGGCCGTCGACGTGTGGCGGGCCGTGGTCAACGGCCTGGTCTGGACGGGGACCGACGGCTTCTACATCGTCGACCAGATGCAGTACCTGTCCTGGATCCAATCGGCCGCGCACCACGGGCTCGTCTCCAACCTGTTCGTGCTGCGCGGCACGCCGGCGGACTACTTCCAGCCGGCCATCATCATCTCGGCCGGGATCACGGCGCTCGGCCTTCCCTCGTGGCTGGCGCTGCTGTTGTGGAAGCCGGTCGCCGTGGCGGGGATCTTCCTGGCCATCCGGGCGGTCGCTTACCGGATGTTCCCCGGGCGCTTCGAGCGCCGGGCCTCGTTGACCCTCGGCCTCCTGTTCGCCTCCTTCAGCGTCGTCTACGGAAGCGTAGGGATCGTCGGCGACACGATGTCGGTCTGGCTCTCCTGGGGGTATCCGTTCGCGCTCATGGCGGTGGCGCTCATCGTGTTCGGGCTGGTCCGCTACGACCGGGCGCGGGAGATGGGTCGGATCGACTGGCGGCCCGGCCTGCTCGGCGCCGTCGCCGCCACGCTCCACCCGTGGCAGGGCGAGACGATGATCCTCCTCATCCTCGGCGCCGAACTGGTCCGCTGGCGCGACCTCTGGCTGTGGTGGCAGACGCGGCAGTGGCGGCGCCTGGGGCTGCCCGTCCTGACGCTGGTGCTGCTCGGGCTGCCGCTGCTCTACTACCTGCTCCTCGGTCATCTCGACCTGTCCTGGAACCTCGCCCGCACGGCCAGCAAGCACGCGTTCCCGTGGACGGCGATCGCGCTGTCGGTGGCGCCGCTCGGCATCTTCGCCCTGCTCGGCTACCGCGGCCGGGCCGACAGCTTCCTGGAGCTGCTGCTGCGCGTGTGGGCGCCCGCGGCGGTGGTCATCTACGTCTTCTCGGCCACCGGGCTGAGCGCGACGCCGCTGCACGCGTTCGACGGGATCGCCATCCCGCTGGCCATGCTGGCGGTCAAGGGAGTCCGGAGCTGCCGCCTGCGGTCCATACCGCGCGGCCGGCTGGTCGGCGGGCTGGCGGTGGCCGTCGCCGTGCTGCCGGTCAACGCCTACGCCGTCGACATCGCTCCCGGCGCCGTGGCCCCCGCCGCCGCCAACGCCAACTTCATCACCAAGGACGAGCACGCCGCGCTGCGCTATCTCGCCCGGGATGAGACCCCCGGCGGCGTCCTCACCCAGTTCTACATGGGCGAGGCGGTGCCCGGCGCCACCGGGCGCCACGTGCTGGTCGGCGACTGCCTGTGGTCGGAGCCGAACTGCATGCCGAACTCGGAGAGCGCGGACTCGCTGTTTGAGGGGGACATGAGCCGGGAGCAGTCACGCCAGTTCGTGATTGTGAGCGGGGCGCGCTTCATTCTGGCCAGCTGCTCGAGCCCCCAGGTCAACCTGCGCCGGAAGCTGGGCCCAGGGCTGATCGTCGCGGTCAAGCACTTCGGCTGCGCCACCGTCTACCAGGTGGCCTCGCCGCCCGCCGCGCCCTGACCCCGGGCGCTCTGGCACAATCCGCGGCCTCTATGCGGCTGTTCGCGCTCCGAGGCGCCAATAGCGTCGAGGCCAACGAGGCGAGCGCGATCCTGGAGGGAACGGATGTCCTCATTCGCGAGCTGATGGATCGCAATGCGCTGACCCCGGATGCCATGGTCAGCTGCATCTTCACCCTCACCGAGGACCTCGACGCCGAGTTCCCCGCGCTGGCGGCCCGCCAACTGGGCCTCGACCAGGTGCCGCTCCTATGTGCCCGGGAGGTGCCGGTGCCCGGATCGCTGCCGAGGATCGTGCGGCTGATGCTCCACTACTACGCGCCGGAGGACCACCACCCCCAGCACGTCTACCTGGGGAGGGCACGGGCGCTCCGGTCCGACCTGGACGCGGCACAATAGGGGCACTGATGGCGATCGAGTTCGGCGAGCGCATCCGCAGGATCCCTTCTTATCCGCTGGCGGCCGGCTACGACCTCGGCGAGGACATGGCGATGCTGGCCTCCAACGAGTCCTGCTTTGGTCCGAAGTCCGAGGTGATCGAGGCCGCGCAGCGCGCCATGGGGGGCGTCCACCGCTACCCGGATCCCTCGTACGCGGCGCTGCGCGGCGCCCTGTCCGAGCGCTACGGGATCCCGCGGGAGCGGATCGCGCTCGGCAACGGCTCGTGCGACATCCTCCTGTCGGCCGGCGAGGCGCTGCTCGAACCCGGCGCCGAGGTGGTGTACGCCTGGCCGGCGTTCAGCGTCTACCCGCACCTGGCCGCCGCCTCCGGCGCCCGGGCCATTCAGGTGCCGCTGGACGCTGACGACCGCCACGACCTGGACGCGATGGCCGCCGAGATCACGGTCGCCACGCGCCTGGTGCTGGTCTGCAACCCCAACAACCCCACCTCGACGGCGCTGCCCCTCGAGGCGGTGGCTGCGTTCATGACCCGTGTCCCCCGGCACGTGTGCGTGATCCTGGACGAGGCCTACATCGAGTTCTCGCTCGCCGTCGGCGACACGTACGCCTCGGTCGACCTGCTGCGCCGGTGGCCGAACCTCGTCCTGCTGCGGACGTTCTCCAAGGCCTACGGCCTGGCCGGCCTGCGGGTCGGCTACGCGCTGTGCGGCTCGGAGGAGTTTCGGGCCGCCGTCGACCAGGTGCGCCAGCCGTTCTATCTCAACATGGCGGCGCAGGCCGCGGCCGTCGAGGCGCTGCGCCATCAGGACGAGGTGGAGCGGCGGGTCGTCCACGCGGTCGCCGCCCGGGACGAACTGGCCGATGGGATGCGCGAGCTGGGCCTCTGGGTGGCCGAGTCGGACGCCAACTTCGTGTGGGCTCACCTGCCGGAGGGAGTGGAGGAGGCCGAGGTGATCGACGGACTGGCCGCGCGCGGCGTGCTGGTCCGGGCCGGCGGCGCGTTGGGGCGCGACGGATCGCTCCGGGTGACCATCGGCACCGACGACGAGAACGGCCGTTTCCTGGGCGCCCTCAGGGACCTGATGTGACGAGAGCGCTCACCGCCGTGCCGTGACCGAGACCGCGCCGCTCACCGAACCCGCCGACGCACCGGCTCCCTCGCCGCCGCCGAGTCGACGCTGGCCGCCGGCCCGCCGGCTCTGGCCGCTCGTGGTGCTCGCCGTGCTGGGCGTGTCGGCGCTGGCGGTGGTGGTGGCCGGGATCCGGCCGTCCTATGACGGTTTCGGCTTCATGGTGTGGGGGCGCCAGGTGCTGCACTGGAACCTCAACACGGACGGCGCGCCCTCCTGGAAGCCGCTGCCGTTCCTGTTCACGCTGCCCTACGCGCTGGCCGGGCACGGCCAGGTGTGGCTGTGGATGGTTACCGCCATGGCGGGCGCCTTCGGCAGCGCCGTGCTCGCGGCGCGCCTGGCGTTCCGGCTCACCGGGCCGGCGCCGGGCCGGCGGTTCGCGCCGTACGTGGCGGCGGCCTTCGCCGCGGTCGGCGTCCTGGGGATCGGCACGTACTCGCACCTGGTGCTGATCGCCAACTCCGACCCGTTGATCGTGATGCTGTGCCTGGCAGCGATCAACTGCCACCTGTCCCGGCGGCCGGGCGCGGCGTTCGCAATGCTGGTCCTGGCGTCACTGGGGCGGCCGGAGGCATGGGTGTTCGCCGGCCTATATGCGATCTGGTCCTGGCGCGCCATCCCGCGGCTGCGGCTGCCCACGGTCCTGGGGCTGGCCCTCATCCCGGCGTTCTGGTTCGCCATCCCGGCCGCGACCTCGCACAGCTGGTTCATCTCGGGCGACCTGGCCCTCAACCAGGCGACGGTCATCCACGGCAATAAGATCCTCGGGGTCATCTCCCGGCTGCGCAGCCTGTACGAGCTGCCGATGCAGCTGGCGTTCCTGTGCGGCATCGGGCTGGCGGCGCTGCGCCGCGACCGGACGACGCTGGCGATCGCGGGGGCGGCCGTCCTGTGGGTCGTCATCGAGATCGGGTTCGCCTACCACGGGTGGTCGGCGGTCAGCCGGTACATGATCGAGCCCGCGGCGGTGATGGTCGTCGTCGCCGCCGGGGCGGTCGGCCGGCTGCTGGCCGAGACCCCCCGCCCGGTCATCCTCCGGCTGGTCGGTCCGGCCGCGGTCGTGGCCCTGCTGGTGACGCTGACCCCAACGGCCGAGTCCCGGGTGCGGAGCGCGCATCAGCAGATCCTCAAGGAGCGCGCCACGGCCCAGCGCATCAACCGACTGGAGGGCGTCATCGATCGCGACGGCGGCCTGCGCCGGATCCGTTCCTGCGGTCAGCCGGTCTCCTACATCGGCCTGCAGAGCACGCTGGCCTGGGAGCTGCGCATGAACGTCGGCAACGTCGGCTACAACCCCGGCCACGCCATCAGGCGCGGGGAGACGATCATCCTGTTCAAGCCGCATAAGCTCGGCTGGCAGGTGCGGCCCTACAACCTGCCCAAAGCCGACGCGGCGCGGTGCGCGGCGCTCAAGCGGGACACGGACTTCAACTGAGGTTCTTTCGACGCTGCTCGTGGGGTCTCGCCGTGAGCGGTGGGGTCGCTGGAGCGTTTCCGACGGGCATTGAAGGGGTCACCCTGGAGCCACCGGGGGACTCTGGACGGTGGGAGAAATATCCACCACGTCGGACCCCCTGGGCATGCGGGGGATGTTTGTCCCCCAGACGGGAGAAATACCCACCACCCCCGGCCCCGCCGGCGTGCGGGGGATATTTGTCCCCATCGGCCAGTGCATCTGGTACAACAACTACGCAGCACCATGAGCGACCGCGTCCACACCAGCCACTCCGCCGCCGACCTCGGCTGGTGCTCCTACGCGCGCTACTACGCCTGGCGATTTAGCTAGGCGCTCGGCCACAGCCCCCGTGCGCGCCCCCTCCAGCGGGCGCGCGTCAACCCGGAGGCCGGGCGCCGTCACCAGCCGTGGCCCCCGGGTCACGGCACCGTCATCGGGTTGACAGTCCAGCTTTCGTAGAGTTTCCGGGCGTTGAGAAAGGACGAGCACCCTGTGCCTCAATTCAGAAACCCACTGACATTCGAGCGGCCCCCGGCGGCGCTGGGCGGCGTCCTCGTCGCCTCGCGCAGCGCTGCTGCGCGTCGGCTCCTGCGTCCTTGCCCAGCATCCACCGGCGACCACTCTCGGTGTCACCGGGGTTCAGAATCGAGGCACCCATGATGATCGTGATGAAGGCGGCGGCGACCGAGGGCCAGGTGCAGGCCGTCGTCGAGCGCGTTGAGGGGGTGGGTGCGCGGGCGCACGTGATTGCAGGCGAAGAGCTGACCGTGATCGGTGCGATCGGCGACGCCGAGCACGTCGGCCGGCTCGATCTGGAGGGGACAGCCGGGGTCGACCACATGGTGCCGATCTCCAAGCCGTACAAGCTGGCCTCCAGCCAGATCAGGCACGGTCAGCGCACCGTGCTGGACATCGGCGGCCGCCGGGTGGGCGGCGAGCACTTCGCCATGATCGCCGGACCGTGCACGGTCGAGTCCCGTGACCAGGTGCTGGAGACGGCCCACGCGGTCAACCAGGCGGGCGCGACGCTGTTCCGGGGCGGCGCCTACAAGCCGCGGACCTCGCCCTACGCCTTCCAGGGACTCGGCCAGGAGGGGCTGCGGCTGCTCGCCGAGGCCAAGGCCGAGACCGGGCTGCCGGTCGTCACCGAGGTCATGGATGCCCGCGACATCGAGCCGGTCCTGGACGTCGCCGACGTGATCCAGGTCGGCGCTCGCAACATGCAGAACTACACGCTGCTGTCGGAGATCGGCCGCTCCGGGTGCCCCGTGCTGATCAAACGCGGCCTGTCGAGCACGCTGGAGGAGCTGCTCATGGCCGCCGAGTACGTGCTTAAGGAGGGCAACGAGTCCGTCATGCTGTGCGAGCGCGGGATCCGGACGTTCGAGACCGCATACCGCTTCACTCTGGACCTGATGGCGATCCCCGTCCTCAAGGAGATGACCCACCTGCCGGTCATCGTCGACCCCAGCCACGCCGCCGGGCGCCGGGACCTGGTGACCCCGATGTCGCTGGCGGCGGCAGCCGCCGGGGCCGACGGGATCATCGTGGAGGTCCACCCGTGCCCGGACGAGGCGATCTGCGACGCGGCCCAGCAGCTCGTGGCCGGCGAGTTTGCCGGCTACCTGGAGCAGGTCGCCGCCGCGGCGGCGGTCGCCGGCAAGGCCCTGTGGCGGGCCCCCCGCGACGTCAAGGCGGCCGCCTGACGTGGCCTGGACCGGCACAACCCGCAGCGACGCCGTCCGCGACCAGCGGATCGAGCGGCTGGTCCCGCTCGTGTCTCCGCAGGCGCTGATCGAGGAGCTGCCGCTCTCCGAACAGCACGCCACCACCCTGCTGGGCGGCCGCTCCGAGGTCCAGGCCATCCTCGACGGCCGCGACGACCGCCTGCTCGTCGTGGTGGGCCCGTGCAGCGTCCACGACGTCGAGGCCACCCGCGACTACGCCGAGCGGTTGAGCGCCCAGACCGACCGGCTGGCCGGCGAGCTGTGCGTCGCGATGCGGGTCTACTTCGAGAAGCCGCGCACGACGATCGGCTGGAAAGGGCTCATCAATGATCCCCATCTCGACGGCTCCGGCGACGTCAACACCGGGCTGCGCCTCGCCCGGCGGTTGCTGCTGGAGGTGTTGGAGCTCGGGTTGCCCGTCGGCTGCGAGTTCCTGGATCCGATCACCCCGCAGTACATCTCCGACGCGGTGTGCTGGGGAGCGATCGGCGCGCGGACGGTCGAGAGCCAGATCCACCGCCAACTCGGCTCCGGCCTGTCGATGCCGGTCGGCTTCAAGAACCGCACCGACGGCAACATCCAGGTCGCCGTGGACGCGGTCCGAGCGGCCGCGGCGTCGCATGCGTTCGCCGGGATCGACGTGACCGGCAACCCGGCGATCCTCTACACCAGCGGCAACCGGGACTGCCACGTCATCCTGCGCGGCGGCCGGGGCGCCCCCAACTACCATTCCGAGGCCGTCGCGAGCGCCATCGACCTGCTGCGCTCCGCCGGGCTTCCGCCGCGCGTGATGATCGACCTCTCCCACGACAACAGCGGCAAGGACCCCGAGCGCCAGCCGGAGGTGGCCGACGCGGTGGCGCTCCAGGTCGCGACCGGCGAGGACGCGATCGTGGGGGTGATGTTGGAGTCCTTCCTGGTCGCCGGCCGTCAGGACCTCGACGGGTCCCGAGACCTCGTCTACGGACAGTCGATCACCGACGGGTGCATCGGCTGGGACACCACCGTCGAGGTGCTCGACGGCTTGGCCGAGGCGGTGCGTGCGCGCCGCAACCGGAAGTAGTTCCCGGGCCGGATGCGGATTGCGGTCCTGGGCGTCGGCCTGATCGGCGGCTCGGTGGCGCTGGCGGCCCGTCAGCGCCTGGGAGCATCGGTCGTGGGCTACGACGTCTCGGAGGAGGCGCTGGCCGCGGCGCTGGGGCGCGGCGCCATCGACGCCGCCGGCGACACACCGGCCACGGCGGTGGCGGGCGCCGACGCGGTGTTCGTCGCCGCCCCGGTCGGCCGGCTGCCCGTGGTGGTCGGCCAGGCGCTGGCCGCCGCCGGCCCGGACTGCGTGGTCACCGACGTCGGCTCCACCAAGCGCGCCGTCGTGGCCGCGCACGACGATCCGCGTTTCGTCGGCGGGCATCCGCTGGCGGGCGCCGAGAGCGCCGGGGTGCAGCACGCCCGGGCCGACCTGTTCGACGGGGCGACCTGGTACCTCACCCCGGCGGCCCAGACGTCCGGGATGCTCTACGAGCGCCTGCACCGGCTCCTGCACGGGCTGGGCGCCCGGCCGATGGCCATCGACGCCGAAACGCACGACCGGGTTCTGGCCACCGTCTCCCACCTGCCCCACGTGCTGGCCAACGTGCTCGTCTCCCAGGCCGCCGCCCGGCTGGCCGGCGGCGATGTGCGGCTGCCCGCCACCGGCCCCAGCTTCCGGGACGCCACCCGGGTGGCGGGCGCCTCGAGCGCCATCTGGACCGACATCTACTTGTCAAACCGCGACGCCCTCACCGCCGAGATCGACCGCACCATCGAGCGCCTGCAGACAGTTCGGGCGTCGCTGGCCGACAACGACTCCGCCGCCGTCGCCGCCTGGAACGACGAGGCGGCGGCCGACCGCCGGGCGCTGCTCGAGGCCCAGCTGGCCGGCGGCGAGCTGTTCGAGCTGCGGGCATCGGTCCCCAATCGCCCGGGGGTCATCGCGCGGCTGGCGCTGGCCCTCGGCCGGGGCGGGGTCAACATCGTCGACATGGCGCTGTACCCGGCCAGCGACATGACCGAGGGCGTCGTGGCGCTGTGGATCGCCGGCGAGGGGGCGGCGGCCACCGCCGAGCGGCTCATCGGCGAGCTCGGGTTCGGGGTGGCGCGCCCATGAACGTCCGCTTCGACCCCGGGCTGCGCCTGCGCGGGCGGATCGCGCCGCCGCCCGACAAGTCGATCTCGCACCGGGCCGCGATCATCGCCGCCATGGCCGCGGAGCCGGTGCGCGTCGTCAACTACCTGGACGCGGCCGACACGCGATCCACCCTGGCCGCGGTCGGCGAGCTGGGGGCGATCGTCGAGAACCGGGCGGACGCGATCGTCATCCGCGGCGTGGGGATGCGCAACGCCCAGCCTCCCGGCCACGCGATCGACGTCGGCAACGCCGGGACGCTGATGCGGCTGCTCCCCGGCTGGCTGGCCTTCCAGCAGGGGGCGAGCTTCACGCTGGACGGCGACAGCTCGATCCGCGGCCGCCCGGTCGACCGGATCGCCCAGCCACTTCAGCTGATGGGCGCCCGCGTGGAGGCCCGCGACGGGCGCTACCCGCCGTTCACCGTCCACGGCGCCCCCCTGAGGGGCATCGCCTACGAGCTGCCGGTGGCGAGCGCCCAGGTCAAGTCATGCCTGCTGCTGGCCGGGCTGGCCACCGACCGCACCACCGTGCTGGAGCCGATCGCCAGCCGGGATCACACCGAGCGGATGCTGCTGAGCGCGGGCGCGGAGGTCACCCGCGAGGCCCGCCCGGAGGGCGGCTTCGCCACCACTGTGGGCAACGCCGACGAGCTGGAGCTGGAGCGCGTGCGCGTCCCGGGCGACCTGTCGAGCGCCGCGTTCCTGATCGCCGCCGGGGTGCTCGTACCCGGCGCGCGGCTCGTGCTGGAGGGCGTCGGGGTCAACTGGACCCGGACCGGGTTTCTCCGGATCCTCCAGCGGATGGGGGCGATCGTCGTCGGCGAGCTCGAAGCGCCGGGCGCGTTCTCGGCCGCTGAGCCAACCTGCGATCTCGACGTCCGCCACGCACCGATCGTGGGGACCACGGTGGAGGCCGGCGAGGTGCCGCTGGCGATCGACGAGCTGCCGCTGGTGGCGCTGCTGGGCTGCTTCGCCGAGGGCGAGACCGTGGTGCGGGGTGCGGCCGAGCTGCGGGTCAAGGAGTCCGATCGGATCGCCACCGTCGTCGAGGGGCTGCGTGGCCTGGGGGCCGACATCGAGGCGTTGCCGGACGGGTTCGTGGTGCGAGGCAGTGGTGGGCTGCGGGGCGGCCGGATCGACGCTCACGGCGACCATCGGCTGGCGCTGCTGGGGGCGATCGCCGGGCTGGCCTCGACCGAAGGCGTGGAGGTCCACGGCATGGAGGCGGCCGACGTCTCATATCCGCGGTTCGCCGACGACATGCGAGCGCTCGCAGCCTAGTGGCCGACTCCGCACATACGCTCGCATTCGAGCGGCCTCCGGCGGCGCCTGCGCGGGCCTGCGGCCGGCTCGGCATCCTGCCTCGCCTTAATCGGCCGCGCCCGCGTCATCCGGCTGTCCTCGGAGGCTCGTGCAGCGCTCACCACGGGCTTCGCCCGCGGTGCCGACGTCGCCTCCTGCGTCCTCGCCAGGCATCCGCCGGTGACCACTCTCGGTGCGACCGTACTCACGGAGGCGACCACTGATGGTCGTCGCCATCGACGGACCCGCCGGAGCCGGGAAGTCGACCGTCGCGCGCCGGGTCGCCGACGCGCTCGGCTTCACCTATCTGGACTCCGGGGCGATGTACCGCGCGGTGGCGCTGGCGGCGCTGGACCGACACGCCGAGCCCGCCGAGGTCGCCGGCGACATCACGATCGACCTGGGAGACCGGGTGCTGCTTGACGGCCGCGACGTCACCGCGGCGATCCGCCGCCCTGAGGTGACCGAGGCGGCCTCGGTCGCCGCTGCCGAGCCGGCCGTGCGCGCGGCCATGGTCGATCAGCAGCGCCGGCTGCTGGCCAGCGGGGACTGGGTGGCCGAGGGACGCGACATCGGCACGGTCGTGGCCCCCGACGCCGAGCTCAAGGTGTTCCTGACGGCCAGCCCCGAGGCTCGGGCCCGCCGCCGGGCGGTCGAGCTGGGCGCCGACGAGGCGACCGTGCTGGCCGACCAGACGCTGCGCGACCAGCGGGACACCGAGCGCGCCCACTCACCGCTCCAGGCCGCGCCCGACGCGGTGACGCTCGACACCACCGATCTGACGCTTGACGAGGTCGTGGCGCGGGTAGCCGCACTGGTGAACGCCAAGCAGGGCCCGGCGCACCCAAATACTGGTCGGTAGTAATCTCGCTCCGCGACCGGGGGCGCTCTCGCTCACCTAGTGATGGAACACACGAGCATGCCACCGCCTGAGGTGACCGTTGTCATCCCCACGTACAACCGTCCCGAGCTGCTGCGCCGCGCCGTGGCCAGCGTGCTGGACCAGGAGCGGGTCGCCCGCGAGGTGATCGTGGTCGACGACGGCTCGACGCGGCGGGTCACCGAGGACGATCTCCCGGCCGGCGTCACCGTCGTGCGCAACGGCGGATCCGGCGGGGTGGCGGCGGCCCGCAACCTGGGGGTGGAGCGCGCCGCCGCGCCGTGGATCGCGTTCCTTGACGACGACGACTGGTGGGCGCGCGATCACCTCCACCGGCTGCTGAAGGCGGCCGCCGAGGCCCATGCGGACTTCGCCTACGCCGCCACCTGGAACGTCGATCTCGACGGCGGCCGGGCCACCATGCGCCCGGCGGCCTCGCCGGTGGGGCTCGCCTCGCAACTGCTGCACGAGAACGCGATCGGGACGCCGTCGTGCGTGATGATCAGCCGGTCCCTGCACCGGGCCCTGGGCGGATTCGACACCACCCTGTCGCCGATGGCCGACTGGGACCTGTGGCTGAGGATGGCCGACGCGGGCACCGGGGCCGTCAGCCCGGCGGCGACGGTCGCCTACGCCGCCCACGGCGCGAACATGAGCCTTGACCTACGGCGGCTCATCGACGAGTACCGGCGGTTGGCGAGGCGGTATGCCCCGTTGTGCGAGCGGGAGGGGATCCGTTTCGGGGATCCCGGCTTCGCGCGGTGGATGGCCCAGTTGTACCGGCGCCAGGGCCGCCGCCGGCCCGCCGCGGTCTGGTACCTGCGCAGCGCCCGCGTTCCCGGCCGGCGCTCCGACGCGGCGCGGGCCGGCGGAGTGCTCCTGGGCGAACGCGCCATGCGCCTGGGGCGCAAGCGGCTGGAGTCCCCGCATTCGGTCCCGCCCGCCTGGCTGAGCCCCAATGGGACGCCGCTGCGCGCGTTTCCGCCGCGGGCCACCCCGGCCGTAAGGAAGCCGTGACCGCCGGCAACCTGGTCGCCGTCGACACCGACGACGCGTTGTCATGGCGCCAGACGCGCCGGCTCGCCTTGCTGGTCGGCCATCTGGCCGGCCGGCGGCTGAAGTCGATGCACCGCCTGACGCTGCTCGGGTGGCTGTGGCCGCTGGCGCGGCAGCTGGTCCAGCTGGCGGTCCTCGTGTTCCTGTTCTCGCACGTCCTCAAGCTTCACATCCAGGATTACCCGCTGTTCGTGTTCAGTGGGTTGATCGTCTGGAACTGGTTTCAGTCCGGGCTGCTGATAGCGGCGTCATCGTTCATCGCCGACCGCCACCTGGTCTTCAGCCCCCGGCTGCCCAACGGCGTGCTGCCGCTGGCGGCCATCGTCGTCCCGCTGATCGACACCCTGATGGCGCTGCCCGTCCTCATCGTGGCGCTGGCCGTCACCGGGCACCTTCATCCCACGATCCTGCTGCTCGCGCCGCTGCTGATCGTGCTGTTCGGGTTCATCGGCGGCCTGGCCCTGCTCCTCGCCACCCTCAACGTGTTCGTGCGCGATATCGAGAACATCGTCGGGGTCGGCCTGATCCTCTTCTTCTACCTGACGCCGGTGTTCTACGCCCCGGCGAGCATCCCGGCCAGCTTCAAATGGATCCTGGTCGCCAATCCGATGGCGGCGGCCGTGTCGGCGGCCCGCGCCGTCACCCTGAACGGCACGCTGCCCACTGCGCCCCAGGTGGCGAGCGTGCTGGTCGGCACCGGGCTGGCGGCGGTCCTGGGCACGGTCGTGTTCCGTCGTCTCGACGGGGACATCATCGACGAGTTATGAGTCCGGTCCTGGAGGTGCGTGACGTCTGGAAGAGCTATCCGGACTGGACCGGGCAGCCGCGTACCCTGCGCGGCGCCGTGTCCCGCCGCAGTCCGCTGTTCCGGTCCGGCCGGTCGCAGCGCTGGGCTCTGCGGGGCGTGACGCTGACGCTGGGGCCGGGTCAGGGGGTGGGCGTCATCGGTCACAACGGCTCCGGCAAGTCGACGCTGCTGCGGCTGGTGTCCGGTCTGGGCCGCCCCAGCCGGGGGACGATTCAGGTACATCCCGACACCACCGCCGTCCTGAGCTTCGGCTCCTCGTTCGACCTCCAGTTGACCGGGCGTGAGAACGCGCTCACCGCCGCGCTCATCTCCGGCATGAGCCGACGCGAGGCCCGAACCGCGCTGACCACGATGCTGGAGTTCTCGGAGCTGGCCGAATTCGTCGACGCGCCGGTGCGGACGTACAGCGAGGGGATGAAGCTCCGGCTGGCGTTCGGGCTGATCGCGGCGCTGCACCCGCGGCTGCTGGTGCTCGATGAGGTGCTGGCCGTCGGCGACGCCGCGTTCCGGGCGCGGTGCCTGGAGCGGATCGCCCAGCTGCGTGACGGGGGCACCAGCCTCGTTCTGGCGTCGCACTCCATGTCGGAGCTGCGGGACGCCTGTGACCAGGCGCTGTGGCTGCACCGGGGCTCGGTGCGGGCGTTCGGCGACATCGCGGATGTGGTCGAGGCCTACGAGACCGAGATGCACCGGTCGATGCTGGCCGCCACCCCCGTCGGGGCGGGCAGCCAGGGAGCCCGGGGCGCCGGGCTGGCCCTGGGGGAGAACCGGTTCGGCTCCCAGGAGCTGACCATCGAGCGGGTGACCCTGGCCGGGGTCACCGCCGGGGAGGACGGGGTTCCGCCGTCGGTCCCCGCCGGCGATCCGCTCCGGATCCAGCTCAGGCTCGGCGCCGGCGCCCGGCCGATCGAGGACGTGACGATCTCGATCGCCATCCGGGCGCTCGACGACACGCCACTGATCGATCTGGCCGCCGACCGCGACGCGCTGCCCCGGGGCGCGCTCGACGCGGGGACGATGATCGAGCTCACCCTGGACCGGCTCGATCTGCGCGCCGGCGAGTACAAGGTCGACGTGGGCGTCTACGAACGAGACTGGGAGCACGTCCTGGACTTCCACTGGTCCGCGTACCGGTTCCGGGTTACCGGCCCGGCCGGCAACGGCGCGTTGGCGCCGCCCCACAGCTGGCGCGTGGAGCCGTCAGCCGATCACGTTCACGGCTGATCCATATCGTGGACGGCGGCCACGGCCGCGGTCTCGGACACGGCATGCACACCGCGCTCGATGAGGTCCTCGAGGTCCCACTGGCCGCCGGGCAGGATGGCCGGCACGCAGGCCACCGGGAAGCCGCGCAGCGTCAGGCGGAGCTCCGGCGCCGCTGTCGCCACATTGAGCGCGGCCACGCCGGGCTCATCCAGGGCCACTTCCACCGCCGGCGCGGGCCGGCGGTCCGCGAAGAACGCCCGCCGTTCCGCGGTGGAGGGCAGCGACTTGCGCACGCCGGTGGCGTAGTGGGCCCACCAGAGACGGCTGTAGAGCCGCGTCCAGGTCTGGCGCATCCGCAGCTGCTCGAACCCCGCCAGCGCGGCGGTGATCGTGGTCGACGCCGCCACCCGCCGGCGCGCCAGTGAGCGGGACGCGGGGCCGGCCGGCGACCGCCAGCCGAGCGCGTCGAACGCGCTGAGGGGCAGCCGGGACCAGACATCGGGGTGCTTCCGGCACAGGACGATGTCCCATTGGCCCTCCTGCTCGGCGTTGCGCAGGAGCGTCGCGGTAGAGCTGTCGAAATGGTGGTCGCCCCGGGCCCGGGGCTCGAACACCAGGTCGGTGCCGTCCTTGAGCAGCCGGATGCCGAGCTCGAAGTCCTGCCGGCGCCCCCCGGAGAACATCTCGTCCAGGCCGCCCAACCGGTTCCACAGCTCGGCAGTGACCGACAGGTTGCCGTCGCACACATCGGTGAAGGTCCAGCGGTGGGCGGGGTCCTCCAGCCGCCGGAAGTGGTCCAGCCACCAGTTGCGCACGGTCAGCGCGGCGAAGCTGGCGTCCCGGTTGGCCGGCGGGTACGGGCCGAGCACGACCGAGGGCCGGGTCAGCGCCGCGTGGCGGGCGGCGTGGGCCGCGGCGAACTGCGGCGCCGGGCGGATGTCGTCGTCGGAGAAGATGACGAGCGGGTGGGCGGCCTCCCGGGCGCCCCGGTTGCGGGCGACGGCCAGCCCCTGCTGGGCCTGCCAGACGGTTCGCAGGGCAAAGGGCATGTCGATCGCCCGCAGCATCTCGGTGCTCGAGTCCGAGCTGCCGTCGAGCACCACGACGACCTCCAAGCGCTCGGCGGGCAGCGTCTGCGCCGCCACCGCCCGCAGCGTCTGGCGCAATGACTCGCTGCGGTTGTGGGAGGCGATCGTCAGGGTGACGCCGGACGGCGGCTCGGAGACCACGTCCACCGCGGGCGGCGGCGGCGCGGACGCGGGCGCCACCCGGACCGGCTCGATCGACCGCCTCGATGCCCGGGAGGCGGCGAGCGCCTGGGGCGCGCGGGCCACTCCGGCGAGCTGGTGCCACAGCAGCGAGCGGGGGAGGGGGACAGCGTCTGGCCGCGGCCGGACGAGCGCCTTGAACTCCCGGGCGAACTGCCCGCCCCACCAGCGCCACAGACGCAGGGTGGCCAGCTCCCGCCGGCGGTCCAGCACGTCGAGCGTCCAGGCGAACTCCGAGATGCCGTAGTCGTGCAGGATGCCGTTGAGCATCCCTGCGGTGTCGCGATGGTGGTGCCAGATGACGCGGGCCGGGTCGTACACGATCCGATATCCGGCCGCCAGGATCCGGTAGAACATCTCCTTGTCGTCGGAGGACCGAGCCGGCGTTCCCGGACCGAGATGCTCGGCGAAAGGGCCAATCTCGGAGAACACCGAGCGGCGGAAGACCATGTTGGCGCCCGCCCCGGCGATGGCGGCCGCCATGACGGGCGAGGCGGTCACCGCCTCGAACCGGCGGCGCTCGGCGTGGCGTTCAAACCCTCCGTGGGCCTCGAAGTGCAGCTGTGCCGGGGCGGAGATGCTGGCCGGGCCGATGAAGCCGGTGACCGCCATCAGCAGCGGATCCGTGAACTCGCCGGCCAGGCCGGCGAGCCAGTCCGGGTCGGCGACGCAGTCGTCGTCGGTGAACGCGAGCAGGTCGCCGGTGGCGACCTCGATGCCTCGGTTGCGCGCCCGGCTCTGCCCGGGGGTGGGCTCGAGCACGTAGCGCACATCTCGCTGGGCACACAGCTCCCGGGTGCGCTCCGAGGACGGCGCGTTGTCGACGACGATCACTTCGTGGGCGGCCGGCCGCAGCGCCTCCAGGCTGTCCAGGCACCGGACGAGCGCGTCCGGTCGCTCCCGGGTGCAGACGATGACCGAGATGCGATGTCCCTGCTCCAGGGGCGTACTCCAGCCAAGCCGTCGTCTGATCTGGTGGCGCACTTCGGAGCGCACCATCTCCCCGTATAGCTCGCCGACGATCGCCCGCCACTGCTGCTCAGGCGAGATCACCCCGTGGCCGTCGGCCCGCATCCACACCTGCCCCAGCATCGAGCCCCGCCGGCTGACGACGAGCAGGACCGCGCGTCCGTCCTCGGCCGGGATCGGTCGAAGCGGCGCATCCAGATCTGTCCGGGCCAAGATCCCGGCTTCCTGCCACGAACTCACGTCAGACAAGCGGCGCATCATAGTTCGCAGCGGTCCAACGATCGTCCAGTTCCTGGTGCGACCTCTCTAACGCGCGCGCCACGGCGCCGAGATCCGGTGGGTAACGACCACAGACTGAAAAGGGCAAACCCGGCGTGAGCCGGGGACGCAAAGCCAGAGGTCTCGCCGCGTGCGAGATAGCTCGGTTGCCAGTGATCACCACGGAGGGTGAACCACACGATGAAGTGCCTTTTCAGCCGCCGCACGACCCTGTGCGGCATCCTCGCCACCATCGTCGCCGGCGTCGTGGCCAGCCCGGCGCTGGCCGCCGGCCTGGACGAGAGTGGCCTGGCCTGGGGGGACACCTCCGCCTGCAGCGCTCCGCCGGTCTCCCAGCCGTTTCTCGCGGCCAAGGACAAGAACTGGTACGCGTTGACTCCGGGCCAGAGCGCAGGCGGTTTCGACGGCGCCGGATGGACGCTCTCGGAGGGAGCCTCGATCCAGACCGGGTCGCTGGCGGACGGGACGACGGGACCCGTGCTCGACCTCCCCAGCGGCTCGGTGGCGATCAGCCCGCCGATGTGCGTCTCGTCGGAGTATCCGACGGCGCGGACGATGGTGCGCAACGCCGCGGGCGGAGACGGCGTCCAGGTGTTCGTCGGCTATGCCGGCACCAAGACCGAGGCGCAGCCCCAGGGATCGGGGCAGGTGCACGGCAGCAAGACCGCCTGGACAACCTCGCCGGCCTTCGGGATCCATCCCGGCAACAAGCCCGGCTGGCAGCTGGTGCGGTTCACGCTGGTGGGGGGTGGCAGGACCAGTGACTTCCAGGTCTACGACTTCTACGTAGATCCGCGGATGCACTAGGCCCGACGAGTCCGGCGCCCGGTGCGGGCGCCGGGCTCTCACCCCAGCTTGCGGGCGGTTTGCGCAAGTTTCGCCCCCGGGTGGCGTTCCAGGATCCACGGCCACACCCCGGCCGCAACGTCCACGAACGTCTACTCATGGAGGGGACGGACTCGATGTCAAAACGCCTCTACCGCCGTGGAGCCCTGGGTGTGGCCGCGCTGGCAGCCGGTTGCCTGGGCCTCGGCGCCGCCACCGCCTCGGCCAAGCCGATCCTCATGCCGACGCTGCAGAAGGAGATCCAGACCCAGCAGCACCTCTGGCAGCAGCACACGTTCGCTCCCCAGGGCTCGCTTCAGCCGCCCGCGCCGCCGTGCCCGGAGAACGGCCTGCTGCCCTCGCCGTTCTCCAGCTGCGGCCTGCCCGAGGCCCCGGCGACGACGCTGCCCTATCCGGGCAACATGGCCTACTACGGCGGCCACGTCCAGACCGCCCCTCACGTCTACGTCGTCTACTGGGGCTGGGGCGAGAAGGGCGCCTTCCCGGCCGGCCAGACGTGCTCGCCGGAGACGATCACCGAGGGCTCGCTGAGCGGCACTCTGGCCTGTGACCCGGACGGCGCCGGCCAGTACATGGCCAACTTCGTCAACCAGTTGGGCGGCACCCAATGGGCGGGCGAGCAGACCCAGTACTACCAGACGTCGAACGGCGCCCAGCAGAGCATCACCAACCCCACCGACCAGCTGGCCGGCATCTGGGTCGACGACACCAACGACATCACCGGGCTGCCCAAGACCTCGGCCACCAACCCGGCCGGCCCGACGAATACGTACACCGACCTGGCCGCCGAGGCGGCGCGGGCGGCCCAGCACTTCGGCGTGACCGACCTGGCCAACGCCGACTTCGTCATCGCCCAGCCGCCCAACTACTCGGATCCCAACGCGCTGTCCAGCGGCTACTGCGCGTTCCACGACTACACGTATCCGAACGTGGAGTCCGGCATCTACAACGGCCTGCCGCAGGGGATCTCCTACACCAACATGCCCTACTCGCTGGCGATCAACTCCAGCGGAGCCAACGACTGCGGCGAGAACGCGGTCAACAGCGGCGCCGCCGGCAAGCTCGACGGGTTCTCGATCGTGCTCGGGCACGAGATCGAGGAGACCGTCACCGACCCGGGCGCCGAGGACGTGATCGGCACCGGCACGAGCGCTCAGCAGATCGGCGGCTGGTATGACGCGCTGGACGCCAACGAGAACGGCGACAAGTGCGCCTGGGTGGGCGAGAGCCTGACCGGCCAGCCGGGCGTGGCTCCCATCCCAGGGGCGATGGGCGACATCAAGGGCAACCAGGGGCAGACGTTCGCCGTGCAGTCCCTGTGGTCCAATCAGGCCAACCTCGGAACCGGCTACTGCGCCGGCGCGGGCACCGACTCGCCGCTCCCCTCCCAGTAGCCCCCCGCAGTTGCAGCAGCCGGACCGCGCCCCGGACCGGCGGGAAATCCCCGCCGGTCCGGGTTTTCTGCGGCTAGCCTCGTTGGACCATGAAGGTCGCGATCGTCGGCTATCCCAACGTGGGCAAGAGCTCACTCGTCAACCGCCTCACCGAGTCGCGGGAAGCCGTCGTGCACGAGCAGGCCGGCGTCACCCGCGACCGCAAGGAGCTGCGCACCGAGTGGAACGGGCGCCCGCTGACGCTGATCGACACCGGCGGCGTCGACCTCCAGGACGGCGACTCGCTGGCCCGGCAGATCCAGGGCCAGGCCCGGGCGGCGCTGGTCGACTCCGACGCCGCGGTGCTGGTCGTCGACGCCAAAGCGGGCCTGCGCCCCGGCGACCAGGAGATGGCCGAGCTGCTGCGGCGCTCGCCGCTGCCGATCCTCGTCGCGGCCAACAAGGTCGACACCGCCCGCGACATCCCGTTGGCCGCCGAGTTCCACGCGCTCGGGCTGGGAGATCCGATCGCCGTGTCGGCCGCCCAGGGCCTGGGCACAGGCGATCTGCTGGACCGGATCGCCGCGCTGGCACCGGAGGTTTCGGACGTCGAGGACGACGACGATGCGGTCCGGCTGGCCCTGATCGGCCGGCCCAACGTCGGCAAGTCGTCCCTGCTCAACCGCTTCGCCGGCTCCGAGCGGGTCATCGTCTCGCCGGAGGCGGGCACGACGCGGGACGCGATCGACCTGCCGATCACCTTCAACGACCGCCGGCTGATCCTGGTCGACACGGCGGGCATCCGCCGCCAGTCCAAGGTGGGGGAGTCGATCGAGTACTACACGTCGCTGCGGTCCCGGCGGGCCGCCGAGCGGGCCGACGTGGCCCTCGTCGTCTGCGATGCCACCGACGGGATCACCAGCCAGGACCTGCGGATCGCCGAGATGGCGATGCGCAGCGGCTGTGCCACCGCGCTCGTGCTCAACAAGTGGGACATCGCCGACGATGTCGACCTGGACCACGAGCGCGCCCGCGCCCACCAAAAGCTCCGGCTGCGCCCGCGGGTGCTGACCGCCAGCGCCAAGACCGGCCGTCACGTCGAGCGTCTGCTCATCGAGGCGGTCGCGCTGGCCGACCGCAGCCGCAACCGGATCCCCACGCCGCAGCTCAACCGCTTCCTGTCGGAGGTCGTCGCCGCCCGCCAGCCCCCGGTGGGAGCGCACGGCCGCGGCGCGAAGTCCGGGCATCGGCTGCGTCTGCTGTTCATGACCCAGACCGCGGTGCGCCCGCCGCGCTTCTCCATCCAGGTCAACTCGCGGGCGCGCGTCACCCGCGACTACGCGTACTTCATCGAGAACCGGCTCCGCGAGCGCTACCGGCTCGAAGGGGTGCCCGCGATCATCGACTTTGTGGAGCGTAACGAGCGCCGTCCCGCCGACGAGCGCCGGCCCGCGCGGGCGGGAACCGACTCACGCGACGCCGCCGCGTGATTCAGTTGCTCACAACGTGAGCAAGCTGGCCCCGAACAACCTCCGGCCCCGCTGGGTCGCGGTGGCCGTCCTGCTGGCGGCGCTCGTCGTCGCCGGGGTGGCGGTCGCCCTGAGCGGGGGCGCCGGGTCACCGGTCACCGCCTCCGGGACGACCGCGGCCGTCCCCGGCGACGCCCTGGCCTACGTCGGCGTGTCGCTTGACCGGGGCAGCCCCGCGGTCCGCCAGGGACTCGCCGTGGCCAACCGCCTGCCCGGGTTCGGCCTGGCCGGCGGCAGTGCCCTCGGCCGCGTCGACGAGGTGCTCGCCGGCGGCCACGCCGTCGACTACTCCAGCCAGGTGGCGCCGTGGATCGGCCGGTCCGCGGGGCTGGCGCTGCTGAACTCGCCCACGGCGACGGCCGGCTCGCTCGTCGTCGCCGAGGTCGCGAACCGCGCCCGGGCCCGGCAGTTCGTCCGGGCCGAGGGCGCGCGCCCGGACGGCAGCTACCGCGACACGCCGCTCCTGCGCTACCCGAACGGCAACGTGGTCGCGCTCGCCGGCTCCGATCTGGTGATCGGCCAGGCGGCCAGCGTCCGGTCGGCGCTCGACGCCGCCTCCGGCTCCACGCCCTCGCTGTCGGGCTCCTCCGCCTATCGCCGCGCGGCGTCGACGGCGCCGGCCGGCGCGGTCCTGAACGCGTACGCCTCGCCGGCCGGCGTGCAGCGCGTCCTGGCCGGCCAGGCCGGGGTCCTGGGCGCGCTGGGCGGCTTGCTGTCGCAGCCGGGGCTGCGGGGGGTGGGCGCCTGGCTGGTGCCGACCGCCGCCGGCGCGCGCCTGGCCATCCACAGCGTTCTCGGCCCCGGCGCGCCGGCCGGCCGGTCGTTCTCGCCCACCCTGCAGCGCGTCATCCCCTCCGGCGCCAGCCTGATGCTGGAGGTCGACGGCCTGGCCCGCGCCCTGCCGCGCGTCCTGGACGCGGGGTCGGCCACCGGGCTGGCCTCCGGCATCGGGCCCCTACTCGGCGAGCTGGGAACCGCCCTGAGCCATGCCGGGGTGGACGTCAACGCGCTCGTCTCCCAGTTCTCCGGCCAGTCGGCGGTGGCGATCCTCGGCTCCGGCCGGTCCTCCACGCTGGTCGTGGCGAGCGCTCTGGCCGACCAGGCCCGCGCCGAGGCGGCGTTCGGGCAGTTCGAACGGGCGATGGCCCGCCTGGTGCCCGCGTCGGGCAAGCGCTCGGCCTCCCGCTCGGTGTTCCGCACCGAGCGGGTGGACGGCCTGACCGTCCACGCCTTCCAGCTGACGCCCACCCTGGCGCTCGACTACGCCATCTTCCGCGGCATGATCGTCGTCGCGACGAACCCACGCGGCATCGCCGAGGTGGCCCGTCCGCGCCGGCCGCTGGGCAGCGACCCCTCGTTCACGCGGGCCATGGCCGGCCATTCGGCATCGGTCACCTCGCTTGTCTACGCCGATCTCGGCCGGCTGGTGGGCACCGCGGCCGGGGCGCTGAGCGGCAGCTCGACGCTGGCCCGGCTGCTGCCCGACCTGCAGCGCATCGGCGCGGTGGGCGTGACCTCGACCCGGGGCCCGGGCCTGGCCACCACCAACCTGAACATTCAGGTCAAGTAGGAATCGGCCCCCGCCCACCCCTCGTCGCGCAGTGCGGCAGGGCTCCAGTCCGGGCCGCCGCCGTCCAGCGCCCGGTCGACCGCGCGCACGACCCGCCGCGGATCGTCGACACCGCGGAAGCGGAGGTCGTAGCCCAGCTCGGCGGCGGTGTCGAAGTGGACGGTGCCGGTCCCCAGGGCACGCTGGAGCAGCGTCTGGCGGACCCGGACGTCCTGGATGGCCTCGAGCCGGGCCTCGTGCAGGCGCCGGGCGACGAAGCCGGTCTCGATCGCCAGCCGCCGGCTGGTGATTCGGTACGTCACGCGCAGCCGGCGGCGCTGCACCCGCAGGAACGTGAGCAGCCAGACGGCCAGGACGGCGACGATCACCCAGCTGGTCTGGTCGCGCCCGTCGACCACGATCGAGGCGATCCCGGCCGCGATTCCGAGCACGAGGCTGGCCAGCAGCCACCGGATCAGGAAGGGCGTCATCGACAGCCACGACGGATGACCGCGGAAGAACACCGTCTCGCCCGGCTGCGAGTCCACGTCAACAGGTTAACGCCGGGGGCGCGCATTACATTCGCTGACCGATGATCGCCCGCGTCCAGCCGCTCACCACCACCCGCGCTGTGCGCGGGCCATTCGACTACCGGGTGGCAGCCGGCCAGGCGGTGGAGGTCGGAACCCTGCTGCGGGTGCCGTTCGGATCCCGGACCACGCTCGGGATCGTGGTCGACCTGGCCGAGACGTCCGCGCTGGCCCCCGAGCGCCTGGCCGAGCCCGAGGCGGTGGTCGGCGCGGGCCTGCGCGCCGACCTGGTGGAGCTGGCCGACTGGATGGCCCGGGAGTACTGCTCCACGCCGGCCCGGGCGCTCCAGCTGATGCTGGCCCCCGGCGCGGCCTCCGGCACCGGGGCCAGGATGGCGCTCGTCGCCGAGCTGACCGACGCCGGCCGGGACGCCCTGGCTGACGGGGAGCCGCTCACCGACCGCCAGCGCGAGCTGCTTCAGGCCCTGGCCGACCGCGGCGCCACCGTCGCCGCCGAGCTTGACACCCCGGGCCTGCGGCGGCTGGAGGGACGCGGGCTGGTGAGCATGGCCAAGCGCCCCCGGCCGCGCCGGCCGGTGCTGCACGAGGTCGGCGCTGCGTCGGCCACTCCGCCGGCGCTGACCGGCGAGCAGGCCGCGGCGCTGGAGGAGATCGAGAGCGCCCTCGGGGCCGGCCCCCCCGGATTTCTGCTCCAGGGCGTCACCGGGTCAGGCAAGACCGAGGTGTACCTCGGCGCCGTCCAGGCGGCGCTCCGGGCGGGACGGAGCGCCATCGTCCTGGTCCCGGAGATCGCGCTGACCCCGCAGGTGCTGTGGCGCTTTCAGGCCCGCTTCGGCGACGTCGTCGCCGTCCTGCACTCGGCGCTCAGCCCGGGCGAGCGCCACGACGAGTGGATGCGGCTGCGCACCGGGGAGGCCCGGGTCTGCGTCGGCCCGCGCTCGGCGGTGTTCGCTCCGTTGGACGCCATCGGGCTGATCGTCGTCGACGAGGAGCACGAGAGCTCCTACAAGCACGAGGGCGACCCCCGCTACGACGCCCGCGCGGTCGCCCGTCGCCGGGCCGCGCAGCATGGAGCGACGCTCGTCGTCGGCAGCGCCACGCCCCGGCCGGAGAGCGTGCTGGCGCTGCCCCGGCTGCGGTTGACCCAGCGCGTCGACCATCGGCCGCTGCCGGCGGTGGAGGTGCTCGACATGCGCGGCCACCACCAGCCCCTGCACCCGGAGACGCGGATGGCGCTGGCCGACCTCCGTCACGTCGCGGGCAAGGCCATCCTGCTCCTCAACCGGCGCGGGTGGTCGAACTTCCTGTCCTGCCGAGCGTGCGGCCGCGTCTGGCTGTGCCCCAACTGCGAGGTGGCGCTCGTCCTGCACCGCAGCGCCTCGCTCGTCGCCTGCCACCACTGCGGCCACCGCGAGCGCGTGCCCGAGCGGTGCCCGGCCTGTGCCTCGGTGTCGGTGGCGCGCCATGGCGCCGGGACCGAGCGGATCGAGCACGAGTTGCGCGACGCATTCGGCGCCGCCCAGAGCTTTCCGATCTTCCGGCTCGACGCCGACTCTTCGTCGCTGGCCGACCGCGCCCGCACCCTGCAGGCGTTCGCGGGTGCGTCGGCCGGCGTTCTCGTGGGCACCCAGATGGTGGCCAAGGGCCACGACTTCCCGGACGTCTCGCTGGGAGTCGTTCTCGACGCCGACCAGACGCTGCGCTTCCCGGACTTCCGGGCCGAGGAGCGGACGTTTTCGCTCATCACCCAGCTGGCCGGCCGCACCGGGCGGGGGGCGCTGCCCAGCCGCGTGCTGGTCCAGACCCTCGCTCCGGAGGCGCGGCCGATTTCGTTCGCCGTCCACCACGACTCCGATGGCTTCATCGCCGACGAGCTGGAGCGGCGGGAGGCGCTGAGCTACCCGCCGTACGCGTCGTTGATCCGGGTCGTGTGCTCGGCCGAGGAGGAGCCGCTGGCGCGTGAGACCGCCACCGCCATCCACTCAGAGCTGATCGCGCTCGACGCGGCGGTGCTCGGCCCGGCGCCCCTGTTCCGGCTGCGCGGCCGGGCCCGGAGCCAGCTCGTGGTCAAGGCCAGGGCGCGCCGTCCGGCGATCGAAGCGGTCGGCCGCGCGGTCGACCTGGTGGCGCCCGGGGCGGCTCGCCGGGGCGCCTCGGTCAGCGTCGATGTCGACCCGCAATAGGCCCCTCTAAACTCAACGAGGTGGCTCAGCACGCAACAGATTCGGCCCCGCTCGACACCGAGGTCGCCCTCGAGGAGGACGCCGAGGAGGTCGAGACCGAAGAGCAGCTCGACCCCGAGGTCGCGGCCCGTCGCGCGGCTGCGCTGGCCCACGTCCGCAAGTTCGGCGACCCGGTTCTGCGCACCGCCGCGCGGCCGGTGGAGCGCTTCGACGACGCGCTGCGCGACGAGGTGGAGCGGATGGGCCGGCTGATGATCGACTCCATCGGCGTCGGGCTGGCCGCCAACCAGGTCGGCACCCTGCACCGGCTGCTCGTCTACCGGGTCCACCAGCAGTCGCCGGTGGCGGCGCTCGTCAACCCGGAGATCGAGTGGGCCGGGAAGGAGCTCGAGACGATGGAGGAGGGCTGCCTGAGCCTGCCCAACGTCCACGTCGACGTCGAACGGCCGGTGCACATCCGCGTGCGGGCGCTCAACGAGCAGGGGGAGCCGCTGGTGATCGAGGCCTCCGGCCTGGAGGCCCGGGTCATCCAGCACGAGATCGATCACCTCGACGGCATCCTGGTGCTCGACCGGATCGGTCGCGGGCAGCGCAAGGAGGCGATGCGGGCGCTACGCGAAGCGCTCCCGTCTTCGTAGTGTCCCCGGGCACTGGGGGGGCCCGGACCGTCTATCTCGGCACCTCGGACTTCGCCGCCGAGATCCTGCGGACGCTGGCCGACTCGCCTCACCGCCCATCGCTTGTCGTCACCCGCCCGGATCGGCCGCGCGGCCGTGGACGGAAGCTGGCCGCCCCGCCCGTCGCCGACACCGCCCGTGAGCTCGGCATCGCCCTCGACCAGCCGCAGTCGGTCAACGAGGAGGATGCCCGCCGGCGGATCGCCGAAGCGCGTCCGGACGCCGTCGTGGTGTGCGCGTTCGGCGCCCTGATCAAGGAGCCGCTGCTCTCCGAGCACGAGATCCTCAACGTCCACCCGTCGCTGCTGCCCCGCTGGCGGGGAGCGGCGCCCATCGAGCGCGCCATCATGGCCGGCGACGACCGCACCGGCGTCTCCATCATGCGCCTGACCGAGGGCCTGGACAGCGGGCCGGTCTGTCTGGCCGAGGAGGAGGCGATCGGGCCTGAGGACGACTACGGCGCGCTGGCCACCCGCCTGGCGCAGAGCGGCGGCCGCCTGCTGGTCCGGGCGCTCGACGCCCTCCCGGACGGCCTGGTCTTCCACGAGCAGGACGAGGCCGGCGTCACCTACGCGGACAAGATCACCGCGGCCGACCGGCTGCTCGACCCGGGCCGCCCGGCCGGCGAGCTGGCCCGGATCGTCCGCGGGCTCTCGCCCCACATCGGGGCGGCGGTGACGCTGGCCGACGAGACCCGCCTCGGCGTCTGGCGGGCCGAGCCGCGCGAGCCGGCGCCGGGCGATCCGTCGCCTGGCGAGCTGCGCCTGGACGGAGACGTGCCCGTCCTCGGCGCTACGCCGGGCACGCTGGCGCTGACCGTGGTGCAGCCGGCCGGGCGCAAGGCGATGCCCGGCGACGCGTACCTGCGCGGAGTGCGCGGATGAGCTCCGGGCGGGCGGGAGCCGCGGGGCGGGCGGGGTCCGGCGGGCGGGCGGGGTCCGTGGGGCGGGCGGGATCCGTTTCCCGTGACTGCGCCTACCGCGTGGTGCGCCGCGTGTTCGAGCACGATGCCTATGCCGACCGGGCGTTCCACGCCGAGGCCGCCGGGCTGGACGGCCGTGACCGGGCGTTCGCCATGGCGCTGGCCTACGGGACCGTCCAGCGCCGGGCCACCCTCGACTACATCGCCGCCCAGCTGAGCGCCCGGCCGCCGGCCAAGCTCGACCCGCCGGTGCTGGCGGCGCTGCGGCTGGGGTTGATGCAGCTGCTGTTCATGGACGGGGTGGCTGAACACGCCGCCGTGCACGAGTCCGTGGAGCTGGCCAAGCGCGACGCCCGGGCCGGCAGCGGGCTGGTCAACGCCGTCCTGCGCCGGGCGGGCCGGGAGGGCGCGGCGATCCTGGGCGGCCTGGACGACGCCACCCCGCAGCGGGCCGCCGTACTGCAATCGGTCCCGGTCTGGCTGGCCGAGCTGTGGTGGCGCGAGCTGGGACCCGAGCGGGCCCGCACGCTGCTCGCCGCGGTCAACCAGCCGGCCGAGTCGGCCCTGCGCGTCAACACCCTGGCCGCCGATCCCGGGGCGGTCGCCAACGCGCTGCCGGTTCGGGCCCATCCGGCCCCCGGTCTCCCCGAGGGCCTCGTGCTCGACGGCCCGTTCGACGCCTACGCCTCACCTCAGTGGCAGGCCGGCGAGGTCACCCCCCAGTCGCGGGCGTCGATGGCCGTGGCCCGCATCCTCGACCCGCGCCCGGGCGAGCGGGTGCTTGACCTGTGCGCCGCTCCGGGGGCCAAGACGACCCACCTGGCGGCGCTGATGGCCGACGAGGGGGAGCTGACGGCGGTGGAGCGCCATCCCGGTCGCGCCGACGCCCTGCGCCGGACGCTCCAGCGGATGCACGTGTCCTGCGCCACCGTGGCCGTCGCCGACGCCGCCGAGCCGCCCGTCGCCGCTTCAAGCCACGACCGCGTCCTGGTCGATCCCCCGTGCAGCGGGCTCGGCACGCTGCAGTCGCGCCCGGATCTCCGCTGGCGGACCAGCCCGGAGCGGATCGCCGACCTGGCCGGGCTCCAGGCAGCGATCCTCCGCGCGGGCGCCACGGCCACCCGGCCGGGCGGGACCCTCGTGTACTCGGTGTGCACCATCTCCGCCGTCGAATCGGACGCCGTCATCGACGGCTTCCTGGCCGAGACGGGCGGCTGGGAGCTGGAGTCGACTCGCCGCTCGGCCCCCGACACCGACGGGACCGACGGGTTCTTCATCGCCCGCCTGCGGCGGCGGTAGCCCGCCGGCCGGAAGGAGCGGCTTCGGGCCGCACGGATGATGGCCGGGTCCGGCAGCCGGGCCGTTAGTCTCCACATGCGATGAGCGAGTCCGCGCCCAAGCTCGGCCCGGAGTGTCCCGGCTGCGGTGAGCCGTGGCTGCGGCCGACGGCGATGGCCGGCCGCTACCGCTGTGTCTACTGCCTGCGACGCTACGAACTGGTGTCGGTGTGCCCGAACTGCGGAGAGCACTCGACGATCGTCCGCATGTCGACGACGGCGATCGCGGAGTGCAACCACTGCCACGGCAGCATGCTCCAGGAGGTCTGACGCCATCGGTCGCAGGCACACGAAGGCGCTGCTGAGCGAGCGCCGGGTCGTCCCGTCGATCCTGTCGGCGGACTTCGCCCGGCTGGGCAAGCAGGTCAAGGAGGTACTGGACGCCGGCGCGCGGGTCATCCACGTCGACGTGATGGACGGCCACTTCGTCCCGCCGATCACCTTCGGCGCGGTGGTCGTCAGCGCCATCGCCGACCGCGTCCACGACGCCGGGGGGATCCTCGACGTCCACATGATGGTGGAGCGGCCGGAACGCCACCTGCGCGACATGGTCAAGGCCGGTGCCGACAGCATCACCGTCCACGTCGAGGCGACGCCCCACCTGCACTACGCCCTGGACGACATCCGCAAGGGCGGCTGTGCGGCGGGCGCTGCCATCACCCCGTCGACGCCGCTCGAGACCCTCCAGGACGTCGCGGTGGAGGTGCTGGACCTGGCGCTGTGCATGAGCGTCAACCCGGGGTGGGGCGGGCAGTCGTTCATCCCGCACTCGCTGCTCAAGCTGGAGCGGATGCGCCGGGCCCTGCCGCCCGAGGTGGCCCTCGAGGTCGACGGCGGCGTCCACGACGAGACGGCCGGGCCGGTCGTCCAGGCCGGGGCGAACCTCCTGGTCACCGGATCGGCGGTGTTCGGGGCCAAGGATCCGGCGGCCGCCTACGCCAAGATCGTGGAGGCCGCGGGCGCGCTGTGAGGGGCGCCTAAGTTAAGCCCGGGGGTCCGGGGCCGGACCCCGGCGGTACAGCAGCCAGAGCAGCCCGGCCAGGATCGCCGTGGCGCCGAAGTAGCCGAACTCCACGCGCTCGACCGCGGCGTGCCCCTGGGCGGGGCCGGTGACGACGAAGATGACGAACAGCGCCGCCGCCGTGAGCCAGGCGGCCGCCGCCCAGCGGGCCCGCCCGCGGGCCAGCGCGGCCTGGTTGAGCGTGCCGGACACCAGGTGAAAGCCCATGCCCAGGCCGACCACGGCCAGCCCGATCCGCTGGTAGGAGAACCCCTTGTCGCCGAGGACGACCTTCATCACCGGCGGGCCGATCACGAGCAGCCCGAGCGCCACGGCACCACCGAACGCGGCGATGACCAGCACCGTGGTGCGGATCGCGCGGTGGAACTCGTCGGCATTCTCCCGCGCCTCCAGCCCGGCCAGATGGGGGAGGATCGAGGTCTGGATCGCCTGGAACAGCTGGAGCGGCGCCCGGACGATCAGCATCACGTTGAACACGAACCCGGTCAGCCCGGCCGTCAGGACCGCGGCTCCGCCGGCCGTCTTGCCGGCGATGATCAGGACGCCCGCGTTCATCAGCGTCTGCTCGGCCAGCATCACGCCCACCACCGAGATGGCGAAGTCGGCGCCGGTGCGCAGCGAGAGGTCGGACGACACCTCCTCCAGCCCGGCCTGGGCCGGGCCCTCCTGGGTGGCCTCCGCGCCGGCCACCTCGACGGCCTCGGCCTCCTCAGCCGACGGCGCCGGGCGGGCGACCCGGGAGAATGCGAACGGGATGACGGCCAGCGAGACGAACGGCGCGATTGCCATGCCGATGGCCACCGCCCCCTGGCCCGAGGCGATGCCGACCGCCACCACCAGCGCCGGGATGAACCGCGACGTCGACTCCAGGAACACGAGCCCGCCATACAGGGCGAAGCGCTGGTGGCCGGCTAGCCAGCCGCGCGCGAAGTAGCTGGCGGCGTAGGCCAGCACTCCGATGACCAGCACCCAGTACAGGGCCGACGAGCCGTCGAACATGCCCTGCTCGATCTGGGGTCGCAGGATGAGCGCCACCACCAGGAAGATGGCGGCGAAGCTGAGCTGGATCAGGGCCGGCACCCGCAGCGAATGCCCGTGCAGGCCCCGGGCGCGGCGGTCGGCGATCGTGCGGGAGAGAAGCTGCTCGATCGGCCGGTAGATGACCGACAGGATCACGAACATGATCGCCCAGCAGAGCGAGATCCCGCTGTAGGCGGCGGGCGTGAGCACGTGGCTGGCCGTGGCCAGGTACAGGAAGGTGAAGATGCCGGTCGAGGCGATCCCGATGGTCAGGATTCGCGCCCCGGAGATGAACGACTTCTCTTCGGCCGGCGGCTCCGGATCGCCGTCGCCGGCCGGGGCGGGGGCGACGGTCTCGAACTCGGTCGTCGGGCTCATCCGCCCACTCGCACCAGCAGCATCGTCCACGGGAACGGCGAGCGGGTCTCCACCACCTGTCCGTACCGCCCCAGCAGGGACACGAAACCGCGCCGGGTCCAGTGGTTGAGGTGTCCGGGCGTGTTGCCGAGGTCCTTCAGGTAGGCGCCGCGGGCCATGTTCAGCCCCCGCCACAGCGGCTCGTGCGGAACCGAGACGAGCAGCCACCGGCTCGCCACCCGCGCCATCTCGGCCAGCGCCCGGTCCGGCTCGACCACGTGCTCCAGAACCTCGGTCGCCGCCACCAGCTCAAATTCGTTGTCGCCGAACTCCAGCTCCTCGACCGCCATCGTCCGGAACTCCAGGTTGGACCGCCGGCGGGTCGCCCACTCGGCGGCGAGCTTGGGATCATCCAGGTCGATCCCGACGACCCGGCCGGGGTTCAGGCGGTCCGCCCACTGCTCGGTCAGCACCCCCTCGCCACAGCCGACGTCGAGCACCGAGGCGGGGGAGGCGGTGACAAACAGCTCGTCGAGCGTGCGCTCGAACCCGGCCATGAGCCGGCGCACGACCGGGTTGGTTGACCCGTACTTGTCGTAGGTGTTGCCGGTGGGGACGGTCGGTGTCGCGCTCATCGGTTCCGGGTCTCGCGATCCGGAGCGGAGGCGGTGAGCACCTGGACCTCGCCCTCCGCGGCGGGCAGGGGCTCCCGCGGCGCGCCGGGCTCGTAATGCGACGGCTCGACGCCGAGCTGCAGCTCGATCCGCCGGACCCGCTCGAACGTGCGCTGGGCCAGGAGCCGCTGAGCCGCCAGCAGGTCGCCGATGACCCCGAGGGCGCCGAGCAGCATCGCCGTGTTGAACAGCACGGCCCCGGCGATCAGCGACTGGATATGCCCGGCCCGCCCGCCGTGCTCGATGAACGGGATGAGGAAGCGGATGAAGAAGGCCAGCGAGGCGATCCCGGTGAGGACGGCCGCGCCCCAGAACACGCGCAGCGGCTCGTATTGCGAGTAGATGCGGAAGATCGACAGGCCGTTGCGGCGGATGTAGGCCGGGATGGAGGGGAACAGGCGCGATTCGCGGGTCTTCGGGTTCGTGCGGATCGGCACATGGTCGATGGCGACGAACAGCTTGCCCGCCTGGATGATCGTCTCCAGCGTGTAGGTGAACTTGGAGACGACCTGCATCTGAAGCGCCGCTTCGCGGTTGTAGGCGCGGAACCCGGAGGTCGTGTCCGGGACCTCGGTGGAGGACGCCTGGCGCACGACCCACGAGCCGAGGCGCTGCAGGAGTCGCTTGCTGAGGGAGAAGTGCTCGTTGGACTCGACCCGCCGGTCGCCGATGACCATGTCGGCCTGCCCGGCGACGATCGGGGCGACCAGCTTGGGGATGTCGGCCCCCTCGTACTGGTTGTCGGCATCGGTGTTGACGATGACGTCGGCGCCCAGCTTCAGCCCGGCGTCGAGGCCGGCCTGGAAGCCGGCAGCCAGACCCTTGTGGTTGGTCAGACGGACGATGTGGTCGACGCCGTGGGACCGGGCGACCTCGATCGTGCGATCGGTCGAGCCATCGTCGATGATCAGCCACTCCACCGTGTCGAAGCCCTCGACCGCCCGCGGCAACTGCGCCAGCGTGGCGGGGAGCTGGTCTTGCTCGTTGAAACAGGGGATCTGGATGATGAGCTTCATGGCTGTTCGGAGGGCGTCGGGTCAGGCCACTCCGCGCTGCCCGCGGCGACCGACTTTCTGGGCGCGCGCTGTCCATCACACGGTAGCGGGATACTCGTGGGCGAACATGGAAGCGGCAACGGCAAGCAGGCCGGAGCCACCGTCTCGGCTGGAGCAGGGATCGCCATCATCGCCAGGCCGGCCCGGTGGTCGGCAGGGCGGGTGGGGCGGGTGGGCTCGGTCTCCCGGGCGCGACCTCCATCGCCCGGCGCTGGTGGCGCTGCTGGCGCTCACCCTCGTCCTGCGCCTGTGGGGGGTCAAGCAGGGCCTGCCCTACAGCTACAACTCCGACGAGGCGACCCATTTCGTCCCGCGCGCGATCGCGTTCTTCTCCCATGACCTCAACCCTCAGTATTTTCTCAACCCGCCGGCGTACTCCTACCTGCTCCACATCGTCTTCGAGTTGTGGTTCGGCAGCGCCGATGCCGTCCGCCGGGCCTACGCCGCCGATCCCACCGGGGTGTTCGTGGTGGCACGGGTCGTCGCCGCGCTGTGCGGGACCGTCGCCGTCTGGCTGACCTACATGGCGGGGGCCCGGCTGCTGGACCGGACGGTTGCGCTGCTCGGCGCTGCGGTGTTCGGCCTGGCGTTCCTCCCGATCTTCTACAGCCACCTGGCGCTCAACGACGTCCCGACGCTGGCCCCGGTCGCTCTGGCCCTGTACGGGATCGCCGGGGTTCTGGGAAAACGTCCCCACCCACCCCGTCGTGAGTACGTTCTGGCCGGCGTCGGCATCGGCCTGGCCGCGGCCACCAAGTACACCGGTGGGTTCACCGTCGTGTGCCTGCTCGGCGCGTTCGGCTGCGATGCGGCCTCCGGCCACGCGGTGACGGCGGCGCGGCGGCTGGGTCTGGCGGCGGGCTGCGCGGTGCTGGCGTTCATCGCCGCCAACCCATACGCGGTCCTCGACTTCTCGGCCTTCCATTCCGGGCTCACCATGCAGGAGGCGCTGGCCGGCGGCTCGGACCCGGAGAAGCTGGGGACGACGGCGGCGAGCGGGACCGCGTTCTACCTGTGGACGTTCACCTGGGGGCTGGGCTGGGTGCCCTCGCTGGCGGCACTGGGCGGCAGCGCGCTCCTGGTCGTCCGCCGCCGGCTGGGGCCGGCCCTGGTGCTGCTGCCGGCGCCGATCGCCTACATCATCTTCATGGGCGACCAGCAGCGCTACTTCGGTCGCTGGCTGATGCCGATCTTCCCCATCGTCGCGCTGCTCGGCGCCTACGGCGCCGTCGAGTTCGTGCGCTGGCTGGTCCGCGCCCGGCGGGTGCCGATACTCGTCGCCGGCGGTGCCTGCGCCGTCCTCATGCTCGCCCAGAGCCTCGCCGCCGCCATTCACAACGACCGCGTCCTGTCCCGTCCGGACACCCGCAACCTGACCCGGGCCTGGATGGTCGGCCACGTGCCCGCCGGAGCGAAGGTGGTGGTGGAGCCGGTCGTTTCCGGCGACTGGGGCGAGGACATCGGCCGCTCGCTGGCCTGGACGCCCAGCGGGGCCCGCTGGCAGCTGTGGAACCCGTACGTGACCGACGTGAGCGCCTCGGGTGTCCGTCTGCCGGCCGGGGAGCACCGCTACGTGGCCATCGACGAGTACGAGCGCACGCTGCGCCCCGAGCTCCTGTCCGAGTACGAGAACAGCCGCTACTGCTGGGTCGTGATCGGCTCGCTCCAGGCCGGGCGGTCGTTCGCCCAGCCGCGGATCGCCCCCGCGGCCATCGCCTACTACGCCCAGCTGGCCGACCACGCCCGGCTGGAGTACCACGTCAGCCCGTTCACGCGAGGCTCCCGGGCCGTGCCCTTCAGTTTCGACTGGTCAATCGACTACTACCCGGGCCAATACGCCAACCCTGGGCCGGAGATGAGCGTCTACAGACTTAGCGGGGGCAAATGTGCCGCTAACTATGCTCCGAAGCGCAGATGAGCCGCATCGCCGATAGCGATCGTCGTCACCTCGCCCGCGCCATCGAGATCGCCGAGCAGGGACGCGGTCGGGTCAGTCCCAACCCCCTGGTGGGGGCGGTCATCGCCGATGCCACCGGCGCCCTGGGCGAGGGCTTCCATGCCGAGCTGGGCGGGCCCCACGCCGAGGTCGAGGCCATCCGCGCCGCCGGGGACGCCGATCTGAGCGGCGCGACGATGTATCTCTCGCTGGAGCCCTGCTGCCACCACGGCCGCACCCCGCCCTGCACCGATGCGATCCGCGAGGCCGGGATCCGCCGCGTGCTCATCGCCTCCGACGACCCCTCCGAGCACGCCAGCGGCCGGGGACTGGGCATCCTGCGCGACGAGGGCGTGGACGTCGTCATCGCTGACGGCGAGCTGGCCGAGCGCGCCCGGCTGCTCAACCAGCCGTTTCGCAAGCACGCCCGGACCGGCCGTCCCTGGGTCCTGTTCAAGTCGGCCATGACCGTCGACGGCAAGGTGGCGACCCGCAGCGGCGACTCCAAGTGGATCTCGGGCGAGGCGAGCCGCCGGCGCGCCCATCACTGGCGGGCCGAGTGCGACGCGGTGGCAGTGGGGATCGGCACCGCGCTGACCGACGACCCGCAGCTGACCGCCCGGGTCGACCACGTCCTGCGCCAGCCGCGGCGAGTGGTGTTCGACTCCGTGGCGCGGCTGCCGATCGACGGCAAGCTCGTCCGCGACGCCCGCCAGATCCCGCTCACCGTCGTCGTCTCCCGGGCCGCGCCCCGCGCCGCCACCGACGCGCTCGTCGCCCACGGCGCAGACGTCATCGTGGCCACGGGGGAGAACGAGCCCGCCCGGGTGTGCTCGGCCCTGGATCAGCTGGGCGCGGCCGGGATCGGCTCGATCCTGCTGGAGGGCGGGCCGCACCTGGCCGGGGCCTTCCTGGACGCGGGCGAGGTCGACGAGATCCGCCTGTTCCTCGCCCCGCTCGTGCTCGGCGGACGCACCGCCCGGGACCCGATCGAGGGGGAGGGCGCTGAGCAGATCGCCGAGGCCGTGCGCGTGCTCGATTTGGCCTGCGAGCGGCTCGGCGACGACCTGCTGGTCTCCGCCCGGGTCAAGGACTGGTAGGGCGGGAGGGGACGTGTTCACCGGTTTGGTCTCCGATCTGGGGCGGGTGCGCGAGGTGCAGCGCAACCAGGATGGCGTGCGGCTCACCGTCGATACCGTGCTGGCCGCCCAGCTCGCCCTCGGCGACTCGGTCGCGGTCAACGGCGTGTGCCTGACCGCCACCTCGGTCGACGACGGGGGCTTCGCGGCCGAGGTCATGAACGAGACGCTGACGCGCAGCTCGCTGCGGGACGCCGGCCCCGGGATGCCCGTCAACCTGGAGCTGCCCCTGCGGGCCAGCGACCGGCTCGGCGGCCATGTCGTCCAGGGCCACGTCGACGGGCTGGGCACGGTCCGCTCGGTGGTGGCCGACGGATTCGCCCGCCGGGTCGAGGTCGAGCCGGCCACGGATCTGATGCGCTACATAGTGGAGAAAGGATCGGTGGCGGTCGACGGCGTGTCGCTGACGGTGGCGGGGCTCGGCGACGCATCGTTTACCGTTTCCCTCATCCCCGAGACGCTGGAGCGAACCAACCTCGGCACCGCACAGCCGGGGACGCGGGTCAACCTGGAGGTGGACGTGCTGGCCAAATACGTTGAGAGGCTGGTGACGACGACACGATGAGCTCGACCAGATCGGCTTTCGCCACGATCGACGAGGCGATCGAGGACATCCGCCAGGGCAAGATGGTTGTCGTCTGCGACGACGAGAATCGCGAGAACGAGGGCGACCTGACGATGGCCGCCCAGTTCATCACCCCCGAGGCCGTGAACTTCATGGCCAAGGAGGGGCGGGGACTCATCTGCCTGGCGCTGACCCCGGAGCGCTGCGACGAGCTGGGGCTCAACCTGATGGCGGCCAAGAACGAGTCGGCGTTCGAGACGGCGTTCACGGTGTCGATCGAGGCCCGCAACGGCGTCAGCACCGGGATCTCGGCCGCCGACCGCGCCCACACCATCCAGGTGGCGATCGACCCGCAGACGGCAGCGCGGGAGCTTGTTCAGCCCGGCCACGTGTTCCCCCTGAAGGCCAAGGCGGGCGGCACGCTGGAGCGCGTGGGCCAGACCGAGGCGGCCGTCGACCTGGCCCGGCTGGCCGGGCTCATCCCGGCCGGGGTCATCTGCGAGGTCATGAACGACGACGGCACGATGGCGCGGGTGGGGGACCTGATCCCGTACTGCGAGCGCCACGGCCTGAAGATGATCACCGTGGCCGACCTGGTGGCCTACCGCCGCCGGCACGAGAAGCTGGTGGAGCGGGTCGTCTCCACCAAGCTGCCCACCGCGTTCGGCGACTTCGTGGCCGTCGGCTACCGCTCGCTGGTCGACAACAAGCATCACGTGGCGCTGGTCAAGGGCGACGTCGACGGGCAGTCCGACGTCCTCGTCCGCGTTCACTCCGAGTGCCTGACCGGCGATGTCTTCCACTCGCTGCGCTGTGACTGCGGCGAGCAACTGGAGTCGGCGCTGTCGATGATCGAGACCGAGGGCCGGGGCGTGCTCTTGTATCTGAGCCAGGAGGGCCGCGGGATCGGCCTGCTCAACAAGCTCAAGGCCTACAAGCTCCAGGAGGAGGGGCTGGACACGGTCGACGCCAACCTCCGCCTCGGCCTGCCCGCCGACCTGCGTGACTACGGGATCGGCGCCCAGATCCTCGTCGACCTCGGCCTGTCGAGCATCCGGATCCTGACCAACAACCCCAAGAAGATCTCCGGTCTGGCCGGTTACGGACTGTCGGTCGCCGATCAGATCCCCATCCAGCATCAGCCCAACCCGCACAACGAGGCCTACCTGCGGGCCAAGGCCGAACGGCTGGGGCACATGCTCCACCACCAGGGGCTGGCGCTCGACGAGGAGATGCTGGAGTCCGAGCACGAGCAGGACCGCCGGCGCCACACCGATGAGCGCTGAGCCGAGGGTCGCGCTCTGCGTGGCCCGCTTCTACACCGAGCTGGCCGACCGCCTGGAGGACGGCGCCCGGGCCGCGCTGGGCGAGGCGGGGGCCGGGACGGTCGAGACGTTCGGGGTGCCGGGCGCCTTCGAGCTGCCGCTGGTGGCCAAGTACGCGGCCGAGTCCGGCCGCTTCGACGCGGTCGTCTGCCTGGGGGCGGTCATCCGCGGTGAGACCGACCACTACGACTACGTGTGCGGCGCGGCCGCCGACGGAATCTCGCAGGTGCAGCTGGCGACCGGGGTGCCGTGCGGCTTCGGCGTGCTGACCGTCGACACCATGGAGCAGGCGCTGGACCGGGTCGCCGGCGGCTCCAAGCGCGACACCGGCCGCCACGCCGTGGAGGCTGCGCTGGCCTCGCTGGAGGTCAAGCGGGACCTGGGCGGGCGCCGCGGCCCGGCCGGATTCGCGGCCTAGCCGCCGAGGACGGCGCGCGGGCGCCGGAGCTGGAGGTCTAGGAGCTCAGCGAGACGAAGTTCGGCTGCTCGGTCGTGCTCGTCGTGCTGTGCGACTGCACGCCGGTCGACGACCCCGGCAGGGCGGCGCCGCCCGAGCCCGCCGGCGGCGACGGGTGGTCATGGCCGTGCACCTTGCCGTGGCCGCTGTCCTTGCCGGCCTTTCCCTTGCCCTTGGCGCCGGCCTTGGGCTTCGGGTGCTGGGTCGGGGTCGTCATCTGGGCCGGCCGCTGGCCGCTGGCCTGCAGGGCCTGGTTGAGCTCCTGCTTGACGACCCCGGTCTGGTTGGGGATCTTCAGCCGGGCCTCCAGGATCGGCACCGCGCCGCCCGGGTCGCCGGCCAGGACCATCGAGCGGCCGAGGTCGTACAGCCCGTAGGCGTACGTGAGGCTGCCGGGAGTCGCCGTGGCGATCGCCTTGCGCAGGGTGCTGATCGCCGTCTGGTAATTGCCGGCCAGCATCTGATCGTGCCCGGCCAGCTGGAGCGCCTCGGGGGTCTGCGGCGTCGTCGGCGTGGCGGCCACGCTGGTGGGGGTCGTCGCGGTGTGCTTGGGCGCCGGCTTGCGATGGTGGACGGGGGCGGCGGTGGTGGTCGACTGCGCGGGGGTCGTGGCGCTGTGGGTGGCGCTGCGATCGGCGGCCGAGCTGGCCCGGTGGGACGAGCCGCCGAGGCCGGCCAGCGCCAGCGCGCCGATGCCGAAGACGGCGACGACCAGCGCGGTGAGCGCGATGACGCGCCCGGCCCCGCGCCGCCCGAACGAGCCCCGCTGCAGCGAATCGGCCGGCGTCCAGGAGACCGGGCCGGAGGGCACGCTCGCCTCGCGGCCGTGCGCCGCCGACGAGACCGCCGCCGCGGCGGCTCCGGCCCGGGCCATCGCCCCGGTCCGGCCCGTGACCGGGCGGCGCCGGCGGACGGTCGTCGCGGTCGTGTCGATGGGGATGCCGCCGGACAGCGCCGTCTCCAGCGCGTCGATGAACGCCCCGGCGGTGGGGAAGCGGTCCTCGGGCTGCTTGGCCATGCCGCGGCTGAGGATCGGGTCGATTCCGGGCGGCAGCGTCCGGTCGACCGTCGATGCCCGCGGGGGCTCCTCCTCGATGTGCTGGCGCGCCTGGGCGGCGAAGTGCTGGGTCAGGAACGGGCGCTCGCCGGCGAGCAGCTCGAACGCCGCCACCGCCAGCGCATAGCGGTCGCTGGCGCCGGTCGCCGACAGCCCCAGCGCCTGCTCCGGCGACAGATAGGCGGCCGTGCCGAACAGTTCGCCGGCGCTGGAGATCGTGTCCTCCGAAACGAGCCGGGCGATGCCGAAGTCGGCCACGTGCAGGACCCGGCTGCGGTTGAGCAGGAAGTTGGCCGGCTTGATGTCCCGGTGGACGATCCCGCGCTCATGGGCGTGATCCAGGGCGGACGCCGCCTCCCGGATCCAGCGGACCGCCTCCTGGCGGCGCACGGCGCCGAGCCGCATCGCGTCGGCCACGGTGCCGCCGGCCA
>JBPYFQ010000101.1:0-21335 GCA_051985625.1 Solirubrobacteraceae bacterium
GGCCGCGCCTCGGCCGCCCAGAACGAGAGGAGCAGCGTGGTGGCCAGGAGCGTCGACACGATCACCTGCTCCCATGGGCCCGGCTCGGCGACGCCCTGAATGGCGAAGGCGAGCAGCAGCCCGCACAGCACCAGGCCAAACCGCTCACGGCGCTCTCGGGCGGCGGCGGCGTCGCGTCGTTGGGCAGCGAGGGAGGTCATCCAGAGTCACCCGGCGGATCCGATCCTCGTGCCGGCAGGCGGGCGGGGCATCGCCCGGATCGGATGACGCCCAGCCGTCCAGCCGCCCGCGCGCCCACCGGGCCGGGGCCGTGGGGCCGGGGCCGCCAGGCCGCGCCGCCCCCGGGCGGAGGGGCCGCGGGGGCCGCGTGGGTGTCTGCCCCCGCCGGACGGTGAGGCACGCGCCCTTGTGAAAACCGGCGCCGGGGCGGAGGATGTGACCCTGTTGTAATCGCGACCGAGGGTGCGGTGCCAGAAGGTGGCGGTGCCGCTGAAGGCGACGCATGATGACCGGTGTGCACACAACCGCCAACGGAGAGCGCTCCGGCGCAGCGGAGCCCTCGCCCGCCGTTGAGCCGCAGCGAGACGAGCCGAAGACGAGCCAGCCGATCCGGGTGGTCATCGCCGAGGACTCGTATCTCATCCGGGAGATCCTGACCACGACGCTGGCGTCGGCACCGGAGGTCGAGCTGGTGGCCATCTGCTCGAACGGCAAGGAGCTCAAGACGGCGATCGCGGCCTGGGCTCCGGACGTCGTGCTCACCGACATCCGGATGCCGCCGTCCGGCGCGGACGAGGGGATCCGGGTGGCCGCGGAGCTGCGCGAGACCAACCCGGAGATAGGTGTGGTGGTGCTCAGTCAGTACGCCGAGCCCGCCTACGCGGTAGCGCTGCTGGAGAAGGGGACCGGCCGCCGGGCCTACCTGCTCAAGGAGCGAATCCGCAACAAGGAGGAGCTGATCGGAGCGATCGAGGCGGTGGCGCACGGGGGATCGGCCATCGACCCCGCCATCGTCGATGTGCTGATCAAGACGCGGTCGAAGATGGCGCAGTCCCGTCTGTCTGAGCTGACCCCCCGCGAGCGCGAGCTGCTGGCCGAGATCGCCGCCGGGAAGAGCAACGGGGCCATCGCCGAATCGCTCGTGCTGACCAAGCGCGCCGTCGAGAAGCACGTCAACTCCATCTTCGCCAAGCTCGACCTGCCCGAGACCCAGGACGTCAGCCGGCGGGTGATGGCGGCGCTGATCTTCCTGTCGGAGGTCGACGAGGAGCCCCGCTCCTCGTGACGGTCGCTGCCCTGGAGGCCGAGGCGGTGGCACTGATGGACGCCGCCGCCGAGCACCTGGATCGGGCCCTGCTGGCGTTCCAGTCCCGCGATGACCGGCTGGCCAGCCGCGTGCTAACCGCCGTGCGCCGCAGCCGCGCCGGAGCGGACATGCTCTACGAGTCGGCTCTGGGGCTGCTCGGCCAGCCATCGCCACCGGCGGGCGACGTGCGGCGCCGGGCGGCTCTGTTGCATGTCGTCGCACGCATCCGCCACGTCGCGCTGGAGGTGTCGGCCATCGCCCGTCTGACCCAGGACGCCGGGGTGGTCGCCGGCGACTCAACCGAGGAGGAGCGCGCGCTGGAGCTGATGGGCGAGCTGACGCTGACCCGGTTGACGCTGGCCCGGGACGCCTACGCGCGGCAGAGCAGCCGGCTGGCCGGTGAGCTGATGGCGACGGGACCGGAACTGGGGGTGGTGAACGCCCCCGTCCTGCGCGGCCCGGCGGTGGGGGTGGCGCGCTGCCTGGAACGGATCGAGGACGACGCCATCGAGATAGGCGAGCAGGTGGTATTCGTCTCGTCGGGGTTCTTCCGGGAGATGGCCGACTCGCCATGGGTCGGCGATCCGCCCACTCAGTCGTCCCCGCCGGTCTTCGTCTCCTGAACCTTCTCGGCCGCCTTGGCGGTGGCGGTCGGTCATATGGTGAGCACGCCCCGGAGGAGGAGCAGCAGCCCGAACAGGGCCGAGCCTCCCACGGCGGCGCTCCGGCCGCTGCGCGCCATCCATGCCTGGAACCGCTTCACCCTGCCCCCGGTGGTCTCCGGGGCGAACACAAAGCCGAGCAGGGGCGCCTCCAGGAACATCTGCTGCACCAGGCAGAAACCCACGACGAGGAGCACCATGAAGCCGCCGCCCGTCTTCAGCCCGCGTATGTGGTCCAGCGCGTCGAGGTAGCTGACGCCGGGAAAGCTGAGCAGCGCGCCGACAAGGAACGTGACCTTTGGATCGCCCTTGCCGAGCATGCGCAGCGGCAGCGACTCGGTGGGCTTCCCCGCCGCCCGCGCGGCCTCCAGCTTGGCCTGCTTGCGGGCCTGTCGTCGCTGCTGGAGTGGCTGGTCCAGTCCCCGCCGCAGCGCCCAGGCCAGCGCCACGAGCAGAGCGCCGAGGACGAGGTCCTCAACCGGGCTGATCGACCGCTTGGACGTGCTTTCCGTGCTGTTGTTGGGCAGGGCGAACACGATGAGCAGCCCCACCGTGATGCTGGTCGTATACGCCCCGAGCAGGTAGCCGAACATGAGCCGCTTGGGGTTGGGGAGCAGCAGCATCACGGTCACCGCCGCCAGCAGCGATGGGTTGAACATCGCCAACAGGGACAGCAGGAAGATGGTGACCAGATCGTTGCCCACGGCACCGCCGTAAGCGAACCAACCCCGGGGCCGGGCTCCATCACCCGTTTCGGGCGACGCCCCCGGGTAACACTTCACCAACATTCCGGTTGACGGTCATCCGGAACGGGTGATGCGCATTCGCGCCGCTCCTCGCACGATTCACGGACACAGGCCGAATCGCGCAAACGACAGGGGCTGAGCGCCGATGACCACCGCAGTCCAATCTCGCCCGCGTACGACCGGACACGAAGACAGCGAAGGCCCTCCCCGCGTGGCCGACGTGTTCGTGATCTTCGGGATCACCGGAGACCTGGCCAAGGTGATGACGTTCCATTCGCTGTACCGGCTCGAGCTGCGCGGGCTCCTGAACTGTCCGATCGTCGGCGTGGCCGTCAACGACTGGTCGGTCGAGGACCTGCGCAGCCACGCCCGCGACGCCATCGCGGCATGCGGCGAGACGATCGACGACGCGGTGTTCGACCGCCTGTCGGCACGGCTCTCCTACGTGAGCGGCGACTTCGGCGATGCGGCGACGTTCCAGCGCCTGAAACGGACGCTGGGCGACGTCCGCACTCCGGTGTTCTACCTGGAGATCCCCCCGTTCCTGTTCGACACGGTGATCAAGGGCCTGGCCGAGGCCGGCCTGACCACCGGCGCGCGGGTGGTGGTGGAGAAGCCGTTCGGGCACGACCTGGCCTCCGCCCGGGAACTGGCGGCAGAGATCCACCAGTACATCGACGAGTCCCAGCTGTATCGGATCGATCACTTCCTGGGCAAGATGGGGCTGGGCGAGATCCTCTACCTGCGGTTCGCCAACTCGATGTTCGATCCGATCTGGAACCGGCACTACGTCGAGAGCGTCCAGATCACGATGGCCGAGAGCTTCGGCGTCGAGGACCGCGGCCACTTCTACGATCCGGTGGGAGCGGTGCGCGACGTGGTGGTGAACCACCTGATGCAGGTCGTCGCGGCGGCGGCGATGGAGGTTCCGTCGTCGGGGGAGGCCGTCGTTCTGAAGGACGCGCTGTGCTCGCTGTATCGCGCCATGCCCGCCGCCGATCCCGCCCGCTACGTGCGCGGCCAGTACGACGGCTACCGGGACATCGCCGGCGTGGCCCCGGATTCCACCACCGAGACCTATGCGGCGCTGAGGCTCGACATCGACAACTGGCGGTGGTCGGGCGTTCCGTTCTTCATCCGCACCGGAAAGCGCCTGCCGGTCACGCAGACCGAACTGCGAGTCGTGTTCCGGCGTCCGCCCCGGATGGGATTCCACGGCTTCACGCGCATTCCCGAGCCCGGACAACTGGTGGTCAAGCTCGACCCGTCCACCGGCCTGCGGCTGCTCGCCGACGCGCAGCGCCACGAGGCGATGGAGCCGGAGCAGATCTCGATGGACATGGAGTTCGCCGCGGAGGGCGGCGAGGGACCGACGCCGTACGAGGTGCTCCTGCACGCCGCGCTGGTCGGCAACAGCAAGCGCTTTACCCGTCAGGACTGCGTCGAGCAGTGCTGGCGGATCATGCAGCCGCTGCTCGACCAGCCGCCGCCCGTCCACCCCTACGCGCCGGGGTCCTGGGGCCCGGAGGCCGCCGAGGAAGTGCTGGCCGGATTCGGCACGTGGCATCAGCCGTGGGTGGTGGCGTCATGAGCACCTCGGCCAAGGCCAAGAAGTCCCGCGATGGCCAGCCTGCTGCCGAGACAGCGGCGCGGCAGCCGGCCACGATGCAGCGCAGTGCGGCGGCGCCATCGCCGTTCACGCCCATCGCCGATTACGCCTTCCTGTCCGATTGCCACACCGGGGCTCTGGTGGCCCCGGACGGAACCGTCGACTGGCTGTGCGTGCCGCGCTTCGACTCGCCGAGCGTGTTCGGCTCGCTGCTGGACCGCGGAGCCGGCGGATTCCGCCTGGGCCCGTTCGGGATCAACGTTCCCAGCGATCGCATCTATGAGCCGGGGACGAACACGCTCATCACCTCGTGGCGGACGCCGACCGGGTGGGCCGTCGTCCGCGAGGCACTGATCATGGGCCCGCGCCGGGGCGAGGACACGACGACACCGCACACGCGGCCGCCGTCCGACGAGGATGGGCAGCATCTGTTGGTGAGGGTCGCCAATTGCCTGTCCGGCGCGGTCGAGATCGATCTGGTCTGTGAGCCTGCGTTCGACTACGGACAGGTGGTGGCGGACTGGTCGCTGTCCGATGACCGTCACCACGCGGAGGCCACAGGCGCCGGGCAGACGCTCCGGTTGCAGACGGACACGCTGCTCGGCATCGAGTCCGGCCGGGTGCGGGGGCGGCATGTCCTGCACGCCGGCGAGAAGCTGTTCTGCGCGCTGGCCTGGGGGGACGACGGACCGATGCCGCAGACCGTGGAGGAGGCTCTGGCCCACCTGGAGGCCACCACCCGGTTCTGGCACAACTGGCTGGCCCGGGCGCGCATTCCGGACCACAAGCTGGGGCCGCTCATCCAGCGGTCGGCGCTCACCATCAAGGGGCTGACCTACATGCCCACCGGCGCGACGGTCGCGGCGCTGACCACCTCCCTGCCGGAGACGCCGAAGGGAGAGCGCAACTGGGACTACCGCTACACGTGGATTCGCGACTCCACCTTCACCCTGCAGGCGCTGCACTACCTAAACCTCGACTGGGAGGCCGATGAGTTCATGCAGTTCATCGCCGACCTGGAGACCAACCCGGACGGCGCGCTGCAGATCATGTACGGAATCGACGGCCGCCGGGACCTCACCGAAACGCTGCGGGACGATCTCTCCGGCTATGACGGAGCGGCCCCGGTACGAGTTGGCAACGGCGCCTTCGATCAGCGTCAGAACGACGTGTTCGGCGCGGCCCTGGACTCCGTCCTGCTTCACACGCGGCGCAGCCAGCGGCTGCCGCGGCGGCTGTGGCCGTTGGTCAAGGCCCAGGCGGAGTGCGCCACGCAGGTCTGGCGCCACCCGGACCAGGGCATCTGGGAGGCCCGCGGCAAGCCGCAGCACTACGTGTCCTCCAAGCTCATGTGCTGGGTCGCGCTCGACCGCGCCGCCAAGCTGGCCAACATCCGCGGCGAGGACAAGCTGTCGGCCGCCTGGGCCGACACAGCGGCGCAGATCAAGGCCGACATCCTGGAGCACGGGGTCGACAAGCGGGGGGTCCTGCGCCAGCACTACGCCACCGACGCGCTGGATGCCTCGACCCTGCTGGCGGCGCTGTTCGGGTTCCTGCCCGGCGATGACGAGCGGCTGCGCGCCACGGTGCTGGCCGTCGCCGACGAGTTGACCGAGAACGGCTTCGTGCTCCGCTACCGGACCGACGAGACCGACGACGGGATGTCCGGCAAGGAGGGGACATTCGTCATCTGCTCGTTCTGGCTGGTCTCGGCGCTGGCCATCGTCGGTGAGCTCCAGCTGGCGCGGGATCACATGGAGCGGCTGGCCAAGGTGGCCTCACCCCTGGGCCTGTACGCCGAGGAGTACGACGCCGACACGGGGCGCCACCTGGGCAACTTCCCCCAGGCGTTCTCCCACCTGGCGCTGGTCGAGGCGGCAAGCCGGATCGTCCTCCAGGACATGATCGCGGACGTGATGGGATGAGCGCTGAGAACGGCGCCGGGCGGCCGCGGCGCCGGGTGGTGATCGTGGGCGGCGGCTTTGCCGGCATGGCCGCGGCCCGTCACCTGCACCGGGCCGACGTCGACGTGACGGTCATCGACCGGCGCAACCATCACCTGTTCCAGCCGCTCATCTACCAGGTCGCGGCCGGCGCGCTGGGGTCCGGCGAGGTGGCCGCGCCGATCCGCATGATGCTCAAGCGCCAGCCCAACGCCACGGTGCTGATGGGCGAGGTGATGGGGATCGACGCCGAGGCTCAGGAAATCGTGCTCGACCGGGGCGACCGGATCGGCTACGACAGCCTGATCATGGCCTGCGGCGGTGAGACGTCGTACTTCGGCCATGACGAGTGGCGGGAGGTGTCCAGCCCGCTCAAGACCCTGGAGGATGCCGTCGATCTGCGCAATCGCATCTTCGGCGCCTTCGAGGAGGCCGAGCGGGCCGACGACCCGGCCGACGCCGACGCGTGGCTGACGTTCGTCGTGGTCGGCGGCGGCCCCACCGGAGTCGAGATCAGCGGCCAGCTGGCGGTCCTGTCCCGCGACGCGATGCGCCGGGACTTCCGGCGCGTCAATCCCCGGACCGCCCGGATCATCCTGCTCGACGCGGGCGAGCGCGTCGTCCCCGCGTTCAGCCCGCCGACATCGGCCACGGCGGCCAAGGAGCTGGCCGCGATCGGCGTCGTCGTCCGCGAGCACGCCCGGGTGACCGGCATCGACGCCGGTGGGGTGACCGTGGAGTTGTCCGACCAGACGGAGCGCATCGCCACCCGGACCGTGATCTGGGCGGCCGGGGTGTGCACCGCCGGTGTGGCCGGGGTCCTGGCCCGCGCCACCGGAGCCGCCACGGACCGCGGTGGCCGGCTCCGGGTCAATCCAGATCTGACCCTGCCGGGCCACCCGGAGATCTCGGTCATCGGCGACGCGGCCAAGCTCGACGGCCCGGACGGCAAGCCGCTGCCCGGGCTGGCCACCGTGGCCATCCAGCAGGCCCGCCATGTGGCGCGCGCCATCGCGCACGGCCGGCCTGGGGCCGACACGCCGTTCAAGTACTTCGACAAAGGGGCACTGGCCGTCATCGGCCGCGGCCGCGCCGTGTGCGAGGTCAGAGGGCGCCGGCTGTCCGGCGTGCCCGCGTTCGTCATGTACCTCGGCGTCCACCTGTTCTACCTCAACGGCGTCGGCGGGCGGCGGGTGACGGTGGTGAGCACCTGGCTCGCGGCCGGCTTCGGCGTACGGCAGAACCGGGTGATCGAAGGCGCGCTGGCCAGCGTCGAGCGACCGGTCACGGCCGGAGGCGTGCAGCGGTGACCAACGATCTGGCCCGCTGGCAGTTCGCGACCACCTCGATCTACCACTTCTTCTTCGTGCCGGTCACGATCGGGCTGGCGTTCCTGGTGGCGATCCTGCACACGGCCTGGTACCGGACCGACAACCCGGAGTACCGGCGCATGACGCGCTTTTTCGGGACGCTGCTGCTGATCAACGTGGCCGTCGGCGTGGTCACCGGACTCGTCCAGGAGTTTGAGATCGGGATGAACTGGTCGACGTACTCACGGTTCGTCGGCGGCGTGTTCGGCGCTCCGCTGGCCATGGAGGGCATCCTGGCGTTCTTCCTGGAATCGACGTTCCTGGGACTCTGGCTGTTCGGCTGGGGCCGGCTGCCCCCCCGCGTGCACCTGGCCACGATCTGGGCGGTGTCGCTGGGCTCGGCGCTGTCGGCGATGTTCATCCTGATGGCCAATTCGTGGATGCAGCACCCGGTCGGCTACAGGATCGACAAGTCCGGTCAGGCGGTCATGACCAACATCTGGGCGCTGGTTGTGAACCCGACGTTCGTGTGGGGCTATGCCCACGTGATCCTGGCGTCCATCATCACCGGCTGCCTGGTCATGCTGGCCGTCTCCGCCTGGCACCTACGCAAGCAGCGACAGGTCGAGGCGTTCCATGGCACCGCCAAGGTGGCACTGATCGTGTTGATCCCCACGATCGTCATCCAGCTGTCGGTCGGCAACCAGTTGGGCGTGATCGAGGCCAAGTACCAGCCGATGAAGATCGCCGCCGCCGAGGCCCAATGGACGAGCTGCCAGCCGTGCTCGTTCTCGCTGTTCCAGATCGGCGGAGGTCAGAACGACCAGACCCCGTCGCAGATCTTGGAGATCCCGCATCTGCTCTCAGTTCTCGCCACCGGTACATGGAACGGGGCCGTCATCGGCCTCCATGAGCTCCAGTCCCAATACCGGGCGAAGTACGGGCCGGGCAACTACGTCCCGGACGTGTTCATCCAGTACTGGTCGATCCGGGTGATGGCCGGTCTGGGGACCCTCGTCATGGTGCTGGGGCTGTGGGGCGGCTGGCTGTTATACCGGGGGACGCTACGCCGCTCCCGGATGTTCTTGTGGATATCGGTGTGGGCGGTCGTCACGCCGTTTCTGATGAACACCGCCGGCTGGCTGCTCACCGAGAGCGGACGCCAGCCGTGGATCGTGCAGGGACTGCAAAAGACGGTCAACGCCAACTCGCCGGCCGTGAGCAGCACCGAGATCTGGATCAGCCTGGCTGCGTTCGTGGCCTCGTACGTCGTTCTCGGGGCCGCCGACCTGTTGCTGATGTTGCACTACTCGCGGCGGGGCCTGGCCGAGGCCGACGCGCAAGCCGCACCCGATGACGGCGAGATGCCCGGCGTCACCCCTGCCCTCACCTACTGACACCATGCAGCTACACACCATCTGGTTCGTCATCATCACCGTCCTGTGGATCGGCTTCTTCGTGCTGGAGGGGTTCGACTTCGGCGTGGGCGCGCTGCACCCGTTCATCGGACGCTCGGAGACCGAGCGGCGGGTTGAGATCAACACGATCGGCCCCTGGTGGGACGGCAACGAGGTCTGGCTGATCGTCGCCGGAGCGGGGATGTTCGCGGCTTTCCCGGGCTGGTACGCGACGATGTTCTCCGCGCTGTATCTGGCGCTGGTGCTGGTGCTGGTGGCGCTGTTCGGACGCGGGGTCTCGTTCGAGTACCGGGGCAAACGCGACAGCGCTCGCTGGCGCGCCGGGTGGACGTGGGCACTGGCGGTCGGCAGCGTGCTGATCCCGCTCCTGATCGGCGTAGCCCTCGGCGATCTGTTGCACGGTCTGCCGATCAACGCCCACCATGACTTCACGGGCGACTTCGTCGACCTGCTCACCGGGTACGGGCTGATGACAGGCGTCTGCCTGCTCTGCCTGTGCCTCCTGCACGGCGCCACCTTCCTGGCGCTCCGCACCACCGGCGACCTGCACGACCGGGCGCGAGCCTTCGGCCGTGTCCTCGGCGTGGTGGCGATCATCGCCAACGTCGCCTGGGTGGTGTGGACGCTGGTCGTGATCGGTGGCGGGACGGTTCCGGAGCCGACGCAGATCTTCGGCGTCATCGCTGTGATCTTCGCCACCGCGCTCGCCACCAGTGACTACAACGGGTGGGCGTTCGTCGCCTCCGGGTTTGCGATCGCCGCCGCCATCGGCCAGATCTTCATCGCCCTGTACCCGAGGCTCATGGTGTCAAGTACGAACCACGCCTACAACCTGACCGTGAACAACTCCGCGGCCGGTCATTACAGCCTGGTGGTCATGACCGTGGTCGCGGTGCTGTTCTTCCCCATCGTCCTCCTGTACCAGGGCTGGTCGTTCCACGTGTTTCGCGGACGGTTGACGGCGCCGCCCCCGTCCGTGACCCAGGTCGGCGCCCCGCCGGCAGCCGCCGGCGGAGCGAGCGGCGCCACGGCGTCTCGCTGACGTAGCGATGCGCGCGCTGGATCCACGTCTGATCCGCCGCACGCGGTCGGTGCGGCCGCTGCTCGTACTCGACACGGTCCTCGGCATCGCCACCGGGCTGGCGCTCGTGGCTCAGGGCACGCTGTTGGCGGTGATCGTCGCCCGGGCGTTCGCCGGCCGACCGCTCAGCGCGCTGCTGCCGCAGATCGCCGTGCTGGCGCTGCTATTCCTGGCGCGCGGGTGGTTCGCCTGGGGGATGGAGGTGGCGGGGCGCCGCGCGGCGTGGAGCGTGCTGTCGGAGCTGCGCCTGGCGCTGGTCGAGAAGCGACTGCGCGCGGACCCGCTGGCCACCGACGGGGCCGACGGGGCGGAGATCGCGGCCATCGCGGTGCAGGGGGTCGAGGCGCTGGAGGGGTACTTCGCCCGTTATCTGCCGCAGGTGATCCTGGCCGCGATCGTCCCGGTGCTGGTCGTCGGCTGGGTGGCGGTGGTCGACCTGGAGGCGGCGCTGATCATGGTGTTGACGCTACCGCTGGTGCCGGTGTTCATGTGGCTGATCGGTTCCTACACCGAGGAGCGCACGCGTGAGCGCTGGCACGCTCTGCGGCGGCTGTCGAGCCATTTCCTGGACGTGGTGCGCGGACTGCCCACGCTGCGGGCATTCGGCCGGGCCGAGGCGCAGGCCGCCGTCATCGGCGAGGTCTCGGATCGCTACCGCCGGGCCACGATGGAGACGCTGCGGATCAGCTTCCTGTCCGGGTCGGTGCTGGAGCTGGCGGCGACGCTGGGGGTGGGCCTGGTGGCGGTGACCGCCGGGGTGCGGCTGGCCGGCGGGAGCCTGGGGCTTCAGGCGGGCCTGACCGTGCTCGTGCTGGCGCCGGAGCTGTACCTCCCGTTCCGCCGGCTGGGGGCGGAGTATCACGCCAGTGCCGACGGGCTGGCCATCGCCGAGCGCGCGTTCGCGCTCTTGGATGCACCCGCCGCCGTGGAGCCGGGCGGGGCCCGGCGCGCGCCCAGCCCGGCGCACGCCCCGGTCTGCCTGGAGGGAGTGTCGTTCTCGTATCCGGCCCGCCCGGCGCGCGTGCTCGACGGCCTGGACCTGGAGCTCGCCCCGGGCGAGACGGTGGCGCTGGTGGGCGAGAGCGGCGCGGGCAAGAGCACCGTCGCCGGGCTGATGCTCGGCCTGCTGGAGCCGACCATTGGCCGGGTGTCGATCGGCGGGATCGACCTGCGCGAGTGCGACCGCGCGGCATGGCGGCGCTCGGTGGCCTGGGTTCCGCAGCATCCCACGCTGTTTCGCGCGTCGGTGGCCGAGAACATCGCGCTGGGCCGTCCCGCGGCCTCCCAGCCGGAGATCCGCGCCGCGGCGGCGCTGGCCGGTGCCGACGAGTTCATCCGCGCGCTGCCTCACGGCTATGCGACCCGGGTGGGCGACGGGGCCCAATCCCTGTCGGCCGGCGAGCGGCGCCGTATCGGGCTGGCCCGGGCCTTCCTGGCCGACGCTCCGCTCACCATCCTGGACGAGCCGACCGCCGATCTGGACCCGGCGAACGCGGCGGCCGTCGCCCGGGCAGTGCGACGGCTGGGCGACGGGCGGACGATGCTGCTGATAGCGCACCGGCCGGAGTTGGCGGGGGAGGCCGACCGGGTGGTTCGCCTGGCGGCGGGGGCGGCGGTGGCCGAGCGGGAGCGGCAGGTCGCATGAGCCGCACGGTGCCCGCACTCCTGCGGCTGACCCGGGTCCGGTGGTCGCGGTGCGTGGTCGCGGCGGTGCTGGGCGCCCTGACCATCCTGTTCGGTGTCGGGCTGATGGCGACCGCCGGCTACCTGATCTCCCGCGCGGCGGAGCGCCCGGCGATCCTGTCGCTGATGACGGCGATCGTGGCCGTGCAGTTCTTCGGCCTGGGCCGGCCGGTGCTGCGTTACCTGGAGCGGCTGTGGTCCCACGACCTGGCGCTGCGCATGCTCGGCGCAGTGCGGGTGCGCTTCTTTGAGCGGATCGAGCCGCTGGCGCCGGCCGAGCTGGCCGGCTACCGCACCGGGGACCTCCTTTCCCGGATGGTCGCCGACGTCGATTCCCTGCAGAACCTGTACCTGCGCGGCCTCGGACCGCCGCTGGTGGCCCTGCTCGCCGGAGCGGTGGCGGTGGGAGCCAGCGCCGCCGTCCTGCCCGCGGCAGGCTTGCTCCTGGCCGGCGGGCTGCTGGCCGGCGGACTCGCCGTGCCGGCGGTGTCCGGATGGCTGGGCGCGCGCGCCCGGCGGCGGGAGGCGACGGCGCGCGGCGACCTGTCAGCCGAGCTGGTCGAGTTGATGCGCGGCGCCGGGGAGGTGGTGGCCGCCGGCGCCGAGGCGGCCGCCCTGGACCGTATCCGCGCCGCCGACCAAGCCGCGGTGACGGTGGCCCGGCGCGACGCCCTCGCCGGTGGTGCCGGCGACGGCCTGGCGTTGATGGTGACCGGCGCCACGGTCGCCGCGGTGCTGGCCGTGTCGGTGCAGGCCTCCGCCGACGGCCGGCTTGACCGGGTGCTGATCGCGGCACTGGCGCTGCTGGCGGTGGCGTCATTCGAGGCGGTGACGCCGCTGTCGGCCACGGCGCGCGAGCTGGCCGCCACGCTCGCCGCCGGGCGGCGCGTCCTGGAGGTCGTCGACCGCGAGCCGGCCGTGCAGGATCCCGCAGCGTCGGCCGCGCCCCCGCGCGGGGTGAACGGGGCGTTTTCCCTGGCACTGGAGGGCGTGGGCGCCCGGTACCCCGGCCAGACGCGCCCGGCGCTGTCCGGCGTCAGCCTGCGGCTCGGCGCCGGTGAGCGCGTGGCGCTGGTAGGCCCGAGCGGGGCCGGGAAGACGACGATCGTGAACCTGTTGCTGCGGTTCCTCGATCCCGAAGCCGGGCGGGTGACGCTGGCCGGACGCGACCTGCGCCAGTACCGGCTGGCCGATGTCCGGCGCGTGATCTCGGTGGCGGGCCAGGACTCGCACCTGTTCTCGGCCGGCATCGGCGAGAACGTGCGGCTGGCGCGCCCGCAGGCGGACGACCGGGCGGTGGAGGAGGCGCTGCGCCGGGCCCAGATCTGGGACTGGGTATGCACGCTTCCGGCCGGGCTGGGCACCTTGGTGGGCGAGGAGGGCCGCGAGCTGTCCGGGGGACAGCGGCAGCGCATCGTCCTGGCCCGGGCCCTGCTCGCCGACGCGCCCGTGCTGGTCCTGGACGAGCCAACCGCCCATCTCGACCCGGCCACCGCCGAGGATCTCCTCCGCGACGTGTTCGCGGCGACCGCGGGTAAGACGATCTTGCTGATCACGCATCGAACAGAGGGGCTCGACCTGGTCGACCGGGTCATCGAGCTGCCCGGGCACTGAGGAGGGATCCATGTCGCGCACCGCCGTTCCCTGGCCGATCCGAAGCATCCTGGCCGGCACTACCGGCACCGCCACGATGACGCTGGCCTACGACGCCGAGCGCCGGCTGCGGGGGCGGCATCGCGGGCCGCTGGACTACGACGACTCGCTGGTCCCCGGGCAGATCGTCGCCGGGATCATGCACCTGCCCCACGTCACCCACCGTGAGGATCGCGACCTCGGCCTGGCGCTGCGCTGGAGCTACGGGTCGGTCTTCGGCGTATGGCACGGGCTGCTGCGCCGCCGGTTCTCCGAGCCGTGGGCCAGCCTCATCTTCGCTGGCACCCTGATGAGCGCCACCTGGTCGCTGTTTCCCCTGCTCGGCCGGACCCCGCCGCCGTGGCGCTGGCCGGCCGATGTAATGGCGACCTGCATCGGCACCCACGCCGCGTACGTGACCGGGGTGGCGACGACCGATGACGCGCTGCGCCGCGCGGGCGGGCGGGGGCGTCGGCCGGCGGCCTGATCACGGCGGGGCGGGTAGCCCGGCGAGCTGAGTCACGGAGAACACGAACAGCGCCAACGCGATGGCGACCAGCCCATAGCGGGCCTGCCGGAGCGAGAAGTGACTGCTGATCCCGACCAGGAACAGCACGGTGGCCAGGAACACCGTGTCGCGGATGTACTTGTCCGAGGTGCCACCGGCGTACTCGCCGTGCGCGAACTCCACGTCCGCCGCGTGATCCTGGGCCGCCGCCAGCGTTTCCTGCGGGATCACGTACTGTGGCATGTAGGCCGGGCCGGGGGGCGCCTGCGGATTGTGCGCTGGATCGGTCGCCAGCCAGGCGTGGAACGCCGGCCGATAGCCGGGGCGCAGGCGGTGGATCGCGATCTGCTGCGCCTTGGCGTTGCCCGCCACGAACGCGGTGAACCACGCGTTGAACGAGACCGAGTCCTGCACCCGGGTGACCAGCCCCTCCAGGTCGGCTTTGCTGGCCTTCGTCCTCAGTGCCGACGCCCGGGCCAGCGAGACCGACGACTCGGTCGACCATTTCGCCGCCGCGAAGCCCGAGTAGGCGGCGACGACCGCCACCAGCGAGAGCACGATCGCCTCGACGATGGTGATCAGACGATCGCGGCGCTCCTTTGACTCCTTGGCCTCGTCACCGTGCTTGCGGTGCTCGGCGATCTCCTTGCCGACCTCAGCCGCCGACAGCCCCTCTGGCACGCGGATCTCCTTCGGCGAGCATGTGCCACGCAAATGTGGCAGCGCCCGGCGCACGCGGCGTCATCCCATCCAGGTGACGCGCGGCCGTGCCGCGTCAGGCGCGCAGCGGGACGTGTCCGCTGACCTGGCAGCCGTGTCCGGGCTCGGAGTGGATGGTGAGGCGGCCGCCCACCGCCTCGAGCCGGTCCTGCATTCCGGTGATTCCGTGGGAGCCGGCGATGAGCGCCGGATCGAACCCGGGGCCGAAATCGGTCAGCACGAAGTACAGCCCGTCAGCCGACTCGCGCAGGGACAGCTCCGCCCTCGTCTCCGCGCTGCAGTGCTTGGCCACGTTCTGCAGCGCCTCCACGCAGCAGAAGTAGACGGCGGTCTCCACCTCCGGCGGGAGGCGGCGCGGGAGGTCGGTGTGCAGCGCGACGGGGACGGGCAGAGTCCGGGCCACGTCGGCCAGGGCATAGGGGAGGCCGAGGTCGCCGAGAGCCGACGGGTAGATCCCGTGGGCCAGGTCCCGGATCTCCTCCAGGGCCGCCTGGACCCGGCTACCGGCGTCGGCCAGCCCGGGTGCCACCGCCTGTGGGTCGCTGCGGGCGACGTCCTCCAGGAGCTGCAGGCGGATCCTGACCGCGATCAGCCCCTGCTGGGCGCCGTCGTGGAGGTCGCGCTCGATCCGCCGGCGCTCCTCGTCGGCGGCCGTGGCGACGCGCTTGCGCGATGCCTCGAGCGCCCGGATCGACGCCGACAGCGTCACCTGCAGCCGGGCGTTGTCCAGCGCCATGCGGATGGCCGAGCCCGCGGCATCGAGCACGTCGGGCGGCAGGACCGGATCGTGGACGATGATCGCCAGCCGCTCGCCGCCGTGCCCCACCACGGCCAGCTCGCGCTCCGGGCCCACCGTCCACGGGTCGGCCGGTCGTCCGTCGACGTCGACGTAGCCCTGCTCGGCCGCATTCCAGAGCAGCAACTCGAGCTGTGGATCCCGAAAGGCTCGCGCCATGGTCTGCTGGAGCCGATCGAAGCTTGACGCGGCCTCGAGATCGGCGATCAGCCGCTCGACCGCGCTCATGGCAAACACGCGCCCGCGGGTGATGGCCAGCGCCAGGGCCAGGGGCATCGCGGTGATGATCGCCGCCACGATCACGGCGCCCGGGCCCAGCAGCCGAGCGTGCTCATCAAAGGCGCGTACGGTGACGAAGAACCCGTAGCCCAGAGCGGCGGCCGACGCCCAGATCAGCAGCGGCGCCACGCTCCGTCGCTGGAGCGGGGTCGCCCGCACCGCCCGCCGGGCCAGCATCGCGGCGGTGGCGGCCATCGCGGCCGCCACCGTCAGGGCGAGCCCGGACGACAGCGCCCGGCTCGGACCGGTTCCCAGCGCGATCACGTTGATGGGGTTGGAGGGGCACGCGGTCCCCGCGCAGCGCACGAACGGGCCCGCCACCGGCGGCACGTTGGACAGGAGCAGGTTGGCCGCCAGCAGCGCGCCGATGGCGCTCGCCGAGGCCGCGATGAACCGGCGGGACGGGAGGTCGTCGATGCGGCCGGTCGGATACGAGAAGCACAGGTAGATGATCAGGAGCAGCGCCACCGAGACCGTCACCCGTCCGATCAGGAACGGCAGTTCGGCGTCCGCCGCGGTCAACCCGGTGAACGCGAACGCCACGGTCGCCGCCAGCACCTGGCCGGCCATCCGGCCGCCGGCGCTTCGCACTCCCATGACCAGTGCCACCAGCAGCAGCCCCACGCACATGAGGCCGCGCAGGGTCACGAACAGCGCCGGACGGTCGACGATCGGGCTGGTGGCGCCGATCACGACCGCTCCGGCGGTCAGGCCGAGCGTCCCCGCCGCACCCGCTCCGAACGCGACCGGGCGCCAGCCAGGGCCGACGCTGTGCACGCGCGCCCGCGCCCGGCGTCCGACGCCGCGCCCGGGCAACCACGCGGCTGGCACAGGCGCCGGGACACGCGCCGCCCCGACGTCCGGTGCCTGATCGTCATCGATCGTCGCGCGCAAGCCGCTGCTGCGCAACCTCAAGTCAGCCCACGTCATCTCCGGAGTCCCCCGATGGCTCCCGGTTTCCGCTGGTCCCACGTCAGATTCTAACTGTCCGGCGGATGCGGACCCCTCCGGGGGAACCACCACCCGGCGTGCGTGGCGACCCCTGGTGCGGCAAACCACCACCCGGCGTGGGTGGCAACGGCGGTTAGACTTCGGCGACACGCCAAAGGGGGGCCGTGACCGCCATCACGTCCAGCCGTACGCCGCAGGACCCCGCTCCGGGCGCGCGCCCGGGTCCGTCGGGCTGGGAGGGCCTGTTCTGGGACGCGTTCAAGCGCTCCCGCAACGCGATGGCCCTGCTCGACGACCGGCGCCATCACGTTGAGGTGAACGGCGCCTATGTCCAGCTCATCGGCTACCGGCGCGACGAGCTCGTCCGGCTGCCGGTCTACGACTTCGTCGTCGACGGGCCGGTCATGTCGTCCAGCGAGTGGCGCGACACCCTGGAGCGCTCCCAGTTCTCGGGCGTGGTCGACGTCATCCGCGCGGACGGAGCGCGCCTCACGGTGGAGTTCGCCGGCCACCCCGAGATGGTGACCGGGCGGCGGTTGATGTTGGTGGTGGTCACCGGGGTCAGTCGCCGCCGTCGCCGCCCGGAGGGTCCGGTTGTCGCGTCGCCGTCCGCCGCGGCGCTGACCGCCCGGGAGCTCGACGTGGTGGAGCTCATCGCCGTCGGCCTGAGTGGCAGCGAGATCGCTCAGGAGCTGCACCTGGCGCACAACACCGTGCGCACCCATGTCCGCAACGCCATGCGCAAGTCGGGAGCGCGCTCCCGGGCGCAGCTGGTGGCCATGGCCCTCGGCGAGGGGATGGTGCTCGGCCGCGACCGGTGACCGGCGCGCGGCGCCGTCTCAGGCCGGAGCGCGCGGGCCGACCGGGGGCGCCGTCTCAGGTCCCAGCGACAGGTCGAGCGACTCCGGTGACGCGTCGCGGTAGCTCGCCAGGCCGGCGATGATCCAGATGCTGATCCCGATCACGGCCAGAGACCAGAGGGGCTGTGCCGGCATGTCCAGCAGGGCGCCGATCACGACCAGGCAGCCGACGGCGATCCCGAACCACCGCCCGAATGCGTTGCCCCGCAGGACCGACGCGGCGGCGACGAACTCCAGTACGCCGAGGATGAGCGACACCCACCCCCAGGCGTGGAGCTGACCGATGAGGTAGTGGGTGGGGTGGTCGAGGAACGCCGAGTTGCCGATCGCCGCGATGCCGTAGATGACGTTCAGGATCCCGTCGATTGTCAAGAGCACCGCCACCAACGCGGCGCGGCCGCCGCCTCTGCTGTCACCCATGGATACCTCTCTCTCCCGGGGGGTCGATGTGCCCACGCTCAGGGTGCACCGTGACGTCGTCGTCGTCTTCACCCGGTATGGATGAGGCGAGCCGGCCGAACCGATCTGTCGACGTCACCTGATCCGGGGGATGTCAACGTCGTGGGGCGGACGATGCTGAGTCCGTCGTGACCTGGCAGTTGCCGATCGTTGCCGGAGCTCTGCTGTTGGTGGCGGGTGTCTCGCGCCGGCTCACCGACACGCCGGTGACCCCCGCGATGGCATTCGTGGCGATTGGCCTCCTGACGGGGCCGCTGGTGGCCGACGAGCTGACGAGCGCCCCCACGGGCTCGACGGTGCGGACGCTCGCCGAGGCGACGCTGGCGGTGGTGTTGTTCGCCGATGCCTCCCGGATCAAGCTGCGGCGCCTGGCGCGCGAGTACTCGGTGCCGCTCCGGCTACTCGGCATCGGGCTTCCACTGACGATCGTGGCCGGCGCCGTCCTGGCCGCCGCGCTGTTCGGCGCTCTGGACACGTGGGAGGCCGTCGTCCTCGCCGTCCTGCTGGCGCCCACGGACGCCGCGCTGGGACAGGCGGTGGTGACCGAGCCCCGCCTTCCCTCGCGCATCCGGCAGGGACTCAACGTCGAGAGTGGGCTCAACGACGGCATCTGCGTGCCGCTGCTGCTGATCGCCCTGGCCGCAGCTGACGTGGAAGGGAAGGCGGCCACCGGCGCGCACGCGGTGAGCATCGTGGCCGAGGAGATCGGCTACGGGCTTCTCGGTGGGGCGGGAGCCGGGTTGGCCGCGGCCGCCGTGCTCGCGGTCGGCATCCGCCGGAACCTGATCAGCGGCCCGTGGCTGCAGGTCATCCCGGTCGCCGGCGCTGGTCTGGCCTACGGCGTGGCGGCCGCGCTGGGCGGGTCCGGCTTCATCGCGGCGTTCGTGGCCGGAGCGGTGTTCGGCGGCCTGGTCAGCGCCGAGTCGGAGGCCGCCTCCCGGCTCAACGAGGAGATCGGCGGCCTACTGGGCGGCGTCACGTTCCTGATGTTCGGCGCGATCCTGCTTGGCCCGGCCCTGGAACACGTCGGCTGGCGGGTCGTCCTGTATGCGGTCCTCAGCCTGACCGTCGTCCGGATGCTGCCGGTCGCGATCGCCCTGGCCGGCAGCGGCGCCCGAAGACAGACGGTCGCCTTCCTCGGCTGGTTCGGTCCACGCGGGCTGGCATCGATCGTGTTCGCCGTGATCGTGGTCGAGGACGCGCACCTGTCGGGGACCCAGACCATCCTGGAGACCGCATACCTGACCGTTGGGCTCTCGGTGCTGGCCCACGGCGCGACCGCGGCCCCGCTGGCCCGGCGCTACGCGCGCTGGTATGAGACGCGCGGACGCCACCGGCCCCCGGAGATGGAGAGCGTCCGGGTCGCGCATCATCGCGCGCGTGGGCGTCACGGCAGCGCGCCGGACGGCAGCGCGCCGCACGTCATGTCAGGTGGATGAGCGGCCCGAGGGGGCGGTTCAGTGGCCGGGCACGACCGGCAGGTCGAGCTCCTCGCCGGGCAGCGAGCTGTCGGCGATCAGGAGTCCCACCAGCACTCCGGCCAGCATCGAGGTGACCGCCGTCGACTCGATCACCGGAACGCCCCGGACCGGCACCAGGTCGAGCAGCGTCGCCTGCAGGCGCTCGCGCATGTCGGAGTCGAGGCCGAGCGCGCGGTAGACCGCGTCGAAGCTCTCGGCCGCCTCGTCGTGATTTCGCAACCGGTTGAGCCGGAACAGGTCCTGGGCGCGCTCGCAGCCCTGGCGCAGGTCGTCGTCGGAGATCTGAATCACGGTCCACTGCTACCCGTCTGGGGGCGCTCCCTATCCCAGGCTGCGTCGGCGGCGATCAGCGCTCCAACTGCCTCCTCGGGTCGGGGTGCTCGCCCTCGGGCCGGCTGTGATCAGCGGGAATTCCCGAACAGGTTCAGGAAGAGCAGGAAGATGTTCAGGATGTCGAGAAAGATCCCCGCCGCCAGCGGGATCGCCTCGCCGGTGCCGGCCCGCCGCAGCCGGTTGAAGTCGACGACCGTGTAGAGCCCGAAGATCCCCAGGCCGATGACGGTCCACGCGGTGTAGGCGGCCGGGATGTGGACGAAGATCAGCACCAGGCTGGCGGCGATCAGCCCCAGCAGCAGCCAGAACAAGATGCGATACAGGAACGACAGGTCGCGGCGGATGGCATAGCCGCCGGCGCCCAGGCCCCCCACGAACAGCGCGGTGGCACCGAATGCCTGGCGGACGGCGGTGGGGTCGGTGGCCGAGTAGTAGCGGACGGTGGCGGAGACGCTGATGCCGATCAGCAGCCCGAAGGCGAACAGGAGCGTGAGCGCCAGACCGGTGTTTCCGCGCCCGCTGGCGACGTTCAGGCCGACCAGGCAGCCCAGCGCCAGCAGCCAGGCGATGAACCAGGCAGAGCCGGAGTAGTCACGCATGAGCCAGACGCCCAGCGTGGCGAACCCCACCGTCAGCGCCACCAGCCCCATGACCCGGCCGAACAGCCCTGGAGTCGCGGCGGCCGCAGGCGCCCGCGCCGGGTAGCCGGTGGCGGTCATGCGGGCAGGGTAGGCGGCCGGGGCGCCGGTTAGATCACCCCATATGGATGACGTGCATAGGCTCCGCGCTGTGGGACTCGCACCGACGTTCGGCGAATCAGCCCCCGGAACGGCCGACCCCGACGTGGCGGCTGTCCTCGACTGGTGGACCGACAACGCCCGCGATCTTCCGTGGCGCGCCACCCGGGATGTCTACGCCGTCTGGGTGGCCGAGGTGATGTCGGTCCAGACGACGGTCGGTCGCACGGCGCCCGCCTGGACGCGTTGGATGGATCGGTGGCCCACGGTGGAGGCACTGGCGGCGGCCCGGCTCGCCGACGTGCTGTCCGTCTGGCAGGGCCTCGGCTATCCCCGGCGCGCCCGCGACCTGCACCGGTCGGCGCGCATCATCGCCGAGGCCGGCTGGCCGGACGACCTGACCGACCTCCCGGGCGTGGGCGCCTATGTAGCGGCCGCGGTGCGCTGCTTTGCCCTGGAGGAGCCGGTGCTCCCGCTTGACGTCAACGTCCGGCGCGTCCTCCGGCGGCGGTTCCCGGACGGGGTCGACATCTCCGGCGACGCGTGGCGGGGCGGCCAGGCGATCATGGAGTTCGGCCAGCGGATCTGTTCGTCTCGGCCCCGGTGCGAGGCCTGTCCGGTGAGCGCCGGGTGCGGCGGGCCGGAGGCGCCCGGGTCGCTGCCCGCCGGGCGCCGTCAGCCGCGCTTTGAGGGAAGCGTCCGCCAGCGGCGCGGCCGGCTGCTGCGCCGGGTCATCGCCGAGGGCGCGGTCCGGGTGACGGAGGCGGATCGCCCGGTGGCCGCCGGACTGGCCGCCGACGGGCTGGCGATCCTCGACGGCG
>JBPYFQ010000102.1:0-26862 GCA_051985625.1 Solirubrobacteraceae bacterium
GTGTTCGAGTGGGTCCGGGAGGCCAACCGCGGGGAGCCGGGCGCGGGCGACGCCGATCTGCGCGAGATGCTTGGCGTGCTCGCGTTAGCGAACCTGCTCGACGTGGTCGCGACTGATGCTCCAGCCGATGTGACGGAGCTATCCGAGGCCCGGGAACGAGCCCGAGCGGCGCGCGACTACGCCGAGGCCGACCGGCTGCGCGACGCGATCAGGGCGCACGGCTGGGAAGTCCGCGACGGTCCCGACGGCCCAGAGCTGTTGCCTGCGGCGTAGCCGTCTGACGAGGGGGACAGCACCGGAGCCACGCTTGACATCCACGCATTGCTATGTCAAGCTCGCGACAGCAGCATAACGGTGGAGTAAAGCTTTAGACTCAGTTTTGCTTGAGGGTGCGCCGCTCGGCTGGCTGCACCGAAACCCAGATAGGCGCCAGGGGAGGTAGTGCGTCACGATTTCCGACCGATCCGCTCGCAGGGTCGAGAAGGGACGACTCGTGGCACGGCTTTCCCCTTACTCCCACCCTCAACTTCAGGTTGAGGATGGCTATCTGATCGCCCTTGCCAAGCAGGGAAACGCGGTCGCGTACGACTGCATCGTGCGCCGCTACTACGGATTCGTCCGGCTGAAGGCCTCGTCCTACTTCCTTGCGGGCGGCGACGCGGACGATCTGATCCAGGAAGGCCTCGTGGGGCTCTACAAGGCGGTCCGCGACTACCGCACCGACCGTGAGTCCAGCTTCCGGAACTTCGCCGAGCTGTGCATCACGCGCCAGATCATCACGGCCGTGAAGACCGCGACTCGGAACAAGCACTCGCCGCTGAACCAGTACGTGTCGTTCTCGAGCTCGCCGGCCGCGGCCGCCGATGGCGAGCCGACGCTTGACGAGATCATCCCGGGATCGCCGGTCCACGACCCGGTCAACCAGGTGATCAGCTCGGAGGAACTGCGCGCGCTCGTGGCGTGCATCTCGACCGCGCTGTCAGAACTCGAGTCGCGCGTGCTCGCGCTGTACCTCGACGGCCATTCCTACGAGGAAGTGGGCCGGCGAATCGGGTGCGACTGCAAGACGGTGGACAACGCGCTCCAGCGGGTCAAGCGGAAGGTAGGACAGCACCTGGCCGAGCGGAGTGTGCCGGCTTAGACCGCAGGCCCAAGCCGATCAGTCGCCGGTCCCCTAAGCTGGTGAGCCCGCGCCACCCAACCCAAGGAGCTCGCCATGGACGCTCATCCGGACGGTGATCACGAGCACAACGGGCCCGGCTACGCCTCGCCGGCGGTGGCTCGCGAGCAGCCACCCGAACAGTTCGTATACGTCGCTTCTCTGTACGAGGGAACGGGGATCGACCGGCCGGACTTCATCGCGGTCGTCGACGTCGAGCCGAGCTCGTCCAGCTTCGGTCAGATCGTCCACCGCACAGAGATGCCGAACGTCGGTGACGAGCTGCATCACTTCGGCTGGAACGCCTGCTCGTCGGCGTGCCACTCGCAGCTCAGCCGCGACACGATGGTCGTCCCCGGCCTGCGGTCGTCACGGATCCACATGCTGGACATCTCCGACCCGCGGGCGCCCCGGATCAAGAACGTCATCGAGGGCGACGAGATCAAGGAGAAGCTGGGGCTGAGCGCGCCGCACACGGTGCACTGCATGCCCGGCGACATCGTCACGGTCTCGATGCTCGGCGACGCCGACGGCAACACGCCCGGCGGGTTCGCCGTGCTCGACGCCCGCGATTTCAGCATCGCCGAACGCTGGGAGCGGGAGACCGACGGCCTTCAGTTCATGTACGACTTCTGGTATCAGCCGCGGCAGAACACGCTGGTGTCCAGCGAGTGGGGCGCGCCCAACACGTTCCAGGACGGCTTCAACCCGGCCGACGTGGCGGCGGGCAAGTACGGCCGCCGCCTGCACTTCTGGGATCTGGAGCGGCGGGCGATGGTGCAGACGATCGATCTGGGTGACGAGGGGCTGATCCCGCTGGAGATCCGCTGGCAGCACGACCCCGACTCGCTGCAGGGCTTCGTGGGCGCCACCCTGTCCAGCAACATCATTCGCTTCCACAAGGACAACGGGACCTGGTCGGCCGGCAAGGTGATCGACGTCGCCAACGAGGAGCTGGAGGGGTGGCCGCTGGAGGGCGGGGTGCCGGGCCTGATCACCGATCTGGTGCTATCGCTCGACGACCGGGACCTGTTCCTGTCCAACTGGCTGCACGGGGACCTGCGCCACTACGACGTCTCCGATCCCACCCATCCCCAGCTGCGCTCCCAGGTCTGGCTGGGCGGCCTGCTCGGCCGAGACGGCGGACACCCCAAGGCGACGGGGCCGCTCAACGGCGGCCCGCAGATGATCCAGAACTCGCTGGACGGCGACCGGGTCTACGTGTCCAACTCGCTGTACTCGACGTGGGACAACCAGTTCTATCCCGGCATCGAGGGGTGGCTGACCAAGCTGGACCGGCAGGCCGACGGCACCTACGCGCTCGACCCGGGCTTCTTCGTCGACTTCCACGAACAGGCCGAGGGCGCCCGTCCGCACGAGATCCACCTGCCGGGCGGCGACTGCACCACGGAGATTTTCCAGTAGCGGCCGGGCTGCCGGTGGACCGAAGCGGGTAGGACCGGCGCCGAAGGGGAGTCCGGGAGCCCGTCCCGCCGGGGATGTGGGGCAAAACTCCCGCATAGGACCAGAAATATCCCCCGGCCCCCGTGCGCCGGGCCGCCGGCAGCCCGGGTTCATTGGCCGTCGCTGACCCTTGGGGCGGCGGGCGCTCGTCTGGGCGCCCGCCGCCGCAGCGTCAGATCAGCCCCCCAGCGCCAGCCGCCAGATCCCGCGGCCGTGGGTGGCCGCGTAGATGTAGCCGCTGGGCCCGGGGGTGACATCGTCGACCGTCGCGTTGGGCAGGCCGGTGCCAAGCCGCGACCACTGGGTGGTCGCGCCCTGCCCCTCGGTGGCTGTGTACATCCCCAGGTCGGTGGCCAGGGCCATTTGGTGCCCGGACAGCACCAGGGCATCGGAGGCGATGTCCGGCAGGTTGCCCGAGATGTCCTTCCACGACTGGCCGCCGTCCAGCGTCTCGTAGACGTGACCGGTACCGCCGCCCGGGATGAACCGGCGCGAGTAGCCGTTGAAGACGGCGTAGGCATGCGCCGGGTTGGACGGATCGACGGTCACGCCGGCGATGTAGCGGTTCGGCAGTCCCGCAGTGCTCACCTGGTGCCACTGGCCGCCGTAGTTGGTGGCGATCCCGGAAGCGAAGCCCGGCCCTGGGTTGCCGCCGCCGGCGACCCAGGCGGCATAGATGATGCCGCCGCCCTGGGCCGAGGAGACCGCCGTCACCGCGTTGTTGGCGCCGGTGTTGAACGCCTGCTGCCACGTGCACTTCGACGCGGTGCAGGTCGTGTTCCAGCCGGCGTGGGAGACCCACACGTACTGGCCCCCGGTGACCCAGGTGCTCGCGTCCTGCTGATCCTGGGCGAGCGGCGCCACGAACCGGAACCCCGCGTCGCAGTTCGGCAGCGGCGTCATCCCGTACGTCTGCTGGGCCACGCAGCCGGGGCTGATGTCGTTGGCGAACGCATGGCCGCCGTCGGTGCTGGCGTACATCGTTCCGTCGGTGTACTCGCCCACCATCCGGTTGGCGTTCTTGGGGTCGACGATGACGTCGAACCCGTCGCCGCCCGCCGGCTCGACCATCTGCGAGGAGCCGCTGGCCAGCAGCGACGTCCCGTTGTCCTGGAGCCCGCCCCACACGCCGAGCCCGTGGCCGCCCAATTGGCCGGCCCGGGCGTCGTAGTACTGCCAGGAGCCGAGCGTGGCGTTGAGGTCCGACCAACCGCCGTACTGCTGAGCGTCGGACAGCGCCCGGCTGTACACGCCGCCGTCGTTGCCGATGACGATCTGGTTGTTGGCGATCATCATCGCGTGCTGGTCCGGGTGCGTGGTGTTGGGGCACGACGACCCGCAGGCCAGGCCGTAGTTCCAGTACGGACTGGCGGTCACCCAGCTGCTGCCGCCGTCGGTGGACTCGAACACCTCTTCCAGCCCGGCGTACACGTGGTTGGGGTTGTTCGGGTCGACCGCGAGGTCCTGGTTGTACCAGGCCTGGGCGCCCACGCTGTTGGGCCCGTAGGCGTTGGCCGAGCCCGAACCGGACAGCTTCGCCGGGCTCGCGACCTCCGTCCACGGGCCGGCGACGTTGGCCGCCTTGTTCGACGATCCCGTGACGGAGAAGATGCCCTGGAGCACGCTGATGCTGCCCTTCGCCTGGGCCGCCGGCGACTGGACGATGGCGTACAGCTTGGCGCCGTTGGCTGAGTAGGCGAACGTGGTGCGGCCGATGTCGCTGGCGTTGATGTCGCCACCGGGGGTCACCTGGCGGAAGTTGGTGCCGCCGTTGGTCGACTCATAGAAGCCGTTGTTCTGAGTGTTGCCCGGACCGTGCCAGCCAATGGCCGTGATGACGTCGCGCCCGCGTGAGCCCGGGACCACCGCCACCGTCGTCGTCTGGTTGTCGTAGGGCGGAAAGTCGTTGGCGCCTGCCGGATCGAGCACCTCGGTCCACTGCCCGGAGGACGGCGAGAAGCGGAACAGGCCGTTGTCGGTGGCCGCATACGCGACGCCGGTCGGATCGAACGCGATCTGGAAGACCGTGTGCGACACGAGCGGGTTGCTCCCGTCGGCGGCGTTGCCGACGCGCTGGAACGTGCGCCCGCCGTCGGTGGAGCGGTACACACCGGTGCCGGCATAGCTGTCCTGGGACTGGTTGGCCTCGCCGGTGCCGACCCAGAGCGAGCCGTCGGTGGGGTTGACCGCCAGCGCGCCGATCGAGAGGCTCGGCATCGAGTCGAACTCCGGGGTCCACGTCTTGCCCTGATCGGTGGAGCGCCAAACGCCTCCGTCGGCGGTGCCGGCGAACCAGGCGCCGTCCGGCGTCTGAGCCAGGGCGGTGGTGCGGCCGCCGACCAGCGCCCAGCCGGCGCCAACGTTGGACCAGACCGGGTCGGTGTAGTTGGACGGTTGGGCGTTGTAGGGCTGCGTCGTCACGTCCTGCCAGCTACCGCCGACCGTGCTCAGGCCGGCCGCCTGCTGCGACGCGTCGACGAGCGCCTGGCCGGAGACCGCCGCCGCGGGCGCGGTGCGCTCGAAGTCCCACTGGTCCTGCTGGTCGGCCAGGTCGTTGTCGTCCGCGGTCCGGCTGGTGGTGTGGCCCGCGCGCTTGGGTGTCTGGGCGTGCGCCTGGAGCGCCAGCTCGCGGCGCAGGGCGCGCAGGTTGCGCCCCGCGGCGCGGTGGTGTGAACCCGCCGCGCCCGCCGTGCCCGCGGCGCTGAGCGCCAACGCTGCCGTGGTCACGGCAGCCGAGACCGTCACTCTTCCGAGTACTCGCACATCCCCTCCCTCAATGTGTGTGCGGACTGTCCCGGGGCCGTGACGGCCTAGCCACGTCCAAATGGCGGCGGCAACCTATCACCTCGCCGCGTCGCCCGCCAATCCGCCCGCCGCGGCCTGCTATGTCAGTCGGCAACGTACTCACACCAAGGAGCGCGAATGGACTACGTCAACCTGGGCCGGACGGGACTGCGCGTGTCGAGGCTGTGCCTCGGGATGATGAGCTACGGCAAGCACGAGAGCCGCCCGTGGACGCTGGACGAGGCCGCCGCCGAGCCGATCCTGCGCCGCGCGGTGGAGGGCGGGATCATCTTCTTCGACACCGCCGACGTGTACAACGGCGGCCAGAGCGAGATCCTCACGGGACGCCTGCTCAAGAAGCTGTTCGGCATGCGGGAGGAGTACGTCGTGGCCACCAAGGTCAATGGCCGGACGATGCCCGGCGAGAACGGCCAGGGCCTCTCCCGCAAGCACATCATGGCGTCGATCGACGCCTCGCTGTCGCGCCTGGAGCTCGACTACGTCGACCTGTACCAGATCCACCGCTTCGACCCGCGGACGCCGGTGGAGGAGACGATGGACGCGCTGCACGACGTCGTCAGGGCGGGCAAGGCGCGCTACATCGGCGCCAGCAGCATGTTCGCCTGGCAGTTCGCCAAGGCCCAGGCGGCGGCGATCACGCGGTTCGTGTCCATGCAGAACCACTACAACCTCATCTACCGCGAGGAGGAGCGCGAGATGATCCCCCAGTGCATCGACCAGGGGATCGGGGTCATCCCGTGGAGCCCGCTCGCGCGCGGGATGCTGACCGGCAACCGCTCGCGCTCGGGCGAGCGCCGGACCCCGCGGGCCCAGACCGACGCGTTCGCCGAGACGCTGTACCGGCCCGAGGTCGACTTCGATGTCGTGGAGCGGGCCGACGAGGTGGCGGCCGCCCGAGGGGTGCCGACCGCGCAGGTGGCGCTGGCCTGGCTGCTCCACCGACCGGGTGTGACCGCCCCCATCATCGGCGCCACCCGGCTTGAGCACCTCCAGGACGCACTCGAGGCCGAGCAGCTAGAGCTCAGCGCCGACGAGATCGGGCGGCTCGAGGAGCTCTACCGGCCGCACGCGGTGGCCGGACACCAGTAGCCCCCAGCGCGCCGCGCTTCACGGACACGCTCACCAGGGCGGCCGAGGCGTGCCGGATCTCGACGGTGTAGACGCCGTCGCGGCCGGCCACGCGCTGATGGACGGGCGGTCCGATCCACTGCCCGGCCCGGTCGAGTCGGCGCCCGGCGAACGTCACTCCGGAGCGTGACGCGGCCGACGGCGCGGTCAGCCGCTGCACGGACGCGGCGGCGGTCGCCGGCAGCCGCAGCGTCACTCGCACCGACCGTGGCCCCTTGTCGATCAGGACCACGTGGAGGGTGTCGGCTCCGGTGCGGACCGCGTAGGCGGCGAGATCGAGTGCCGGCGGGGCGTGGACGGCCGGCACGATGAGGCGGGCCCGCGGGCCGAGCGCGCGGCGGAACAGGATCAGGCCGTACAGCAGTGGGCGGGCGTCGAGGCCTCCGGCGGCGATCGCAAACGGGGCGTTGATCGTGTTGGCCCGGACGTGCAGGTTGACGCCGTCCACGCCCGCCCGCAGCAGGGCGAACAGGGCGTCCGGAGCCCAGAGCGCGGTGGCGAACGTGTTGCTGATTCCGGCCCGGCCGCCGCAGTTGACCGAGTTGAGCTCGGTCATCCGGAGCGGCAGGCCGGCGGCGTGGGCGGCGTCGATGACCGGCCTCAGCGCCGCCGCCATGCCCTGGGCCAGTTCCGGGCTGAGCAGCCGGCCGATGGTGGGATAGGCGGTGCTGGAGCGGTGGCGGGTGCAGCCGGAGAGCGGGTACCGGTGGACGGTCACCATCCCCAGTGCGCCGGGGTCGCCGGCGATCAGCGTCCGCACCCAGCCGGCGTGGGCGGTCGGCCGGGCCAGCGCCGGCCCGGCCAGCGTGGCGCCGGGAGCGACCTGCCGGAGCGCCGCGGCGTAGGCCCGGAAATCGTGCGCGTAGTCGGCGGGGGTGAGCGCGTTGGGCAGCGGGCGGCCCAGAAACTGGCCGCCGGTCATGATCCCAGTCCAGGCGCGGCGGACGTAGATGTCCGGCTCGTTGCCGATCTCGAACCCGGCGATGCTGCTGCGCGGGAGCGCCGCCTCGGCCGCCCGGGCCCACCGGGTCGCCTGGGCCGGGGACTCGGTGATGAGGTTGAGGTCCAGGATCAGCCGCACGCCGAGAGCTCGGATGAGCTGGCGCGTCTGCCCCAGCAGGCTGGGCTCGAGCGTGAACGCCCACCGGGGCATCCGGGACTGATCGGGATCCCAGAACGAATGGTCGGCCGAGTCGCCCCCGACCCGGAGGACGAGCGGGCCGCCGCCCGAGACGTGGAGGAGCGAGAAGACGCGCTCCAGCAGCGGCATCTGCGATGCCCACTCGGGCAGCGACCAGTACTCGGTGGAGAGCCCCAGGAACGACCGGGGCACCGGGTACATCGCGGCCTGCGCCGACACCGTCACCTGAGCCGGCGCGGTTCGAGCCGGGCGATGGCGGTGTCCGCGGGCGTGGGCGCGCGCCGCCGGCGCTTCGAACAGCTCCGACGCGGCCGACACGGCCACCGCCGAGGCGATGAACACGATCGCGGCGATCAGCGCAGCCGCCAGCGTCCAGCGCCACCGTCCCCGGGCGCCGGGGGGCGTTGCTCGGACCAGCATCAGCCCAGTATCGACCCCCGCCGGGCCGCCGAAAGCCGGTGCAACAACCACCAAACGCGGCGCACACGTCGCCGCAACGTTGGCGGCGCCGTCACCGCCCGGGCGGGCGCCGGCGCGAGGTAGGGTAGGCCCGAATGCCGATACGGATTCCCGCTCAGCGCCCGTCCAATCGCGTCCTGGTCCTGTTCGGCGCCACCGGCGATCTGGCCAAGCGCAAGCTCCTGCCCGGGTTCTTCCGGCTCCACTGTGAGGGGCTCATGCCGCGGGACTTCCGGATCATCGGCTCGGGCCGGCACTCGCCGGGCGGCGACGACGAGTTCCGGGCGATCGTGGAGCAGGCGCTGAGCGATCACGGTCGATGCGAGATGGCCGAGCACTGGGGCGAGTTCGGCTCCCGGCTGAGCTTCGTGACGTCGAGCGCCGAGGACGGATCCGAACTGGCCTCCGCCGTCGCCGGCGCCGAGCGGGAGATCGGCGCCGAGGGCAACCGCCTCGTGTATCTGTCGGTCCCGCCGTCGGCAATGCAGGGGATGGTCACCATGCTCGGCCGCAGCGGGATCGCCGATCACGCCTCGCTGGTGGTGGAGAAGCCGTTCGGCCACGATCTGGAGAGCGCGCGCCGGCTCAACGCCACGCTCCACTCGGTGCTGGACGAAAAGTCGATCTACCGGATCGACCACTACCTCGGCAAGGAGGCGGCCCAGAACATCCTGGCGCTCCGGTTCGCCAACGGCATGTTCGAGCCCATCTGGAACCGCGACCACGTGGCCTACGTCCAGATCGACGTCCCGGAGGCGCTGGACATCCAGGGCCGCGCCGGGTTCTACGAGCAGACCGGCGCGTTTCGCGACATGGTCGTCACGCACCTGCTGCAGATCCTGGGGATCGTCGCGCTGGAGCCGCCCACCCGGATCGAGGCCGAGCCGCTGCACGTGGAGCGGACCAAGCTGTTTCAGTCCATCCGCCCGCTCGACCGCGACCGGGTGGTGTTCGGCCAGTACGACGGCTATCGCGACGAGCACGACGTCGCCCCGGACTCGCGGGTGGAGACGTTCGCCGCGCTCGAGGTGTGGGTCGACACGTGGCGCTGGAGCGGCGTCCCGTTCTACCTCCGCACGGGCAAGGCGCTCGCCCAGGGACGGCGGACGGTCACCATCGGCCTGACCGACGCGCCCCTGCGCATCTTTCCCAACCAGGACCCGCAGGAGACGGTGCGGCCCAGCGAGTTGGTATTCGAGCTCTCCGACGACCCGGAGATCAAGATCGAGGTCCAGGCCAAGGTGCCCGGGCCGGTCATCGATCTCGGCCGGGCGGCGCTGACGCTGAACGTCGAGCAGGCGTTCGGCGGCGCCGACGGGCTGGAGGCCTACGAGCGGCTGCTGCACGACGTGATGCTTCAGGAGCGGCTGCTGTTCACCCGCGCCGAGCAGATCGAGCGGCTGTGGGAGGTGTGCGCGCCGGTCATCGACGACCCGCCGGCACTGACGCCTTACGCGACCGGGTCGTGGGGCCCGGAGGCGGCGCTCAGGCTGCCGTGCGGCCCTGGGTGGCGGCTGCCCGACGGCGACGGATCAGGCTGACGCCGCCGCCTGGGCGTCGCTGGTCCAGGCGACGCTGTGCTCCCACAGGGCGGCGGCGAGCTCTCGCGTCGCCGCGGCCGACGGTTCCTTGCGGCGGCCGGCCACGTAGTAGCCGCCGGTCTCGCCGGCCAGCTCCGGTGCCGTGGCGCAGTACACCGGGGTCCGCGCGCCCTCCTCGGTCGAGCTCATGCGCAGCTTCATGATCGGCCGGACCGGCCACGGCACCCGCCGCCAGATGTCCGAGGCGATGACCCCCGGATGCAGCGCATACGTGGTGACGCCGGTCCCGTCCAGCCGCCGGCCCAGCTCCTGGGCGTGCAGCACGTTGGCCAGCTTCGACACGCCGTACTCGGCCATGCCGGTCCGCGAGCGCGTCGGGCGGCGCACGGCGTCGAAGTCGATGCCGTGGGCCGAGAAATGGGCGTCGGAGGCGACGTTGACAATTCTGGCCGGAGCGGCCGCGGTGAGCCGGTCGAGCAGCAGCGCGGTGAGCAGGAACGGCCCCACGTGGTTGGTGCCGAACGCCAGCTCGAACCCGCTGGGCGTCGTGCCGCGTCCGCCGGCCACCCCGGCGTTGTTGATGAGGACGTGCAGCGGCCGATCCTCGGCGGCAAACGCCGCAGCGCAGTCCCGGACCGAGGCCAGGTCGCCCAGGTCAAGCGGGAGCGAGCTGAGGTGCTGGTTGCCCGTCCGACCCCTGACGTCGTCGATCGCCGCGGCCGCCCCGGCCTGCGAGCGGCAGGCCAGCACGAGCGTGGCGCCGCGCGCGGCCAGCGCGTGCGCGGTGGCCAGGCCGATCCCGGTGGTGGCGCCGGTGATGAGTATGGTCCGGCCGGCCAGGTCGTCGGCCACTACTGGCCCTCCGGCAGCCAGCCCGGCTGGTAGGGCAACTCGGTGTCGTCGTTGATGTCGGCGTACGCGGCACTGGGGTCGCGAGTCTCGCGGAGCACTCCGGCGCGGTGCCGGCGGGCCAGTTCGGACTCCGGATAGACCACCTCGTCGGACAGGCGGGTGCCGATCGCCAGGATCCCGCACGGGCCGTCGCCGGCGCCGACGAACACGTGCTTGGTCCAGGGCGGGCAGTGGACGAAGTCCCAGGCTTTCAGCCGTCGCTCCTCGCCCTCTATCAGCACCAGGCACTCGCCGTACAGGACGAGGAAGTCCTCCTGCTCGTTCTCGGCGTGGTAGTAGCAGGAGGGCTGGCCGGGTTGCAGCACCCCGATGTTGACGCCGATGAGCGCAAAGCGGGCCTCGCCCTCAAACCGCGTGAACGCCCCGAAATCCCCGTCGGACCAGACGGCGTCCTGCGCATTGAGGACGAACCAGCCGGACCCCTCAGGCACCTGACCGTTCGCCGTCCTCCGCAGGGGAGCCTCGTCGGGCATGGCGGGCATTATCGCCGCTGCCCGCCCCGCGTCGCTCCGATCGCCGGTGAATACCATCGCCGGATGAGCCTGCCCAGCCGGATCCTGGCCCGGCGCATGCGTTTGCCGCAGCCGCGCACGCTGGACGTCGTCTGCCGGCACGACCTGCCGGTGGAGATGGACGACGGAGCGGTGCTGCTGGCCGACCGGTGGGTGGCGCGGGACACCGAGGCGGTACCCCAGCCCACCGTCCTGGTCCGCTCGCCCTACGGCCGCCGGCAGTTCGTCGGCCTTCTTCTGGGCCGGCTCCTGGCCGAGCGCGGGCTGCAGGTCGTCATCCAGAGCGTCCGGGGGACGTTTGGATCGCAGGGCGAGTTCAGCCCGTTCGACGAGCACGACGACGGGCTGGCCACGATCCGCTGGCTGCGCGCGCAGCCGTGGCACGCCGGGCGGTTCGGCACCATCGGCCCGAGTTACCTGGGCTTCGTACAGTGGGCCATCGCCGCCGACGCCGGGGATGACCTGGCGGCGATGTCGATCGACGTCAGCGCCTCCCAGTTCCACGGCCACACGTACCCGGGCGGCAGCCTGTCGCTGGAGAACGTCGCCTCGTGGATGGTGATCATCGCCGCCCAGGAGCGCCGGTTCGGCCTGCTGGCCATGGGTCGCGCCCTGCGCAGCCTTCCGCCGCTGATGGCGGAACTGCCGCTCGGCGACCTTGACGAGCGGGCCACCGGCGCGGCGGTTGGCTGGTACCGGGAGGCGTTCGCCCGGACCGGCCGGGAGGATCCCTACTGGACCCGGCGCGACTTCTCGGCCACCGTCGGCCGGATCGCCGCGCCGGTGCAGTTCGTGGGCGGCTGGTACGACATCCTCCTGCCCTGGATGCTGGAGGACTACGAGGCGCTCCAGGCGGCGGGCCGGGCCCCGCACCTGCTCATCGGCCCGTGGACCCACACGGCGCCCGAGTTGATGGGGGCGGCGCAGCGCGAGGGGCTGGCCTGGATGCGCGCCCACCTGCTCGGCGACGACCGGCTGGTGCGCCGCAGCCCGGTCCGCCTGATGATCACCGGAGAGCGCGCCGGCGGCGGCTGGCGCGACCTGGAGTCCTGGCCCCCGCCGGGGACGGGCGAGCGGCGGCTTCACTTGGGCGGTGAGGGGCTGACCGACGATGCCCCGGGGCCGGGCGCGGGCGACGGCGGGGCCGGGGACGGCTACCGGTACGACCCGGCCGATCCGACGCCGTCGCTGGGCGGGCCGATCCTGCTGTCCCGCGCCGCGGTCGTCGACAACGCGCCGCTCGAGGCCCGGGACGACGTCCTCGTGTACACCGGGCCGGCTCTGGCGACGGCGGTGGAGGCGATCGGACACGTCTCGGTGGAGCTGTGGGTGAGGGCGAGCCTGCCCAACTTCGACCTGTTCGCGCGCGTGTGCGACGTGGACCTCGCCGGGGTCTCGCGCAACGTGTCCGACGCGTTGACCGCGGTGGCGCCGGGCCGGTATGAGCAGGCCGGTGACGGCACGTGGCGGGTCAGCTTCCGCCTGTGGCCGATCGCGCACCGGTTCGCCGCCGGGCATCGGATCCGCCTGCTGGTGGCCTCCGGCGCCCATCCGCGGTACGCCCGCAACCCCGACACCGGCGAGGACCCGGCTGCCGCCACGACGGCATCGATGCTCCCCGTCGATGTGGAGGTGCTCCACGACGCCGAGCATCCCTCGGCGCTGGTGCTGCCCGCCCTGCAACGGTGATGACGAAACTGCCCGTGGCGGGCAACTTCGTCATCAGCGTCATCCGCCGTGGGCCCGGACCGCGTCGCCGACGCGGATCTCGCCCTCGTCGAGGATGTCGGCGCGCAGGCCGCCGCGGTGGACCAGTTCGCGCAGGACCGGACGGCCGGCGTAGCGCTGGACGACCGTGCACGGCTCGCACAGCCGCATCCCCCGGCAGCGCACCTCGCCGAGCGTGAACTCGTGGCCGAGCAGGTCGTTGAGGGCGATGCCCCGGGTGACGATGTTGCGCCGGTGCTGGTCCGGGCCCAGGGGCGGGTCGAAGGATTCGCACACCTCGGCTTCGATCAGCGTCAGCGCGCTCCCCGGGGGACCGGTGGGAAAGGTGCCGGCCCCGGCCAGATACCGGTCGCCGTCCAGGCCGCGGCCGGGCAGCGCCTGGGCGGCCTCCAGCGCGCGCATCGACTCGCCGGCGGCGGGCGCGACGGAGATCCGCTCCACGTGGCCGGTGGTCGCCGGGGCCGCCGGCAGCGCCGGCCGGGCCTGGGCGATGTCACCGGCCGCCACCAGGTAGCCCTCGGCGATCTCCGCGTTGTCGACCTGGCCGTCGCCGGCCGGATCCCACACCACCCCGGAGGGCACGCCGTACATGACGACGAACCGGTCCGGGCCGGGTGCCGGGACGCGGGCGATCCACGGGCCGGCCCAGGAGAACGCGGCCGGATCGGCGATGCGGGCCAGGCCGAGGCCGAGGCCGCCCAGCCAGCGCGACGCCAGCCCCACGGCCGCCGGGTCCTCGATGGGATCGAGGCGGGGCACCTGCTCCGGATCGAGCTCCAGCACCGTCGCCAGGCAGGCCGCCAGCGACTCGTGAGCCGGCGTGCCGTGCGGGCGGGTGTGGCGGAGCTTCATGGCGGGATCCTCGCAGGTGGACCGGGGTGGGGTGGACGCGGGATACTCGCACCGATCATGGTCTTCTCTCCCACGGCCCGCCACCTGCTGCGTGCCAAGGACCTGGCCGATGCGCGCTATGCCGATTCGCTCGGCGTCGACGAGATGGCGGCGGCGGCCGGCCTGTCCCGGGCTCATTTCAGCCGCGAGTTCCGCCGGGCGTTCGGCGAGTCGCCCCATGCCTACCTGCTGACCCGCCGTCTGGAGCGGGCCGCGGCGCTGCTGCGGAACACCGACCGGCCGGTGACCGAGATCTGCTTTGCGGTGGGGTTGCAGAGCCTGGGGTCGTTCACCACCAGCTTCACGCGCACGTACGGGATGTCACCGACGGTCTACCGGCGGGCGTTTCCGCCGGCCGCTCACCGGGCGGTCGTCCCCAGCTGCATCGTGCGGGCCTACGGCCGCCCGGCGCGCGCGCCGCGGACAGCACATTTGGAGAAGACAGGGCCGGGAGCGGGGGCTAGCGTGGCGGACGTCACATCGACGAGCCAACCGCTACCAGGAGGAGAAGCAGATGATCAGGATCGCCACCGCCCAGCTGTGGTGCCGTGACCAGGACGAGGCGCTGGAGTTCTACACCAAGAAGGTCGGCATGGAGGTCAAGTCAGACGTCACCATGCCGGAGATGGGGAACTTCCGCTGGCTGGTCGTCGGCCCTCCCGGCCAGGAGGAGCCGGGGATCGCGCTCATGGCGATTCCGGGCGCGCCGGTGTTCGAGCCGGAGACCGTCGAGCTCATCAACGCCGTCCTGAACAAGGGCGTCGCCGGCACCGTGTTCCTGACCACCGACGACTGCCGGGCCAGCTACGAAGAGCTGCGCTCCCGCGGGGTGGAGTTCGTGGAGGAGCCGGAGGAGCGCCCGTACGGCATCGACGCCGGCTTCCGCGACCCGTCCGGCAACCATCTGCGCCTCACCCAGGTCCAGATGGCCGGGGTCTGAGCCGACCCGTCGCCGCTCCGGCCGCCCGCTGCCGCACCCGGGCGGCCGGAGCGTAGGCTTGACGACGTGAGCGACCCGGGAGCCGGAGGGAGCCTGGAGGCGCTGCTGTCAGAACAGCAGGCCTACTACCGGGCGCATGCCCCGACGTACCTGGAGGGGTCGCTGGAGGCTGACGACGCCGGCCGGCTGGAGGCCGAGCTGGCCGGCGCTTTCGACGCCCACTGCCGCGGCGACGTGCTGGAGCTGGCCTGCGGCCCCGGCACGTGGACGGGCATGCTGGCCGACCGGGCGCGGACCCTGACCGCCGTCGACGGTGCGCCGGAGATGCTGGAGCTGGCCGCGTTGGCCACCTCAGCCGACAACGTCCGCTTCGTCACCGCCGACCTGTTCACGTGGCGCCCAGACCGGCGCTATGACGCGGTCTTCTTTGGCTTCTGGCTCTCGCACGTCCCAGACGAGCGCTGGGACGGTTTCTGGGCCACAGTCGCCGACTGCCTGGCGCCCGGAGGCTGGGCGGTGTTCGCCGACGACGCCTACCGCACGGCCGACGAGCTCATCTACGGGACCGGCTCAAGCGTGATCCAGCGCCGGCTGGGCGACGGCAGCCGGCACCGCATCATCAAGGCGGTGCGGACCGCGGCCGGCGTCGAGGCCCGGCTGCGGGCCCAGAGCTGGGACATGAGCGTCCGCCAGATTGGCGACTTCTTCTGGGGCGCCGGCCGCCGGGTCGCGGAATCAGCCGTCTATCGCCCGATGTAGTTGCCGATGTAGCGCAACATCCGCTCGTACACGTCCGGGTCGTCGGCCTTCACGACCGCGCAGTCGACCGGGCTCACCTGCGCGGGGTCGAACCAGTGCAGCTGGTAATCGTCGAACAGCGCCTGGATCCGGCCGTCGGGATCGGGCATCGGATCGACCACGATCCCGTAGCGAGGGGAGCCGGGGCCCTGGTTGTCGATCCAGGCGCCCCAGTAATACGGGTTCATGAACGGCCACGGGTTGGCCACCGGACCCAGCGGCGACTCCCGCCGCACGTCCGCGTACGCCTCGCTCGGGTGGTCGGTCGCCTGGGCGACCGATGCGCCGTACTTGGCCGCCACCTCGTTAACGGGGTAGTGGGCCGCCTGCTCGCGCCGGGACCCGATCATCAGCACGGCGCACGGCCCATGGCCGGCCCCGACGAAGACGTGCTCGGTGTCCGCCGGACAGTGCAGAAAGTCCCACTGGCGGAAACGGTGCTCCTCGCCGTCGACGATGGCGATGCACTCGCCGTACAGGACCAGGAAGTCCTCCTGGACCGGCTCGCGGTGATAGCGGCAGTTCGGCTGGCCCGGCTGCATGATCTGGACGTTCACGCCGGTGTCCGGGAACGGATCCCGGCCCGCCTCGAAGTCAAGGGTGGTCTCCCGCCGTGGGTGCCCGAACGCCGGAGCGTCGGCGAGGTTGAGGATGAACGGCTGGTCGGGGATCGGCATCGGCCGATGCTCTCACACCGGCGCCCGGGCCCCGGCGGTGTCCGGAGCGCCCCCGCGGCGTCCGGGCGGCCGGGAACGGACCGCCGGTCGGGCTCAGCCACGGCACAGACCGCCGGTCGTGCTCAGCCACGGCACAGACCGCCGGTCGCCGACCGGACGTCGGCCGCGCAGGGACCGCCGGCCGGACCTCGTCACGCGACGCGGGCCGGCGAGGGAGTGGTGGGCGCTACCAGGCCTGGGAGCCGCCGCAGTGAGGGCAATCCACCGACGTCGAGACGAGCGCCTCGAACACGAAGCCGCACTGGCACGTGTACACGGCGTGGTCCTCGGACACGCCCGCCTCGCGCCGGCGAGGCACGGCGGTCGTCTCGGTCTGCTCCGGAGCGGGAGTGGGAGCACCTCCGTGCTCTGCGACACGCCCCGGTCGCCCTTCGCGACGGCGCCGGATCCTGCCAGCGCCGGTTTTCGTCTTGGCAAGCACTGTCATATTTCCAAACGCCATCGGCTCCAGAAGGTTTCTGCGAGCGGGCCGCACAGTCCTCGCCATTAACCCGAAATTAATAATGGACGGCCGGCGAACCATTGAACCGACCGCGTTCTGACGGCTCCCCAGGTGACGGGATACGGCGGCAGGCCTGTGTGTGACAATGGATCACCGCATGGATCCGAGCCGCAAGCGCGTCATCCGCCTCACCGTCGCTCTGACCGCCGCGCTGCTGCTGGCGACGGCGTTGGTGTACACCAGCTTCGCCGCCGGCCGGGATGAGCTGACCGCGTCGCAACTCCTCAAGCGGGGGCACGCCGGGTCGACGTACATCCTGGCCGGAACGGTCCTGAACGGGTCGGTGCACCGGCAGGGCGGCGCCCTGTACTTCCGCGTGCGCGATCCCAAGCTCCACGTCTCGGTGCCGGTCCGCTACACCGGCGAGATCCCGGACCCGTTCGCCCAGGGGCGGGCGGTCCTGGTCGACGTCCGCAAGGGCGCCACCGCCAATTGGGTCGGTCAGGCGAACTCGCTGACGACCAAGTGCCCCTCCAAGTACCAGGCGGCATCGGGCTCATATTGATGGCGAGAGGTCGCGCCTAGATGGCCCTGGTTGGGCGGACGCTGCTGGTCCTCGGGATGATCACCGCGCTGTACGGCGCGGCGGCGTCGATCTACGGCGCGCGCAGCGGCCGGCGCGAGTTCGTCGACTCCGGGCGGCGCGCCATGTACGCGCTGGCCGGGATGGCGGGGATCGCGTTCGTGATCCTCGACGTCGCCTTCATCACCTCCAACTTCTCCTACAACGTCGTGGCCGGCGGCTCCAGCAGCACCACGCCGGCCATGTACCGCGTGGCGGCGATCTGGTCCACCCAGCAGGGCTCGCTCCTGCTGTGGGTCCTGCTGCTCTCCTGCTGGTCGAGCCTGGCCCTGTTCCTGACCCGCCACCGGGTTCGGGAGATCGTCCCCTACGCGCAGGCCGTCTTGTTCGGGATGGCGTTCTTCTTCACCGGGCTGACGACGCTGTTCGCCAACCCGTTCGACACCACCTCGCCCGCTCCGCCCGAGGGCGCCGGGCTGGACCCGCTGCTGCGTCACACGACGATGATGGTCCACCCGCCGATGCTCTATTCCGGCTACACGCTGATGCTGGTGCCGTTCGCGTTCGCGGTCGGCGCGCTGATCAGCGGCCGGACCGGTGCCGAGTGGATCCAGGTCACCCGGCGGTTCGCGCTGGCCGCCTGGCTGTGCCTGGGGGTCGGCATCCTGCTCGGGGCGCGCTGGTCCTACACGGAGCTGGGCTGGGGCGGCTACTGGGCTTGGGACCCGGTCGAGAACGCGGCGCTCATGCCGTGGCTGGCGGTCACCGCGTTCATCCACTCGGTGATGATCCAGGAGAAGCGGGGGATGCTGAAGGTCTGGAACGTGTCGCTGATCCTGACCAGCGGGACGCTGGCGGTCCTCGGCACCTTCCTGGTCCGCTCCGGGATCCTCAGCTCGATCCACGCGTTCGTCTCAGATCCCACGCTGAACATCTCGTTCGTGGCCCTGATCTCGGCCATGGTGATCAGCTCCCTGTACCTGGTCACCCTTCGGCGAGACAGCCTCAAGTCAGACGCCCAACTCGACTCCCTCTTATCCCGGGAGGCCGTGTTCCTGTTCCAGAACCTGGTGCTGATCGCACTGGCCGCCGTGGTCTTCTGGGTCACGTTCTTCCCACTCATCTCCGAGGCCATCACCGGCACCGAGGTGTCCGTGGGACCGCCCGCGTTCCGGCCGTTCGTGGTGCCGCTGGCCCTGACCGTCGTCCTGCTCTCCGGCATCGGGCCGATCATCGCCTGGCGCCGGGTCACGCTGGCCAAGCTGCGCCGGACGTTCGCCTTCCCGGTCGTCGTCGCCGCGGCGGTGGCGATCACGCTCCAGTTCGTCTCGGGCGTGACCGGCCATCTGGCGGCGTACGTGATGTTCGTGTTCGGCTCGTTCGTCCTGGCCACCGTCCTCCAGGAGTTCCAGCGGGGCGTGCGGGCTCGCCGGGCCACGACCTCGGCCTCGGTCCCGGGGGCGCTGGTGGCGCTGGTGGCCCGCAACCGCCGGCGCTACGGCGGCTACATCGTCCACGCCGGCGTGGCCATCGCGCTGATCGGCGTCGCCGCCTCCACCAGCTTCCAGCACCAGCGCACGGCGACCCTCCGGCCCGGGCAGAGCGTGCACACCGACGGCTACACGTTCAAGTACGTCCGGGCCACCTCCAGCGCCACCGCCCAGAAGATCTCGCTGGGCGCGGTGCTGGCGGTGACGAAGAACGGCCGGCCGGTGACCACCCTGCGGACCAGCTACGGCCTGTACCCCTCGCTGGATCCGATGCACGCGATCGGCCGCTTCTTCAATGGCTCCTCCGAGAGCCAGGTCGGCCTGCACTCGGGAGCCCTGCGCGACCTGTGGGTGGTGATCTCGCCGAATGTCGCGCCGCTGCAGCAGCAGATCAGCCAGGGCGACCGGCTCCTGGGCCGGGCGCTGCTCCAGGCCCAGAGCCTGCCGGCGTCGCAGCGGGCGACGCAGCTCAACCGCCTGTACACGCTGCGCGACCTGGCCATCCGCGAGCTCGCCCAGCGGTTCGTCAGCCATCCCTGGTCCTCGCAGTTCCTGATCGAGGTCTCTCCGCTGGTCATGTGGCTGTGGCTGGGGGCCATCATCGCCGCCGTCGGCGGGCTGGTGGCGCTGTGGCCGGTGCCCGGCCGCGCGCGGACGCGCCTGCACCGGCCGGCCCGGCCGGCGCCTGCCGCTGACGCGGTCCCGGCCGAATCGTCTCCGTCCCCCGCGCGCGAGCGCGAGCTGGTCTGACGCCATGCTCGCCTACCTGATCGTGCTCGCTGTTCTGGCCGGAGCGATCTACCTCATCTCGTCTCCGTTGCGCACCGCGCGGCTCCAGACCGCCGCCGACCGGGCGGCGTCCCGGCGGGCCGAGCTGGAGGCGGCCCGCGACGCCAAGTACCGCGAGATCCGGGATGCCGAGCTCGACCTCCAGACCGGAAAGCTGTCCAACGAGGACTACGAGGCGGTCGACTCGACCCTGCGCGGCGAGGCGATCGAGATCCTCAACCGGCTCGACGAGGTCCAGGAGCCGGCACAGCCGGCTTAGCCACGCCGGACGCGGCAGCGGCTACCATCTGACCCCCGTGCTGACCGCGCTTCTCGACATCGTGCAGGTGGTCCTGTCCGTGGGGCTCATCTTCCTGATCCTCATGCACTCCGGGAAGGACGCCGGGCTGTCCGGCGCGTTCGGCGTCGGCACGGGCGCCGGGCCGCTGGGGGGCGGATCGCTCGTCGAGCGCAATCTCAACCGGTGGACGGTCGCGTTCGCCGTGCTGTTCGCGCTCAACACGATCGTGCTGATCAAGGTCGGCTGACCGCGGCGTTTTCCGGCGGCGGCCTTAGCGGCTGCCCTCGCCGCCGAGCTGGTCGACGAGCCGCAGCAGGTCCAGCGGGCTGAACGGCTTGGTCAGGAACAGGTCGGCGCCCGCCTCCTCGGCCTGGGTCTCCATCCGATCGCCGTGGGCGGCGGTGAGCATGACGATCGTGGCCGAGTTGGTCGCCGGGTTGGCCCGCATCTCCCGGCAGGCGGCGATCCCGTCCATCCGGGGCATGTCGACATCGAGGAAGACGATCGCCGGCTGGGTGCGCTGGGCCATCTCGACGGCCTGGACCCCGTCGGCGGCCTCGTAGAGCTCAAATTCCGACACGTCCTCCAACGTCGTGGCCACGAGCTTGCGGATGAACGGGTCGTCGTCGACGACGAGGACCCCGTGCTTCACCACGCGCTCCTGCCGATCTGGATGAGCGTCGCGTCGTCGATGGACGCGAACGCCTCGATGACCTGGGGATCGAAGTGGCTGCCGGCCTCCTGGGCGATCATCGACCGCGCCTGGTGCAGCGGGAAGCTGGGCCGGTACGGGCGGTCGGTGGTCAGCGCGTCGAGGACGTCGGCGACGGCGAACACCCGGGCGGCGATCGGGATCTGCTCGGCCACCAGGCGGTCCGGATAGCCCATGCCGTCCCAGCGCTCGTGGTGGGAGCGCACCACCGCGGCGGCGCCGGCCAGGAACTCGATGCCGCCGATGATCTCGGCGCCGATGGCGGGATGGCGGGCCATCAGCGCCCGCTCCTCGGCGGTCAACGCGCTCGGCTTGTAGAGGATGGCGTCGGGGACGGCCACCTTGCCGATGTCGTGCAGCAGGAAGCCGAACTCCAACTCGGGGGCATCGGCTCGCGGCAGGCCGACGGCGCGGGCGATCTCGACGCCGTAGGCGGCGACCCGCTCGGCGTGCTTGCCGGTGTAGGCGTCGCGGGCCTCGACGGCGTTGGACAGCGCGCGGACGGTGTCGCGGTAGGAGGCCGTCAGCTGCTGGCTGCGCGCCCGCTCCTGCTTGAACGTCTCCCGGAGGTCGGCGGCGTAGCGCTCCAGCTGGCGCTCCTTGTCCGCGGACTCGCGCTCGCGCCGCGCCAACTCGGCGCGGAGGCGCGCGATCTCCCGCGTCAGCTCAGCCTCGGTCCCCAGCTCCACCGGCAACGTGACTCGCTTGTTCTGAAGTCCCGCGCAGTGCGCCGAGCAAAGCTTGGGCAGCATCCTCCACCGGCACGACCTCCATCCCTAGGTTGACGATTCCCTGCGGCGTCGGCGACGCTCCATCTGAGAATAGGATCACCGCCCGTCTCAGGCGTCTTCCTCGCAGATCCAAAGCCTGCAAAATCGTCTGAGGGTTGCGAATCCCTACGTCGATCAGGGCCACCTCGAACCGTCGTTCGCCGCACACGCGCGCGGCGGCGGCGCCGCTCGTCTCCCAGTGGTGCTGGATCCCGAGCTCGTCGAGCGCGGGCTCCAGCGAGGGTTGGAGCTCGGCCCGGCCGACGATCAGGACCCGTGAGCGGCCGGCCCGGACCGCCGCGGCCAGCACGTTGCGCAGCTCGTCGGCGTCGATCGGTTTGTCGACGACCCACTCCCCGGCGAGCTCGCTGCGGGCCGAGAACACCGACACGAACACGATCGGGATCGACCGCAGCTCCGGGCTCGACCGGATCTCCCTCAGGACCTCGAAGCCGTCCATGTCCGGCATCAGGATGTCCAGCGTCACGGCGTCGAAGCGTTCGTCGCGCAGATGCTGCATCGCCTCCTCGCCGGTGGTGGCGATGGTGCAGTCGATATCGAGCGGCGCCAATTGGTCGGCGATCAGCTCGGCGATGTCGGCCTCGTCATCCACGATCAAAACCCGGCGCCCCTGGATGACGTCGAGCGAGTCGGCGACGTCCGGCGCGGTCACCGCGGCCGGGATCCGGACGATGAAGGTGGTGCCGCGGCCGAGCTCCGACTCCACCTCCACCTCGCCGTGGTGCAGGTCGACGAGCGATTTGACGATCGACAGGCCCAGCCCGGTGCCGGGCGTGGTGGCGCTGCTGGACCGGGACCGGTAGAAGCGCTCGAACGCCCGGTCCGTCTCGCCCGGCGTCATCCCGATGCCCGAGTCGGCGACGACAATCCGCACCCAGGCTCGGTCGGCCTCGACCCCGATGTGGATGCGCCCGCCCTCCGGCGTGTAGAGATGGGCGTTGGTCAGGAGGTTGCCGATCACCTGGCGGATCCGCTCCGGGTCGGCCATCGCCAGCGGCAGGGTGGGGGCGACGTAGACGCCGAGCTTCTGGTGCTTGGAGTCGATGCGCGGTCCCATCAGCTCCGCCAGCTCGCGCACCGCCTCGCCGATGTCGATCGGCCGCGGGTCGATCTCCACGTGGTCGGCCTCGATCCGGGCCACGTCGAGCAGGTCGTTGACCAGCTCGACGAGCCGGTCGGTGGAGCGTTTGATGATGTCGACGAACTCTCGCTGGCGTGGCGACATCCCGTCCGGGTTGCGCTCCAGGAGCTCGACGAACCCCTTGATGGACGTCAGCGGGCTGCGTAGCTCGTGCGACGCGGTGGCGACGAACTCGCTCTTGGCTCGCTCCAGCTGGGCCCGCTCCGTCATGTCGCGCACGGTCCAAACGACTCCGGCCGTCCCGCCGAGCCGGCCGGCGGTCACGGCCAGGACCCGCCCGGCATGGTCGATGACGACCTCCCGCTCCAGGGCGGCGTCGAGGTCCGGCAGGGGGCTGCCCGGGCGGTCCACCCGCCCTCCGGGAGCCAGCTCGGGCACCAGCTCGCTCGCCCGAGGGTTGACCGCCTCGATCTCGGTCGAGCCGGACCGGGTCACGATCAGGCCGTCGCCGAGGCTCTCGATGGTGACCGCCAGCCGCTCCCGCTCGTCCTCCAGCTCGCTCTGGGCCGTCGAGAGATCGTCGGCCATGGCGTTGAACGCCAGCCCCAGCTCGCGCAGCTCTCGCGGTCCGGACGGCTTGACGCGTCGCTCGAGGCGCCCGGACGCCAGCTCCCCGGTGGCGCTCACCAGCTGGTCGAGCGGCTCCCGCATCGAGCGCACGAGCGCGGCGATGAGCGCCAGGGCCGCCATCAGGGCCAGTGCGCCCGCCCCGATGACCACGATGATGGCGGTGCGCGACCGGCTCCGGTCGTCCCCGCTGGCGGCGGCCTGGCGAGCCCTCTGTCGCGTCTGCAGCCGGTCGGCGACCGCGCCGGCCTGGGCCAGCGGCCCACCACCCGTGCCGACCCGTGAGGCCCGCCTGCCGGCGGCCGCCGCGGCGGCCTCACGCTGGTACGCGATCTGCTGGGCCACCAAGCGCGCGCTCGGCGGATCGGATGCCGCCAGCGCGGTCGCCGACCGAGCCGCCCGGTTGAAGGAGGCGGCCGCTTGGAGCCGCGCGGCGGGCGCCGCTGGGCCGCGGGCGTCGCGCATGACCTCGGCCTGGACGACCCCGGCGCTGGTCAGGTTGGCGACCGCTGTGGCGAGGTCGGAGCTGGAGACGAGCACGTCCTCATACCGCTGGCGGGCGCTGTAGAGGGTGGCGATTCCGACCGCGGCGACGATCGCCAGCGCGACCGTGAGCGCGACCAGCGCAAGGCGCAGCGACCGAGCGATCGAGAACCGGCTCATGGAGTTGTCTCTTGGCAAACGCTGGACCCCCGTTGCGGCGGGATCGTAGCGACGGGAGTCGTCACATTAAGGAAAACGCATGTAAACCTGCAAAAGAGAGTTTTCCGTAAGACGCGCGCCGGATACCATGGTGGCGGATGAGACTCGCGAGGGCGTGGAGACGTCAGCTGTTCGGAGCGTCGCTGGCGGCGGCGCTCATCCCCGCCGTGATCATCGTCGTGCTGGCGGTCCTGGCCTTCGGCGGCCTGCGGCGGCTCGGTGCGCTCGGCCAGGTGTTCACCGGCCCCGCGCTGCCCGGCGCCGGCTCCGCCGGCAACGCTCGCGCCGCGCGCCCGGTTTCGGCCCGCTCGTTTGACCGGCTGGCGTCATCGATCGCCGGCGCCGGCGGCGCGGCCCGCGCCGTCCGGCTGAGCCTGACGCCCTTCGGAGTGGGGACCGGCACGGGGTTCACCGTGACCGGACCGCGCGGAGGCACGAGCACAGGCGGCGGGTCCGGAGGCGGCGGTGGGAGTGCCACAGGCGGCTCGCGCCATCACCGGCGTGGCGGCACGCGGCCGACCCATCCCATCATTCCGGTCCCAGCGCCGATTCCCGTCCCGACGCCGAAGCCGGTCCCGGTGGTCAGCCCGGTGTCCGTCGCCCCGGTGACCATCGCCCCGGTGACCGTCACCCCGGTGGTGCGCCCCACCACCTCGCCCGGCGGGTCATCGCATGCGCCGGGTGGGAAGGGCGGATCGTCCGGGTCGGCCGAAGGCTCATCCGGGTCCAACGGGAACTCGAACGGGAACTCTTCTGCGGGCGGAGACCAGGGCGGGCGGCCGGCCAGCCAGACCGGCGCGCCGGCCGTGGGCAAGGCGGTCGAGTCAGGGCGTCAGAACAGCACCGCCTCACCGGCGGCGAGCGGCTCGGGTCATGGCGACCGGAGCGGGCACCAGGGCGGGAAGTCCGGGCACGACCATGGTCAGTCGGGTGGCGGCGATGCCCAGTTCAGCCACGCCCAAAACGCGGCCGGTGGCGGCGATGTCCAGGTCAGTCACGACCATGGCGCGTCGGGCGGCGGCGATGCTCAGTCAGGTCACGCCTGGCACGCGCCGGGTGGCGGCGATGCCCACGTGAGTCACGACCATGGCGCGTCGGGCAGCGGCAACCAGCAGTCGGGTCACGGCTGGGGTGGCGGTGGCGGGCAGTCCGGTCACGGCGACGGCAGCCACGGGCAGTCCGGTCACTGGCAGTCCGGTCACGACAATGGTGGATCCGGCGGGGGCCACGGCCACGGCCACTGACCGGCGGTGACGCGCCGCCGGCTCCTCAGTCTGATCCCCGCGCTCTGTGCGCTCGCCGCCGCCGGGTGCGGCCATCAGTCGGCGCGGACATCGACCGCGGCCGGCGGCTCGGTGATGGCGAGCACCACGGGGCCCGTCGCCGCCGCGGCGCGGATCCCCGCGGGTGACTGGGCGCGGTTCGGCGACAACGCCCAGGCGACCGGGGTGGGGCCGGCTGACACGGGCATCACCGCGTCGAACGTCGGCCGGCTGACGCTGCGCAGCGTCCACATCGACGGGGTGGCGGACTCGGCCGCCATCGAGTTGCACGCGGTCCGCGTCGGCCACCGCCGGCCCGACCTGGTGGTGGTGACCACCAGCTACGGGAGGACGATCGGCATCGACGCCGGCACCGGGGGCCGCCTCTGGGAGTTCGCGCCCTCCGGCGTGGACAGCACGCCCGGCAATCCGCAGGTGACCACGGCCTCGCCGGCCGCCGATCCGGATCGCCGCTTCATCTACAGCGCCAGCCCCAACGGCGTCATCCACAAGCTGTCGGCGGCGACCGGGCGGGCGGTGTGGTCACGGGCGGTGACGTTCGATCCGGTCCACGAGAAGATCGCCTCCGCGCTGAACATCTCCGGTCCGTGGGTGGTGGTGGCGACCGGCGGCTACTTCGGCGATGCCCCGCCCTACGACGGCCATGTCCTGCTGATCGACCGCACCACCGGCCGGATCGCCCACGTCTGGAACACCGAGTGCTCTAACCGCCACGCGCTGATCCGCGCCGGCTCGTGCTCGGTCACCAACGCCCGCGGCGACAACGCCATCTGGGGGCGGCCCGGCGCGGTGCTCGAGCCCCGCAGCGGCCGGATCCTGGTGGCCACCGGCAACGGGCCGTTCAACGGCCGCACCAGCTGGGGCGACAGCGTCCTGGAGCTCAGTCGGAATGCGACCCGGCTGCTGCACCACTGGACCCCGCCCAACCAGGCCCAGCTGTCGGCCTCCGACTCCGACCTGGGCAGCTCGTCGCCGGCGCAGCTGCCGGTCTTCCACGGCCGCCATCTGATCATCCAGGGCGGCAAGGACGGCCGGCTCCACCTGCTCGACCTCCGCCGCCTGAACGGCACCACGGGCGGGGCCGGGCCGCGGGTGGGCGGCGAGCTGTCGGAGACCGCGGCCCCCGGCGGCGGCGCGGTGGTGCCCCAACCCGCCGTCTGGTCGCACGGCGGGCGGGTGTACGTATTCGCGGCCACCAACTCGGGCACGGCCGCCTATCGGCTGGTCGACGCGCGGCATCCCCATCTGGGCGTGGTCTGGCAGAACGGCACGCCCGGCACCAGCCCGGTCCTGGCCGGCGGCCTGCTCTACGTCTACAACCCGGGCGGCGGCATCGCCATCCGGCAGCCGCTGAGCGGCGCGCTCCTGCGCACGCTGCCGACGCCGTCCGGCCACTGGAACAGCCCGATCGTGGTGGGCGGGCGGATCATCGAGCCGACCGGCAACTACCACAGCAGCGCCAGCTCCAGCACGGTCGACATCTGGCACCTGCCGGGGCGGTGACGCGCCTGCTTGGGGGCCGCTGACCCGCCCGGGGGGCGAGTGTCATCTGATGGGTGCTGAGCACCCACAACTTGCATCTCGTCATCACTGTCGCTGCGGCGGCAGGCCGGGGCGCGGCGCAGGGGTGCGGTGCTTACGACTGGCGATGAAGGGGGTTCTGGGTGGGCCCGGGACGCCTGCGGCCGTCCGTGGACCATGCAAAACGCGGCAAAGTCGACCGGCCGCTCAAAGCTTGTCCACTTATGCATGCCCAGCATGCATAACGCGGCACAACTCGACGGCGCCGACGGGTTTGACGCGTGATGCAGGTCACCGTTGCCCGTGGCGCAACGCCAACGTCTGCGCCACTCCCCTCTTCATTGCC
>JBPYFQ010000103.1:0-4993 GCA_051985625.1 Solirubrobacteraceae bacterium
TGCGCCTGGAGCGCCGCGCCCTCGGCGAAGCGCTCGCGGATGTCGGCCATGGAGTCGTCGGCCGGCATGATCTCGTCGACGATCAGGCACCCCTCGTCGTAGGCGGCGGCCCGGCCACCGGCCGTGCGGATGACCGGAGCGAAGCCGCTCGCCCGAGCGAGCGCCGCGGCGCGGTCAAAGCCGGGCAGGAACGTGTCGCGGCGGGAGAAGGCGACGGTCGGCAGCGGCCGGTAGACCCGCAGCACCGGTCCGCGCTCGCCGCGGGCCACCATCTCCAGCAGCGCCGTCGACAGCGCCAGGTCCAGCGCGGGGTCGGCGCCCGCGCGTGCCCGGATGAGGTCGACGGCAGCGGGTGGCACGCGGCGAAGCTTGGCAGTCGGCGGTAATCACGATCACATGACAAACGCCAACGGCTTGCAATAACGAGGGCGTGGTCATAGGTTGCTCACAGCGATGACCTCGGGCGCGGCAACACGACGGGAGCGGATCGGCGCCGCGCGGGAGCCCGCCCAATGGCGGTCGGTGTCGATGATGGCGGCGGTCGTGCTCGGCCTGCACGCGGTCGGCTTCTTCTTGCTGTTCGCCGTCGTCGTGCCCGGTCGCTACCGCCTCGGCGCGGGCGGCACGTTCACGATCGGACTGGGGCTGACCGCGTACACGCTCGGCCTGCGCCACGCCTTCGACGCCGACCACATCTCGGCCATCGACAACACGACCCGCAAGCTGATGGCCGAGGGCAAGCGTCCGATGAGCGCCGGGTTTTGGTTCTCGCTCGGCCACTCGACGATCGTGTTCGCCCTGTCGCTGCTCATCGCGCTCGGGGTCCGGGCGGTCGACGGGCCGGTCCGCAACGGCCACTCCGGCCTGCACCAGGCCGCCGGCTGGATCGGCACCACCGTCTCGGGCACGTTCCTGTACCTCATCGCCGCGCTGAACATCGTGATCCTGGTCGGGATCCTGCGGGTGTTCCGGGAGATGCGGACGGGTCGCTACGACGAGGCCGCGCTGGAGCAGCAGCTGAACAGCCGGGGACTGATGAACCGGTTCTTCGGCGGCATGACCCGCGCCGTCACGAAGCCACGGCAGATGTACCCGATCGGCGCCCTGTTCGGGCTCGGGTTCGACACCGCCACCGAGGTGGCGCTGCTGGTGATCGCCGCCAGCGCCGGCGCCGCCGGCCTGCCCTGGTACGGGATCCTGTGCCTCCCGGTCCTGTTCGCGGCCGGGATGTCGCTGCTCGACTCCCTGGACGGGTCATTCATGAACGTCGCCTACGGATGGGCGTTCTCCCGGCCGGTCCGCAAGGTCTTCTACAACCTCATCGTCACCGGCCTGTCGGTGGCGGTGGCGCTGGTCATCGGCACGATCGAGCTGGGCGGGCTGATCGCCCGGCATCTCAACGTCTCCGGCGGGTTCTGGAGCTGGCTGGAGCACATCGACCTCAACACGCTGGGCTTCGTGATCGTTGGCCTGTTCGTGGCGACCTGGGCCCTCGCCGTGGCCGTCTGGCGCCTGGGGCGCATCGAGGAGCGCTGGAGCGTCCACGTGGCCGAGACCGACGCCTCCGGCGGATGACGCTCGCCCCCCAGGCCTCGCCGATCGTCTGCGCCACGCTGGAGGAGGCCGTGGCGATCCTGCGCGAGCGCGGATTCCGGCTGAGCACCTCCCGCCGGCTGGTGTTGGAGGAGCTGTTCGCCGCCGACCGGCCCGTCTCGGCCGACCACATCGCCGCCCGCCTGAAGCTCGACGTCACCTCGGTCTACCGCAACCTCGAGGTGCTGGAGCAGCAGGGACTGGTCCGCCACGTCCACCTCGGCCACGGCCCTGGGCTGTACGCCCTCCTGGCCCAGGGCGAGCGCGAGTACCTGTACTGCGAGCGCTGCCACGCCGTGAGCGCGCTGCCCCCGGCCGAGCTCGACCCGGTCCGGGCCGAGATCCGCGAGCGGTTCGGCTACGAGGCCCGCTTCACCCACTTCCCGATCACCGGCACCTGCCCCGACTGCGCCCGCCGGCAGCCCCCCATGTAGGGCGTCAGGCGCGGCCCGCGAAGTCGCGCTCCAGCACGTCGAGGATGCGGCCGAGGTCGCGCTCGGGGACATGCGGGTTGTAGAGCGGCGAGGCCTGCGCGTCGCACAGCAGGCGGCGGCAGATCGCCGCGGTCTGCGCCGAGACCTTGACGACGGGATCGGCGAATCGCTCGGCCAGCGCGACCAGCCGCTCGGCCACGTCGGCGGCGCGCGCCGGGTCGACCATGATCGGCACCTGCGCGCCGGGCATGCCGGCCGCCGCCGCGTTGCGCAGCCCGCGGGCCAGCCGCCGGCGCTCGCGGATCGTGAGCAGGCGCTCGCTCAGCCGGGCCACGTCCTCGAGCGCCCCGGCGTCTCCCTGGGCGACGAGCGCCACCAGCAGCCGGCGGCGGTCTCCGCGGCACAGCCCCCACAGCGCCAGGGCGCCCGCTGCGCCGATCGCCGGCGGCACGCCGGCGCTGTGGCCCATGGCCATCAGGGCGGCGCCGGCCAGGCCAAGCACGGCGGCCAGCACCGCCAGCTGCCGCTCGCGGCTGCGCAGCTCGCCCAGGCGCCGAAGCGCCCGGGTCAGGTCGAGCGGGGCGGCGTCCAGCAGGCTGGGCATGCCTCCGAGTATGACGGGCCGCGCCCGTCTGAAAACGGGGGCGCCCCGGAGGGGGTAAAACCGGGGCGCCCCGGGGGGGCGTGGTCAGCCGGACACGAGCTGGTGGTTGCGCAGCCCCTTCTTGCGGTCGAGCACCAGCAGGGCGCCGTGGAGCACGCCTTCGCCGTACTCGCTACCGGGGTTGATGCACACCGTGCGACCGATCTTGGTCATCGCGCGGGACTCGTGGATGTGGCCGTGGAGCGCCACCAGCGGCTGGTAGCGCTCGATCAGCTCGCGCACCGCCTCCGAGCCGACCGAGGCCATCGAGACGGCGCCGCCGCGGACCACCGGCTTGAGCGTCGGGTCGAGCTCCGGCGCCTGGTCCAGCGCGGTGCCCTTCGGCGGGACGTGGAGGTTGAACACGCTGCGCGCCGGGTCGTCCAGCCGGGCGACGAGCCGCTCCAGATGGTCGGCGAGCTCGTCCTCGGGCAGCTCCCGGGGCGAGTTCCACGGGGTCGGGTTGGCGATCCCGCAGGACATCATCTGGATCTGGTCGGCCAGCTCGACGGTGAGGTCCTCGCACGTGACCCGCAACGACGACTCGGCCAGCACTTCTTGGAGCGCCGGCTCGTCGTCGTTGCCGAGCATGACGTACAGGTGAATACCGGTGCCCGCCAGGCGTTCCTCGGCCAGCTTCAGCCAGGCGCGGACGCTGTCGGCCATCGCCCGGCTGAACATGGCGGCGATCGCCTCATCGTCCCCATGGGCGGCAGCGAGCTCGTCCTCGGTGGTCACGTACGGGTAGAAGCCCCGGTTGCGGACCTGGGTCTCCAGGGACTCCAGCTCCTCGGCCGGGGCCACCCGATCGCCGATCAGCTCCGGCACCCGCAGGTGGCCGTTGGACCGGATGATCGGCACCACCGCCTTGCCGGTGATGTCTCCGCCCATCACCAGCACGTCCGCGCCGTAGAACTTGCCGGCGTTGATGAACTTGCGCCAGAGCCGATCCGAGCCGTGGATGTCCGATGCGTAGTAGACGGTGAAGCTCACCTGACGAACGCCTCCGGGATCTTTGGGGTCGAGGGGCTCACTCCGGCGGGATCTCCCGGAACGTGTTGGTGAGCGCGATGCCCTGGCTGCGCCGGTACAGCGTCACCCCGACGTACCAGATCACCGCGATGATCGGCGCCACGAACACCTTGAGCATCGGGCCCCAGCCAAGCTGGCCGCCGAACCCGGTGTGCAGCGCGGTGTAGATGACAAACGCCCACGACACGGCGGACACCACCGACACCAGCGTGATGACCGGGAGGCCGAGCACCCGGGCGCGCGCCCAGCCGGGGGCGTCGGCATGCATCGCGGCCCGCCGGTACGGAACCGAGCCGGCGGCGATCGAGACGACGATGAACGCCAGGCCCATGATCACGATCACGTTGAGCAGGAACGCGCCCAGCCCCTGGTAGATGTTGAGGTAGTTGAGCAACTCGACGACGAGCGCGACGACCACCGTGGCCACGACCGGCGTGTGGAAGCGGTCGGACACGTCGGTCACCCGCGCCGGCGCCAGCCGGTCGAACGACCAGGCGAACAGGTTGCGCGTGCCGAGCATGAACCCGGTCGGCGTCCACCAGAAGATCGCCAGCAGGAAGCAGAGCACGATGAACACGCCGAGCGCCTGCCCGCCGGGCAGGAACTTGACCATCGAGGGCAGGTACGGGCTGAACGCCAGGTTCCAGTGGCTCGAGCCGCCGCCCAGCCCCAGCCAGACGGCCGAGCCGAAGAACTTGTAGCCGTAGTACTTGTAGATGAGCAGCGACCCGAGCATGTAGATGACCGCCGCCGCGATCAGCCCGCCGACGATGGAGGTGACGGCCGTCTTCCGGGCGTTCTTGATCTCACCGGCGAAGTAACCCGTCCACTGAAAGCCGGTGTACACCTGGAAGCAGTAGACCATCGCCGCCAGCGTGGCGCCGAGCGCGATGCTGCCGCCGTTGTCAAACCCGAGCGACCGCACCTTGGCCAGCAGCGCCGCGTACGTCGTGCCGGAGTCATGGTTCCAGTTGGAGATGAACGTGCCGTGGCTGCCGAACAGCATCAGGATGAGCCAGATCGCCATCCCGATCCAGACGATCGCGAACGTCACCTTCATGTACCGCGCCACCGCACGAACGCCGAGCACCATGAGCCCGGCGAACAGGATGGTCAGCACGGTGGCGATGGCCATCATCTCCCCGTTGGACGGGGCGTTGATCCACGACCCGTGGATCCCGCCGACGAACCCGAGCGCCGGGAGCACGATCGACAGCATGAACGTGAAGTTGAACGCCACCCAGGTGAGGAACACGAACGTCAGCGCGAAGTTGACGACGAATCCCAGGAA
>JBPYFQ010000104.1:0-6941 GCA_051985625.1 Solirubrobacteraceae bacterium
GAGCTGTTCAAGCCGTTCATCATGGCCCGCCTGGTTGAGCGCAAGTCCGCGCAGAACATCAAGGCGGCCAAGAAGATGGTCGACTCGATGATCCCCGAGGTGTGGGATGTGCTGGAGGAGGTCATCCACGAGCACCCGGTCCTGCTCAACCGGGCGCCGACGCTGCACCGCCTCGGCATCCAGGCGTTTGAGCCGGTGCTGGTGGAGGGCAAGGCCATCCAGGTCCATCCGTTGGTCTGCCACGCCTTCAACGCCGACTTCGACGGCGACCAGATGGCCGTCCATCTGCCGCTGTCGGCCGAGGCCCAGGCGGAGGCGCGGATCCTCATGCTGTCGGCGAACAACATCCTGTCGCCGGCCCACGGGGCGCCGCTGGCCACCCCGTCGCAGGACATGGTCCTGGGCGCCTACTACCTGACCTACGGCCCGGACGCCAAGGAACTGGCCGAGATCGACCCCGCCCAGCAGGAGCCGCGGCCTCACGTGTTCCGCACCGCCCAGGAGGCGGAGTGGTCCTACGAGCACCGCGTGGTCCGGCTCCACGACCTGGCCGAGTACAGGCCCATCGGTCGTGAGGGCGGCCACGTGCTGACCACAGTCGGCCGGGTCATCTACAACGACAAGATCGAGCGCGCGCTCGAGGAGGCGCTGGGCGAGCAGTTCGATCCCAGCACCTACGAGTTCATCAACCGCTCGATGCGCAAGAAGGACACGACGAAGATGATCGACGACCTCGTGCAGCGCTACGGGGCGCCGACCATCTCCCAGGTTCTGGACGCGTTCAAGGACGTCGGGTTCCAGTACGCGACCCGGGCCGGCGTGACGTTCTCCAAGAACGACGTGCAGACGCCGCCGTCCAAGGAGGAGATCCTCAAGCGCTACGAGCGGGAGCTCATCACGATCGAGGAGCAGTACGAGAACGGCGAGATCACCCAGGAGGAGCGCCATGAGGCGGTCACCGGCCTGTGGGATCGCGCCACCAACGAGGTCGGCGAGGCGCTCACCGCGCACCTGCAGCCGCTCAACCCGATCGCGATGATGGCCAACTCCGGCGCCCGCGGATCGTTCTCGCAGATCCGCCAGCTGGCCGGTATGCGCGGCCTGATGGCCAATCCGAAGGGCGAGATCATCGAGCGACCGATCAAGGCCAACTTCATGGAGGGCCTGACCGTGCTCGAGTACTTCATCTCGACCCACGGCGCCCGCAAGGGCCTGGCCGACACGGCGCTCCGGACCGCCGACTCCGGGTACCTGACCCGGCGTCTGGTCGACGTCTCCCAGGACGTGATCATCCGCCAGGAGGATTGCGGCACCGAGGAGTACATCGAGATGCCGGTCAGCCGCCTGGAGGTCGATCCCGAGACTCGCGGGCTGCGCCCGGCCGGCGAGCCCAACGACGATCTCATCGGCCGCATCGCGGCCCGGGACATCACCACCAAGCGCGGTCGCGTGATCGTGGAGCAGGGCAAGGAGATCGACCGCGCCGAGCTGGCCGATCTGGTCGAGGCCTGGTCCGACGACACCGACAAGGGCGAGGTCATCAAGGTCCCCGTGCGCTCGGTGCTCAAGTGCGAGGCCCCGACCGGCGTGTGCCAGGCCTGCTACGGCCGCTCGCTGGCGACCGGCAAGCTGGCTCAGATCGGCGACGCGGTGGGGATCATCGCCGCCCAGTCGATCGGCGAGCCGGGCACGCAGCTGACCATGCGGACGTTCCACACCGGCGGCGTCGCCGGCGCGGACATCACGCACGGCCTGCCGCGTGTGGTGGAGCTGTTCGAGGCCCGGCGCCCCAAGGGCCTGGCCAAGATGGCTCCGGTCGACGGCGTGGTCACGATCGAGGAGTCCGACAAGGCGATCACGGTCGTGATCACCGACGACGGCGGCGAAGAGCACCGGGAAACCTTCCCGCGCCGGACGCTGCTGTTCGTGGAGAACGGCCAGAAGGTCGCGGTGGGCCAGCAGCTCAACGAGGGCTCGCTCTACCCGCATGACCTGCTCGCCTACGGCGGCAAGACCCAGGAGGAGCGGCGGACGAACACCGAGCTGTACCTCGTCCGCGAGGTCCAGGAGGTCTACAAGTCCCAGGGCGTCGACATCAACGACAAGCACATCGAGCTGATCGTGCGCCAGATGATGAAGAAGATGCGGGTCGACCAGAAGGGCGACACCGACCTGCTCCCGGGCCAGTTCGTCGACCGCTACGAGTACGCCAAGATCAACAAGGCCGTGATCGACGCCGGCGGCGAGGCCGCGCAGGCCGAGGAGATCATCCTGGGCATCACGAAGGCCTCCCTGAACACGGACTCGTTCCTGTCGGCGGCCTCCTTCCAGGAGACGACGAAGGTGCTGACCGACGCCGCTCTGGAGGGCAAGATCGACCGCCTGAACGGCCTGAAGGAGAACGTGATCATCGGCAAGCTGATCCCGGCCGCGACGGGGCTCAAGCGCTACCGGCGGATCGAGATCGAGCCGTCCGAGCCGCTCCCCCGCGGGATCGACGAGGTCGGCCTGCTCGATCACGACGACCTGGCGGCCGAGCTCGGCCTGACCGATGGGGAATCTCTGACCGGCTTCGGCGGCGGCATCGAGGCCGACCTGTCGGACCTGGAGAACATCGGCAACGGCGGCTCCTCGCTCGGCTTCGCCGAGGAGCTGGCCGACCTGGACATCCCGGCTGAGAGCGGCTCGGACTCCGAGGACGAGTAGCTAGACCAGCATTGTGGCGGCCGGGCCCGTCGGCCCGGCCGCCACGGCTCCGGGAGGGGGCACTGGGGTGCACCCGGAGCCGACGCCGGGTGGCGGACCCGGCAGTGGTGAAAGAAGCACGCCGGGGCGGGCGAGGTGACGAGCAGGTCTCGTCATGGCTGCCCCACGGTCCGGCCCTCCGCCGAGGGAGCGGTCGACAGCTCTACGACCGTCCCGCCCCCGGCTCCGCGAGCGGCGCTGAACCGCCCGCCCAACTCCTCCGCGCGGGCGCGGATCGTCCGCAGGCCGAAGCCCGACGGCGACGCCAGCTGCGACTGCTCGATGCCCGAGCCGTCGTCGGCCACGGTCAGCAGCCAGCCCCCCGGCCCGCGGCTGGCCAGCGTCACGTCGACGTGGTGAGCGTCGCCGTGCCGCGCGGCGTTGACGATCGCCTCGCGGGCGATCCGGACGAAGTGCTCCCGGGCGCGGGCCCGGAGGTCCGGCTCCAGGCCGGCGTCCCGATGCACCTCGTCGTGGATCGTGATCTCGATTCCGAGCGTGGCCTCCAGCTCGTCGGCCACCTCGCGCAGCGCCGTGGCCGTGCTCGGCGCATGCGATGCCGACAGATCGGCGATCGCTGCGCGTGACGCCGACAGCGCCCGGCGCGCTGAGACCGTAAGGGGATGGCCGGGTCCCAGCTGGGCCTCCAGGCGCTGTCCGTGAATCGCGATCACGGCCAGGTCCTGGGCCAGCCCGTCGTGGAGGTCGCGGGCGAGATCCTCGCGCTGGGCGATCAGGGCGGCTTGCTGGGCGCGCCGGCGGATCCGGACCTCGTCGCGGACGACCGCCGTGAGCAGCAGCCCGAATGCGCCCAACCCCAACAGCTCACGCGGCGTGACCCAGCCCGCGGCGACGACCGGGAGGGCGAGCGTCTGCAGCCGAGCCGCCGCCAGTAGGAACGCGGCGGCCGCCACGAGGCCGCCACCTCGGCCGGCCGCGGGAGCGCGTCGCAGCAACGCCCCGCCGGCGACGAGCAGGACCACGGCCTCCAGAAGGCTGACGATGCGGATGATGCCGGAGGCGGCGGGAAGCGCCCAGAACGCGAGGTCGGTCACCGCCAGGACGAGCACGGCGCCGAGCAGCAGCAGCGGGTACCGATCGCGGCTGCTCCGATACCGGCCGACCAGCAGGCCGGCCGTGACCAACGCAGCGATCGCCACGACCGTCTCGATCGACGCGCGCGCGTCCGGGGCGACCACGTGTGGGCTCCACCCTACGGCGAACCCGGCGACGGCCGCGGCGCTCACCGCCGCGGCGATCGAGACCGCCCACGCCGACTCATTTGCGAACTTCAAGCTGACGCCGCCGACGCCACCCCTGCCCACTGCAGCGGGCATGCGCCGTTCGAAATGCCCCACTTCGAACCCCCCGGTCCTCCTAACTCTTACCGAAAGATACCAATCGCCTGCCCGCGCCGCAATGGTCTCTGCCGTACGGGACAATGGGTGGGTAGCGAATGACCCCGACTTCCCCTGACGACAGCCTCAAGCCTTCCGCCCGCGCGCTGCGCTATGCCGCCGCAATCGCCGTCGTGGTGCTGGGCATCCTGTGCGGAGCCGTCATCCCGGGGACGCTGGGCGGCACCATCTGCACCGCGGTCGTCGGCATCGGCCTGGTCGCCGTCGTCAGCCTGGTGTTCTACGACGTGGGGCTGACCGAGGACCGCGACCGCGCCCGGATGAAGGTGCGAGACGACCGCTTGCGGCGGCTGGAGGAGGGTCAGAACGGGACCGGTGGCCCCCACCGCGACGAGCGGCGGCGCCCGGACCGGTGGCCGCGGATGCGCCGGATGCGCGGCGAGCACGGCCGGCTGAACTGACCGTCGCCTACCGGTCGCGCATCTGCACCAGGACGACCGCGGCTGCGTGCCCGCGCTGACGGGTCAGGCTGACCGCCACGGTCTGGACTCCGTGCTGCTCGGCCAGGCGCGCGGCATTGCCGTGAAGCTGCACCGACCACCGCCGGCCGGCGTCCTGAACGACATCGACCGAGCGCCAGGAGACGCCGTGGACGCCGGTCCCGAGGGCCTTGAACAGCGCCTCCTTGACGGCAAACCGCTCGGCCAGCCGCTCCGGGCGGCCCTGGCTGTCGGCGATCTCCCGGTCGGTGAACACCCGGCGCAGATAGCGCTCGCCCAGGGCGGTCAGCGACGCCTCCACCTCGTCGACGCCGGCCAGGTCGATCCCAATTCCGTGGTTCATCCCGTGATCCCGATGCGGCCCTGCAGGTTCACCGCGGTGAGGACGCCGGGGCCGCTCTCCGGCGTGCCGTGGAGCTCGATCGTCCGCTCGTGGCCGGGCTCGACGCCGAAGGCGTCGTCGGCCGGGATGCAGCCGGGGATCTCGACCCGCACCCCGTAGGCGAACCGCCGGGTGGACACGCGCAGGAGGAACCGGCCGTCGGTCCCGGTCTCGACGGTGCCGCGCAGGCCGAGGGCGTCGTCCGGCTGGGCGGCGTGCGGCCGGCTGGCCGGAAACCGGAACGTCTGCGAGATGGTTTCGGCGGCGCCGCCGCCGTCGGCGGGGGCCTCGAGCGTGACCGCGACCAGGTCCTGTGCGGGCGGGCCGAAGCGGTAGGCCCAGTTCACATCGACGAAGCGCCCCAGCAGTCCCTCGGCGCTGTTGGTGACGTGCGAGTGGCCTGTCAGCTCGAGTTCGTGCGTCGCCTCGTCGACCAGCACCTCGAAGTCGCGATACAGCGCGAGTCGGATCCGCGCCCGCAGCGGCTCCGGACGGTCGTTGGCGACGTGCACGTCGATGCCGTTCAGGCCCTCGTCGGTCGTCCAGACCGCGACCGGGGCCAGCGCGCGCCGCAGATGGTGGTAGGGGACCTTCGGCGACCCGCGGTGGTCAAGCACGCCCCAGCCGGCGCCGGGCACGAGGTCCTTCAGCCACAGCACCAGGGCGCCCTGACAGGTCGAGGCGGCGCGCCGCCACTCGCCGAACGTCTCGGCCATGACTTCGCCGCTGACCAGGCGCGACAGCTGCAGGTACCGGTCCTGGTCGGTCCAGCGCAAGGCGACCGGGTCGACGTCGAACAGGAGCTTGAGGTAGTGGTCGCGTACGTCGTCGAAGTCCCAGCCGGCGCCGGCGTCGCGCGGGACGCCCGCCTTCCAGGCCGGGTGGTTGACCGACAGCCCCCCAGGCGCGTGAAGCTCGGTCAGCGCCTCGTCGTCGGGGACGTTGGCGAACGCCAGGCACTCGCCGGCGAACCTGACCCCGGCGCGCCGGGCGTCCTCCAGCGGGCGCAGGTAGGCGCCGACGCCGTAGTAGTTGGCCACCCCGGCGTCGGTCCGGAAGGGCAGGTCGCCGCCCCAGGGGGCGGACGGCACATACGGAGCATCGACGCCCGCCTCGGCGGTGACGGCCGGCAGCAGTTCGCCGTAGAGCGGGCCGGAGGCGAGACCCGGGTCGAGTCCAACCATCGCCACCTGCTGGGCCACCTCACTCCCGCCGCACAGGACGGCCAGGCAGGGGCGGCCGCCGATCCGGTCAAGCAGGGCGCGCGCCTCGTGCTCCACGGTGCGCAGGAACTCCGGGTCCTGCTCCGGGTAATCGAGGTTGGCGAACATGAAGTCCTGCCAGACGAGGATGCCGAGCGCATCGCACAGGGCATAGAACTCGTCGCTCTCGTAGGCGGCGATGCCGGGGATGCGGAGCATGTTCATCCCGGCGTCGACGACGCGTTGCAGGATGTCCCGAAGCGAGGCCTCGTCCGCGTGTGGCGCGTCCAGATCCAGCGGCGTCCAGACGGCGCCGCGGGCGAAGACGGCAACGCCGTTGATCTGCAGCGCGGGTCCGTCGCGGAGCAGGTCCGGGCCGGACCGGAGGCTGCGAAAACCGACCGTGGCCCGGTGCAGGGGCCGGCCCTCGGCGGCGATGGTCACGTCGTACAGCGACGGCTGCCCGTGGGTGTGGGGCCACCAGAGGTTGGGGTCCGGGATCTGGAGGGCTCCGGTGGCCCGGCCGTTGTCGGCGTCGACGGGGAGCCGCGCGGTCACCGCGGCCCCGTCCGGAGCGGAGACCGTCACGGTCAGTGTGTCCGGCAGCGGGGCGTCGGCGACGGGCCGGACGGTGGCCTGGCACTCCAGCAGCCCGTCGTCCTCGACGACGCGGGCGCGCAGCCGGACGTCCTGTACGACAAGGTCTCGGCGTCGCTCCAGCGTCACCGGCCGCCACGGACCGGTGACCGGCGCG
>JBPYFQ010000105.1:0-29264 GCA_051985625.1 Solirubrobacteraceae bacterium
ATGTACAGCGCCACCTGGAGCCGCCGGTCGGCGCTCCAGCGGCTCCCCGGCCAGTCCGAGCGCCGAGCCCCGCTCTTGTAGTCGCGCACCACCGCGTGCCCCCGGCCGTCGGTGTCGACCCGGTCGATCACCCCGCGGACGAGCACCCGCTCGTCGTCGTCGCCAAGCGCCAGCGGCGGCAGCGACTCCTCGGCAAAGCCGAACCGCAGCTCCAGACCGAGCGGCCGCCAGTCGCTGCCGGCGGCCGCCTCATGCTCCAGGTAGCGGCGCAGGTCGGCATCGATCGCCCGCAGCGCGCCGGCGCGCACCAGCGGGGAGCCGCCGGGCACCAGGTCGAGGCCGACGCCGTCGGCGAGCAGGCCCTCCAGGATCTCCCGGGCGCGCGCCACCGAGGCCGGCGTCAGCGGACCGTCGAGCTCGCGCAGCAGGCGCTCCAGCAGGTCGTGCATCACGTTGCCCCGCGTGATGGCGTCCGACTCCGGGGCGAGCGGCTGCGGCTGCAGCTCGCGGTCGATCAACCACTTGACCGGGCAGTCGGCATACGTCTCCAGCGCGCCCGCGGACAGGATCTGGCTGTGGCGGACCCGGGCCAGGGCCCCGGCGCCGAGCACCCGGCGCGGCGGCGGGGCCTCGCCCGCGGCGGTAGCCCGCTGGGCGGCGAGCGACCGGGCGCGTTCCCGGGCCGTGGGCGCCAGATCGGCGGGCCAGACGACATCGGCGAGCAGCCGCCGGCGGCGACGGTCCGGCCAGTCGGCCACCAGCAGATCGGCGACATCGGCGATGAACGGCGACGGGATCGCCAGGTTCCCCTCCTCGTCGGAGCTGCGGTAGGCCAGATGGACGCGCTCGGTGGCCCGGGACACCGCGGCGTAGAACAGGTAGCGCTCGGCGGCCAGCGCCTCCTCCCGGGGGTGCAGCGCCAGGCCGGAGGCGAATGCGATCTCCCGCCGGCGCTCGTCGGACAGGAACGGCTCCGGGCGCGACGAGAGCGGGAACTCGCCCTCCTGAAGTCCGCACACGAACACGGCCCGGAACCGCCGGGCGCGCACCTCCAGCGGTTCGGCCAGCAGGACCCGGTCGGCGCCGTCGGCCCCACCGCCGGGCGGCTCCACGGCCACCTCCTCCAGCAGCGTCAGCAGCTCGGCCGCCGGCGGGGTCAGCTCCAGCTCGGCCAGCTCGTCGACCGCCGCGATCAGGGCGCGCAGCGCGCCGGCGTCCAGCTCCTCGGCGGCGGACAGGGCCGGCGCGGCGCCCCGGTGAGGAGCGGCGAACAGCCGGCGGGCGAGACGGCACAGCTCCCGGGCCGGGTGCGCCGCGGCGGCCAGGGCGGCCAGCTCGGGCAGCTCCCAGCCGAGGCGCTCGCGCGCCTGGGCCGCGGTGCGCAGGCCGGACCGGCGGACCTCGGCCTCCAGCCCGTCGGCCACCTCGGGGCGCTGGAGCACGCCGGGCGTGCGCAGGTAGGCCAGCAGGTCATCGGCTGTCGCCTCATCCTCCAGCGCGCACCGCGCGCCCGCCAGCAGGCCGCGGCCCAGCGGCGTGTGGCCGAACGGCACCGATCGGCCGGTCTGCAGCGGGATCCCGTACTGGGCGAAGACGCCGGCGAACAGCGGTGCCGCCCCGGCCCGAGAGCGATGGACGACGACGATCTCCGACGCCGGCACCCCGTCGCGCCGCAGTGCCGCTACCCGCTCGGCCACGAGCTCGGCCTCGGCTCGCTCCCCACCGGCCTCGAGCAGGACGACGGCATCGCCGGGCTCGACGCGCTCCGGGGCGTCGGTGAACAGCGAGCGCTCCAGGTGGTGCAGGACGGCCGCCGAGTCCGGCGCGTAGTACTGGTCCTGGGCGGGAAGCTCCAGCACGCGCTCGGCCAGCGGCCGCAGCTCCTCCACGGTCTCGGCCCGCGCGCTCAGCGCCTGGCGGCCGGCCTCGTAGGTGAGCGAGACCGTCACGTCGACGCCGGGGATCCGGGCCAGCGTCTCGACCGCGTCGCGCTCCAACGGGGTGAGGTCGTCGAATCCGTAGAAGTAGACGGCGTCGGTGCCCCACCGTCGCGGCTCGGCCCGCAGGGCGTCCAGAGCCCGCCAGGCGTACAGCTCGCGGTCGACTCGGCCCAGCCGGTCGAGCTCTGAGACGTAGTCGGCGTAGACGCGGCCGAGGTCCCGCGCGTACGGCGCCCGGCGAACGTCCTGGGCCGCCCACCGGCGCAGCCCCGCGCTGAACCGCGCCGGCTCGACCAGCGCCCGCTGAAGCTCGGCGATCAGCTCCCCGGCCGCGGCGGCGAACCCGGCCGCGGTCGCCGACGGGGCCAGGACGTCGAGGCTCGACCGGGAGACCACCCGGGCCAGCACCCGCGCACGCTGCAGCTCAGACAGCCGCCGCCCCGCGTAATCGACCCGCCGGGCGATCTCGCCGGCCAGCCCGCTGAACGTCACCACCGAACCGAGCACGGCGCCCTCGCCGGCCAGTTCCCGGGCATAGTGGCGGGCGTCGGTCGCCGTGGGCACCACCAGCAGCGCTCCCCGCCGGGCGGCGGCGCCGTAGGCGCCCAGGACCTCCCCCGCCTTGGCGGAGTTGGCCGGTCCGAGGACGAGCGTCAGGGGCATCGGCCCCAGTCTGGCGCGCGGGGCCGACGGCACGACGTTGGCGACAAATCTGGTCTCAGAGACCAGGAATGTCGCCAACGTTGACGGCTATGCCGCGGCGGCGGGCCGCTCGGCGTCGGCGGCGGCCTCCCGGCTCTCGCCGGCGGCCTCCTCGGCCTCCGGCGGCTTGGCGCCCTCGCGGGCCCACGGCTCGTCGAACTCGACCCGCCACTTGCCCTCGTCCGTCTGCATGAGCGCCAGCCGAGCCCGGAAGCTCTTGCCCGAGCGGCCCTTGAAGCCAGTGACCGCGCGCTCGGTGCGACCGGTCTTGATCAGCTCCCGGGCGACGGGGACCGGCAGTTGCTTGCCGGCCTTGGACTTCCAGATGACGAAGCCGCACCCCGGGTCGTCGCGCGACCAGCACGAGTAGCCCTTGCGGTTCTCGACGATGTCGCGGCCGCACACCGGGCACGGACCGAGGTTGGCCCGCGGGATCCGGACGTCCTTCAACTTCGTGTCCAACTCGCCCACCGTGTCCTCGGTGAACTTGACGATGTCGCCCATGAACGCCTCGCGTGAGTCGCTCCCGGTCTCGATGTTGGCCAGCCGGTGCTCCCAATCGCCAGTCAGGCCGGGGCTGGTGAGCGGGTGCCCGCCGAGCAGCCGGATGACGTTCAGGCCCTTCTCGGTGACCACCAGCGACCGGCCGTCGCGTTCGATGTAGCCCACCTGGAGCAGCCGCTCGATGATCGCCGCGCGCGTCGCCGGAGTACCGATCCCCGAGTCCTTCATCGCCTCGCGCAGCTCCTCCTCGTCGACGAGCTTGCCGGCCGTCTCCATCGCGGCCAGGAGGGTGCCCTCGCTGTAGCGCCGGGGCGGCTTGGTCTCCTTCTCGGCCGACTCCACCTTGAGCACGCGGGCGTCCTCGCCCTTCTGCAGCTTGGGCAGCTGCTGCTCGGCACCCTCGTCGTCGTCGGCGCGCTCGGCCTCCGGCACCTCGCCCCACACTCCGCGCCAGCCGGGGACCAGCATGAGCTTGCCCCGCGTCCGGAACACGTGGCCACCGCCTCCGGCGGCACTGCCCCCGACCGTCGTCTCCACCCGGGTGTTCTCGAACACGGCATCCGGGTGGAAGATGGCCAGGAAGGTGCGGACGACGAGGTCGTAGATTCGGCGCTCGTCGTCATCGAACTTGTCGACCGGGTGCTGCTCGGCCCGGGTGGGGATGATGGCGTGGTGGTCGGTGACCTTGGCGTCGTTGACGACCCGGCCGAGCGGGAGCACGTCGAGGCCCTGCACGTACTTCGATGCCGCCGCATACTCCTTCTGCTCCCCCACCAGCGCTGCCACCGGCTTGATGTCGGCGACCATGTCGCCGGTGATGTAGCGCGAGTTCGTCCGCGGATACGTGAGCGCTTTGTGCTCCTCGTAGAGCCGCTGAGCGGCGGCCAGCGTGCGCCGGGCGGTGAAGCCGAACCGGCGGTTGGCGTCTCGCTGCAGCGAGGTCAGGTCGTACAGGAGCGGCGCGCGCTCCTTGCGCTCGGACGTCTCGAGCTTGGTGATGGTCCCGACCTGGTCCCGGACGGCCTCGACCACCGCCCGGGCCTCCTCGGCGGTCTTCAGCCGCGGGTTGGCTCCCACGTAGTGGCGGCCCTCGTACTTGCGAGGGCCGTTCTCCACCACGTCGAACGACGCGTCGACGAGCCAGTAGGGCTCGGGCTTGAACGCACGGATCTCCTCCTCGCGCCGGGCCAGGATGGCCAGGGTCGGCGTCTGGACCCGCCCCAGCGAGACGGCGCCGTCGAACGAGGAGCGCAGCCGGATGGTCGCCGCCCGGGTGGCGTTCATGCCGACGATCCAGTCGGCCTCCGAGCGCGACCGGGCCGCGGCCTCCAGCGAGGCGAACTCGGCGGCCGGGCGGAGCGCCTCGAACGCGGTCCTGATCGCCTCCTTGGTCATCGAGTTCAGCCACAGCCGCTGGACGGGCTTGCGGGACCCGGCCTTCTCGTAGAGGTAGGCGAAGATGAGCTCGCCCTCGCGGCCGGCGTCGCAGGCGTTGACGACCAGGTCGACGTCGTCGCGGCTCAGCTGGCGCTTGACGACGGTCATCTGCTTCTTGGAGCGCTCGTCGCGGACAACGAGCTTGAAGCGATCCGGCACGATCGGCAGGTCGGCCATCCGCCACTTCTTGAACTTGTCGTCGTACTCATCCGGGTCGGCGAGCTGGACGAGGTGGCCGACCGCCCAGGTGACGACGTGCTCCGGCCCCTCGAGGTACTCCTCACCCTTCCCACCCTGCTTGGTGAACGAGCCCGGCAGCACGCGCACCAGGTCGCGGCCCACGGATGGCTTCTCGGCGATGACGAGCGTCTTGGACATAGGCGCCGGAGGGTAGCGCTCCCCGCAAGCGGCGCTGAAGCGCTCGGGAATTAGGCGTCGCGCAGCTGCGCCGCCCGGCGCGCGACCTTGGTGAGCGCCCGGTCGGCCGCGACGGCCTCCGCCGCGGCGATCAGATTGGCCGCCTCGGCCCCTCCGCCCAGCGCCTGGGCCAGATCGAGCTGCGCGTGGGCCAGCTCGACGACCGCTCCCAGCCGGGTGTTCGCCGCCACCGCCCGCCGCAGGTGCTCCTGCGCGTCCCCCCGGCGGCCCACGGCCAGCGCCAGGCAGCCCAGGTAGCGGCTGACGGCGCCCAGGCAGATCGCCCCCAGCCCGACGACGACGTAGCTGTCGGCGTACGGGAGCAGGAGCTCGTAGAGGCGGCCGGCCCGCTCCGCGTCCCCCAGCCCCGCCGCCACCTCGCCGATGAGCGCCACCACCACCTTCCAGTCGCCGTCGGCCGGGATCGAGGCAAAGCCGTCGCCCGCCAGGACGTCGAGCTCGGCCTGCGCCTCGTCGGCCCGGCCAGTGGCCAGCAGCATCGTCGCCAGAGCGGCCCGCCAGGCCGGGCGATCCGGGTTACTCGCCACCAGCTCCCGGGCGGGCGCCTCCAGCTCCGCCATCCGGGCCTGCTCGCGCCGGATGGCGAGCATCTGAATCGCGTAGTACTGCGGGGCCGTGACGCCCTCGGTTCGGATCCCGCCGGACAGCGTCGAGGAAGCGAGCTCCTCGGCCACCGCCAGGCGGCCGTCGAGCAGCGCGATCATTGAGTGCCAGACCCCGGCGTGCCACAGGTACAGCGGCTGGCGCAACCGCCGCGCCCCCCGGTTGAACGCCTCGATCTGCACCTCCACCCCACGGCGGTCCCCCGTCTCCAGCAGGTCGACGACCAGCCAGGCGTGGCCCTGGAGGGTGAGCTCGATGTCGCCCGCCTCACGAGCGGCGCGCAGCAACTCGGTCGAGTCGGTCAGCCGCTGGGCCAGGTGGCGCGCCTCCCAGTAGGCCCGGCGCCTGGCCGCCGCCGCCAGCGCGGTCGCCCGCGGATCGTCGAGCCGGGCAGCGATCGCCGTGGCGTCGTCGCTCAGGCGGTGCATGTGATCCCGGCGGTCGGAGAAGTAGAGCGCGCCGCACAGCCGGGAGAGGAGCAAGAGCCGCGTCAGCGCCTCCTCGGCCGGCAGCATCTCCAGGGCCCGCTCCAGCATCGCGATCAGCTCGTGGTCGACCACGCCAGGAGGCTGGACGTAGCGGCGCGACGCGCCGATCGCCGCCCGGGCCAGCCCGGCGCTGTCGCCGAGCCGGCCGGCCAGCATCGCCGCCTCGCGGAAGGTCTGCCAGGCCAGCGGCCGCTCGCCGCTGCGGACCCGCGCCTCGCCGAGCCGGAGCAGGAGGTCGCAGCGGCGAGTCATGTCCTCCGGGTCGTACTGCTCGAGCACTCCCAGCGCCCGGGCATAGTGGTCGGCCGCCTCCTCGTTGGCCAGCATCGCCGTCGCCTGCTCGCCCGCCTGGAGGGCGTACCGGATCGCCCGCTCGGCGTCCTCGCCCGCGGCCGCGCGCGTGAAGTGGAGTGCCAGGGCGCTGATCTGGGCCTCGGGATGTTCCGGGTCGAGGCTCTCCAGCGCCACGCCGACCCGCCGGTGCAGCCGCGCCCGTCGCGTCGACGACATCCCCTCGTACAGCGTCTCTCGGATGAGGGCGTGCGAGAAGCTGTAGCGCCCCGGGTCGCCGGGCGCCTCGGTGACCAGCCCCGCGTCGGACGCGTCCTCCAGCGCGGCCAGGAACCGGTCCTCGTCGACGTCGAGGACGTCCTCCAGCAGCTTGGCCTCGAAGTCGCGGCCGATGACCGCGGCCGCCCGCAGCCAGTCGATCGTCGCCGGATCCAGCCGCTCCAGGCGCCGCGAGATCACATCGCGCACGTCATCGGGCAACCCGACGCGCTCCAGCTCGCCGGCCCCGGCCTCCTGCGTGCGCACCCCGGAGTCGACCAGATGACGGACGATCTCCTCGATGAAGAACGGATTGCCCTCGGTCTCGGTGTACAGCGCCTCCAGGAACGCAGAGGACGGGGTCCCGCCCGCCCGCAGCCGGACGAGCTCGGAGGCCTCCTCCTGCGGCAGGCCGCCGACGTCCAGTTGGAGCATGAGCCGCTCCCGGCGCAGCCCGGCCAGCGCGGCGTCGAAGCCCTCGCTCCAGCGGTCGATGGCCCGGTAGGCGCCCAGCATCGAGACCCGCGTGTTGTGGGGCGAGCGGGCCAGGTGGCGCAGGAGCAGCAGCGTCGGGCGATCCGCCCAGTGCAGGTCGTCGAGGACGATCAGCACCGGCACCGCGGCCGACATCTCCCCCAGCAGCCCGGCCACCGCCTCGAACAGGCGATACCGGTCGGTCTCCGGGTCCCCCGGGTCCGCCGGGGGCAGCTCCGGCAGCCGGCGACGCAGCTCCGGGATCAGCCTCCCCAGCTCGGGGCCGTACTCCCGCGTCACCGAGCGCAGCTCCTCCACGGGCGCCCGGAAGACGTAGTGGCCCAGCGCCTCCAGGAACGGCTGGTAGGGCACGAGCGTCTCCTCCGGAGCCCGCCCGGCCAGCACGATGGCGCCGGAGGCGTGGGCCCGGACCGCCGTCTCGGCCAGCAGCCGGGTCTTGCCGATTCCGGGGTCGCCCGCCAGCAGCATCACCCGCTCGCCCTCGGTCGCCTGCCACCAGGCCTCCAGCCTCGCCATCTCCTCCCGCCGGCCGATCAGCGGCGTGGCCGCCGCGGCCGCCAGCTCGGCCGAGACCTCGATGCCGCCGGCGGCGCCGATCGACGCCGCACCGCCGTTCGCCCGGGCCGCCGGCGGATGCAGGAGCCGCTCGTGAGCCTGCATCGCCTCCGGCGAGGGCGCCGTGCCCAGCTCGTCGCGCAGCAGGGAGCGGAGCCGATCGAACACGCGCAGACCCTCGGCGACGTTGCCCTGGGCCTCGAGCACGCCCATCAGCAGCACGTATCCGGACTCCCGGTAGGGCTCGGCGTCGATCAGCGTCCGGGCCGCCCGCTCGGCCGAGCCCAGCTGGGTGCCGCCCAGGCCGAGCCCGGCCCGGCCGATGACCTCCAGCGCCTGGAGGCGGATGTCGGCCAGCTCGCGGCGGCGCGGCTCCAGCCAGGTGGCCTGGGTGCCCGGCAGCAGGCCGCGGCTGGCGATGTTCAACGGGACCTGGGCGAGCGCCCAGGCGGCCCGCGGGTCATTGCCCTCGAGCGCCTGCTGGGCCCGGCCCACCTCGGTGGTGGCGGCCTCCACGTCGACCCACGCCGGCTCGGGCAGATCCAGGGCCAGCTCGTCGCGTCCGGCCAGGACGTCGCCGCCCAGGGCGGTGCGCAGACGGGAGAGCAGCGTGCGCATGGCACCGTCCTGCGAGCGGGGCGCGTGGTCGGGCCACAGCGCGCCGATCAGCTCCTCGCGCCCCACCGGCCGCTCCCGGTTCAGCACCAGGTATGCGAGCAGCAGCGGGACCTGCTTACCGCGTAGCGATCTGACCAGCTCGACCCCGTCCAGCTCGACCGACAGGCGCCCACACAGCTGGATACGGGTCCGCTCACCTACGGGGACTAGCTCCGGCAACGTTATGGAAACGTATCGCCAACGCGATATTGGGAGGGTTTGCACCTGTGGTCACCGGGGATCACGGACCACCAGCAAGGAGCGGCGTTCCGGGTGCGGGACGCCGTAAGCCGCATCGATTGAAAGGGAAAATGACCCTCAGCCAGGGAGCTCATAGCCGGATCGCGTACTGCGAGTGCGGGGCGCAACTCGTGGGCCGGTCCGAGCAGGAGCTCTTCGATGCGGCACAGGCTCACCTCGCTCATCACCATCCAGAGCTCTTGGGGGCAGTCGGGCTCGACGTGGTGCAACAGATGGCCGAGGAACGTCCGGGGGCAATCAACGCCTGAGGGCGGGCGGCGCGCAGACCGCCGCCCGCCCAGGCTTGATCGTCTAGTTGGCGCACGCGCCGGTCCCCACTGCCGCCGTCCGGCCGTCCGCCCGGTGCAGGTCGCGACTGACGACACTGTCCGGGACGGCGAACCCGCCGGGATGTGCCGTGCCGGTCAGGGCCGCGAACACGGTCGCGACGACCGCGCCGTGACCGTTGATCATCGGCCCGCCTGAGTTGCCCGGGCGCACGCGGCCGCGCAGTGCGGTGATGGTGCGCTGGACGTGACCCTCGCCGTAGGCGTTCTGGGTGCTGACCGTCTCGGTCTGGCCCAGGCGGCCCGGCTCGACGTGGAACGGGCCATCCAGCGGATAGCCGAGGATCGCCGCCGAGGTCCGCGCCCGGGAGGGGGCCATCGGCAGCGTCGGGAGCGACAGCCCCGGCACGCTGAGGATCGCCACGTCGTTGCGCGGGTCGAACACGACCGGCCGGGCGGAGAGGCCGGGGCCGACCCCGCCGATCTGGACCGCGGTGTCGTTCTCGCCGGCGACGACATGGGCGTTGGTCACCACCAGGCCCGGCGCGGCCACCCAGCCGCTCCCCTCCACCCCCAGCCCGCAGGCGGTGCCGAACACCCGGACGACGCTGTGCGCGGTGCGCTGAACCGCCGGACTGCCCAGGATCCGGCTCGACGGAGCCGGAACGTCGGCGGCCGGGCCATGAACCGCGGGAATCGGATCCAACCGGGCGAGTGCGTTGAGGATGGGGCTGGACGGGGGCAGCAGCCCGTCCAGCGCGCGCAGGATCGTCGACCCCTGGATGTCGGCCCGCAGGGGTCGCGAGCTGGTGGCGTCCACCGCGACGGCGCCGACGATCCAGGCGATGCCGAGGCCGACGCACGCGGTGAGCGCCGCGCCCAGCAGCCCGTCGACCGTCCGCAGTCCCGGAATCCGCAGCGCCGAGCGCACCCGCGCGCCGACGCCCTCCAGGCCGCTGGCGAACACGCCGCCGGCCAGCAGCGCCCCGAGCAGGCCGAACAACGGGGCGTACGGCGACCGCGCCCCCTGGCTGAGCAGGAGCGGCGCGAGCCGCGTGCCGAGGAAGGCGCCGGCGGCAAAGCCGGCCAGCGACAGGGCGCCGACGATGAATCCCTGCAGGTATCCGTAGAACGCCAGCAGGACGGTGAAGCCGACGATCACCCAGTCGAGTCCGGTCACGCGATCAGAGTAGTCACAAGGCGAGGAGTCGAATCTTCTACCGTTTGCGGGAACGGTGGCACAGGGGAGCGTTTTTGTGGCCGGTGCGCCGCGGCGTCATGGGAGGCCGCGTGGCAGGCGTCGGCGCCTGCTTACCCGCGCGGCGCCGGTGGTGATCCTGGCCGCCGCGGCGTTCGCTGCCGGCGCGGTGCTGGCCAGTGGATCCGGCCAGGACGCGGGGGCGGCCGTGAGCCGGTACCTGACCGCCTGGGAGCACCGCGACTACAGCCGCATGTACGAGATGCTCGACGCTCGTTCGCGCGCGCGTGTGTCGGAGGGGGCGTTCACCCGGGACTTATCACGGGCCGCGAGCGACGCCACCATGCTCTCGCTGGGGGTCATCCGGATGGGACACCAGCAGGGCACCTCGTTCACGGTGCCGATGCGCGTCGACACCCGCCTGTGGGGCGTTTTGCGGGAGCCGCTGATCGTTCCGGTGAGTGGGAGCGGATCGGACACGCGCATCCACTTCTCCCGGGTGATCCTGTTCCCGGGCCTCCGCCCGGGCGAGCGCCTCCACCGGCGGATCACCATGCCCCCGCGGGGCACGCTGCTGGCCAACGACGGCACCCCGCTGGCCCAGGGCCCCGGCCGCACGTCGCCGATCCCCGACGTCGCCAATCAGATCGTCGGCACCCTGGGCCCGATCCCGGCTGACCAGGCCGCCGCCGACCGAGCGCTCGGCTACCCGCGGGGCACCCAGGTGGGGATGGACGGACTGGAGCGCATCTTCCAGGACCGGCTGGCCGGCCACCCCGGCGGGACGCTGCTCGCCGGACGACGCGCGCTGGCCAATGTCGCACCGGTGCCCAGCCCGTCGGTGATGACGACGATCAGCCCGGCGATGGAGCGGAGCGCCGTGGCCGCGCTGGGCGGCCAGTTCGGCGGGATCGCGGTCATGAACCCGCATACCGGGGCGCTGCTGGCCGCCGCCGGGATCGCCTTCTCGGATCTCCAGCCGCCCGGGTCGACGATGAAGATCATCACCGCCACGGCCGCCCTGCAGGCCGGGATCGTCACGCCGGGGAGCACGTTCCCGGTCTCGACAGGCGCCACGATCGACGGCTACACGCTGCACAACGCCAACGGCGAGGCGTGCGGGGGCACCCTGGTCAACGCGTTCGCCGTCTCCTGCAACTCGGTCTTCGCCCCGCTGGGCGCCAAGCTGGGCGGCGGCCCGCTGGTCGCCACGGCCGAGCGCTTCGGCTTCAACCAGCCGTCGTCGATCACCGGGGCGGCCGAGAGCACGATCCCCTCCGCCGCCAAGATCGGCGATGCCCTGGCGGTCGGATCGTCGGCGATCGGCCAGGGGCTGGTGCAGACCACGCCGCTGCAGATGGCCGACGTGGCGGCCACCATCGCCATGGGAGGCCGTCGTCCGATCCCCACCCTGCTGGCCCACCAGCCGCCGCAGTTCGTCCGGGTCACCAGCCCGCACGTGGCCCACGAGGTCCAGCGGCTGATGGAGGCGGTCGTCGCGTTCGGGACGGGAACGTCGGCGCAGATCCCGGGCGTGACCGTCGCCGGCAAGACCGGCACGGCCGAGATCCAGACACAGACCAACCCCAACGTCGCCAACCCCAAGAACACCGACGCCTGGTTCGTCGGCTACGCCCCGGTCGGCCATCCCAAGGTGGTCGGCGGCGCGCTGTTCCCCAACCAGGGCGCCGGGGCCACGACGGCGGCGCCGGCGGTGAAGCAGGTGTTGCAGGCGGGGCTGGGCGGCTGAGCCGCAGCGCTGTTCTCGGCCCTAGAACCCGCTGACGCCGACTACGCTCGGATTCAGCGTGCCCTGGGACCAGGCGGCCAGCGCCTGCCGACCCCGGCCGGCGGCGACCGTGATGTCCAGCGCGTAGCTGGTTCGCGAGAGCACCGCCGGGCGGCCGAACCCGTGGCCCGGCGATCCCTGGGTGGCCGCCGTCGGGTTGCCGCGGCGGATCCAGCCGACGACGGCCTGCCCGCCGGGCCCGACCGACAGCGCCGGGGCCTGGGCGGTGTCGACCGCGCCGAGAGACCGCGCCGGGCCGAACGTGCCGCCCCGGCGGCGCACGGCGGCGTCGGCGCTGCAGGCGCCATCGATGGTGCATGACTCCCAGGCGGCCACCTGGTCGCCCGCGGGGTCGCCGGCGAACTGCAGGCCGGAGGCCAGCCGGTTGGCCGGCGACAGCGCGCGGGCGTGGGCCCGCGGCGTCAGGTCGATGGCCTCCACCACCGAGTGGAAGCCGCCGCGGGCGTCGTACCAGCTCTCGATCCAGGCCACGGTGGCGTGCGAGCCCCGTCGGGCGAGGCCGATCTCGTCGATCCGGCGGCCGCGCGGAACCGTGGCCAGGGTCCGGACGCCGTGGGGCGCCCTCCGGCGCGTTCCGGTGGCGCCGTGCACGCTGTGGGGATCGGCTCCGCCGCGGGCGGCCGTCCAGGCCACCAGGGAGGCGCCGCCGCCCAGCGGCGTGGCCGCCAGCGTCTCGGGCATCTGGCCCGCGCCGGTCAACAGGTGCTGGCCGCCGAACCGAGCCCCGCGGCTCGACTGGGAGACCCAGACGCCCCGTTCGGTGGCCACGGCCGCCAGCATCTGCCCGTCGGCCAGGGTCACCAGGCGGCCCAGGGTGGCGCCGGCCAGCCCGCCGACCAGGGTGCGCGGCACACCGGGAGTGCCAGTCGCGCCGATCGGAATCGTCTGTGCCGCGGTGCAGCAGGTCTGGCCGGCCGGGCTGGCGCCGGTCAGCAGCTCCAGCGAGCGCCCGTCGTAGGCGAGATCGAGGATCTGGCGCGCCGGGGCGACGGCCTGGGGACCCGAGACCGCCCCGTCCCGGGCCCGGAGGGTCAGGTACCCCTCGGCGCTGCCGGGAACGTCGACATCCTGCAGCCCGAACGCGGCGGCCGCCGCGCCGCCGGGCGAGAGAGCCAGCTGGGGCGGGACCACGTCGAGCGTCTGCGGCGCCGCCAGGTCAAACGGCCGGCCCCAGCGCGCGTCGGCGGCGGGCGCGACCACGGCGGCGGTGCCGACGGCGAGCAGCCCGGCAACGAGCGCCCGCCTCACCGCCCTACAGATCAAGCGAGATGGAGGCGAGCTTCTGGTTGGCGGAGCCGAGGATGTACAGCGTCAGCGGCCGGTTCGAGTACACCGCGGTGTTGACCTTGAACAGCAGCAGCCCGCCCTGGGTGGGGCCCGACCCGGCGATCGTCTCCGGACTCGGCTGGACCCAGCCGGGCCGCAGCGTCTCAGACGTCCAGGCGAACCGGTTGAGCGCCGTGTTGAGGTGCAGCGGGTAGTACATGGTGCCCTGCGAGTCGGCGATCTCGAACCGGTCGGTCGTCGTCTGCGGGCGGTTCGTCTGGTTCTTGGCCCAGAGGAAGACGCCGTACCACATCTCATCGGCCGGCAGGCTCTTCGAGACGCCGGCCGGCAGGCCCGTCACGTACTGCGAATCCTCGGTCAGGTACTGGTTGAGCGTTCGGGACACCTGCAGCTGGTAGGTCAGCGGGCCCGCGTTGACGTAGGCGCCGTTGTTGTTGGCGTCCGCGACCTTCCCCGGGGTCGAGCTGCTGCCGCAGGCGGCGACCCCGAGGGCCAGGGCGAGGGCGCAGACGATGGTCAGGGGGCGACGGGCATTCACGGCGGCCGACAGTCTAACCAGCGGCATGGGCAACAGGCCCCGCGCCATCTCAGCGTCCCTCGACGGTCGCCCGGCGCCCCCGGTCGCGTCCGTCCTCCAGGATGGAGCGCAGGCGGCGCATCGACTTGGCGGCCTTGCGGCGGGCCCACGACCGGCCTCCGACCGTCTCCATCAGGCGGTCGGAGAGCATCGACGGCTCGGTCTCGTAGGTGAACTGCACGCGGGTCGAGTCGCTGGGGCCGGGAGACAGCGTGTACGTGCCCAGCATGCGGATCCGGTTGTACTTGCCGCCGCGCCCGCGCTCGACGATCCGGAACGGCGGCTGCATCTCGACAAACGAGACGTCCGCCCAGGCGAAGCGGTTGAGCGGCGCCTTGATCCGGAAGCGGGCCCCTGCTCCCTGCCCGACGGACTCCTCGCGGGTCAGGTGCCAGTCAACCAGGTAGTGGTCGGTGAACTCGGCGTGGTTGGCGATGTCGGACAGGTACTCATAGACCTGGTCACGGGGCCGCGAGATGGTGGTCGAGACAGTGAAGGGCTCCACCGTCCGGATGTTATGGGAGCGAGCGCTCAGGCGGCGGCGCGCTGATCCGTGATGCGGATCGTGTGGCCGAACTCCGGACCGTGTACGAGCCGGCTCTGGCGCGGAGCCTCCCGGCGGCCTCGCCGGCACAGCTCGCAGGCGATGATCCCCGACGCGTAGACATAGACACGCTCGCCGACCAACGGCGTGCGGTGGCAGCAGGTGCAGCGCTCCGACCCGGCCAGCCGCTCGTCAAGCCCGCGGCGCAGCAGGGCCAACTCCAGGTCGAGCATGTCGCGAAGGGATTCCGACATAACGGTGGTCTTCGTCTCCCGGTCGGCGGTTCCTCCCGCGCCGACTGCACTGCATAGTCTGCCCAATTTTGGCGCAGAATGCACCAGTTTCCGCGTTTGACGCACCGGATAGCGGTTTTAGAACCCGTTAGACGGGCAGGCTATCCTTGCTGCACTCTCTCGGTGAGCTCTGCAGTTTTCCTCCCCCTTGACCCCAAACGCGGAGCCGCCGGAATCCGTAGCGAGGAGACGGGCATGAAGGCTTGGATGTCAGGCAGTGTCGCTGGGACCGGCACCTTCCGGTGCACCGAGTGTGATTTCCCGGTGTCGCTGGATGCAGCCGACGAGTTGCCGGCCTGCCCCAATTGCGGGGGCACCGAGTTCGTCCGCTCGTCCCTGTTCACCACCTCCCAGCAGGCGATCGTCGACGTCGATCCGGACGTTGAGGACCATGACGGTTGGCTGGATGAGTTGCGCGGCGGTCTCGAGGATCCCGGCCAGTACATCGCCTACCGGGTCCACGACGACGTCGTGGCCTACGCGCTCACGCGTGAGTGGACGCGGATCGGCCGCAGCCTGGCGGCCGACATCCGGTTCGACGACCCCACCGTCTCGCGGCGCCACGCGCTGATCGTCCGCCAGCCGGACGGCCTGCGGGTGCTCGACGATCGCAGCCTCAACGGGGTGTTCGTCAACGGCGAGCGCGTGGAGTGGAGCACGCTGGCCGACGGCGACGAGGTCGTGATCGGCCGCCACCACCTGCATTTCATCGACGTCCCGGTCGTCTCGGGCATGCGGTTCAGCCACACGGCCGAGCCGGGCGCGAGCGCGTCGCCCGCCTGATTCTCCGGTTTTCAGGGGATAATTCGCGCCCGACCGCCGGCCGCCGCAGCGGAGGCGTCAGGCGCGCTTCGCCTCGCCTATAGTCCGCCCCGGATGCCCGCCACGATCTCGGTCCTGTCCCAGAAGGGAGGCACCGGCAAGACGACGACGGTCAGGACCTTGACCGACGTGTTTCGCCGGATCGGCCTCTCCGTGCTCGCGGTCGACCTCGACCCCCAGGGCAACCTGTCGGACTACCTCGACGTCGACCCCGACGCCGCGCCGACCATCGGCGACGTCCTGGCCGGCCGCGCCACGGCGCGCGAGGCCGTCCACGACGGGATCATCCCGGCCAACCTGGGACTGGCCGAGTCCGAACTGGCGCTCGGCGGCAAGATGGGCCGGGAGCTGACGCTCAAGAAGGCCCTGCGCGAGCTGCGCGGCGACTATGACCTCATTCTGATCGACTGCCCGCCGGCGCTCGGGCTGCTCACGGTCAACGCGCTCGTCGCCTCCGACTGGGCGCTGCTGTCCGCCGAAGCGCAGTACTTCGCCCTCCAGGGGGTCGAGCAGGCCCTGGAGGTCATCGAGTTGGCCAAGGACAGCCTCAACCCGGACCTGGAGTGGCTCGGCGTCGTGCTCAACATCGCCGACATGCGCACCCGTCACTCGCGGGAGGCGTTCGAGTCGCTGCGCCAGCACTTCGACGACAAGCTGATCCAGACGACGATCCGCTCGTCGATCGCCTACGCCGAGTCGGCCGAGCGGGCGGTGTCGATCCTCGATTACCGGCCCGACCTCGCCGTCGACTACCTCGAGGTCGCCGACGACCTGCTCCGGCGCCTGCGCATGGACGATGCGCGCCGGCCGCTCAAGCAGCTCACCGGCACGCTGGCGCCCAGCGAGGCGCCGCAGGCCGCTCAGAGCTCGTAGACGTCCGCCCCCCGGGACTCGAACGGAGCCCGGACGACGGTCGCCCAGTCCCCGGCTTCAGCGCGGAGCGCCTCCATGACCTGACCGGTCTGCTCGTATCGGCACCAGAACAGCACGGTCGGCCCGGCCCCGGAGATGGTCGCCCCCAGGGCGCCGAGCGCCTGACCGCGCTCGAGCAGCTCCGCCGACCGCGGGTACAGATGGGCCCGGTAGGGCTGGTGCAGGCGGTCGCGCAGCCCGGCGGCGATCAGCTCCCAGTCGCCGGTGGCCAGGCCCAGGGTCAGCACCGCGGCGCAGGCGATGTTGAACACAGCGTCCTCGCGCGGGACCGACGGGGGCAGCGCCGCGCGCGCCTGTTCGGTGAGCACCGGGTCGGTGGGTACGAGCAGCACCCCCTCCAGTCCCATCGGCGCGTCGAAGCGATGCGACGTCGTCCCTTCGCAGATGACGAAGCCGCCCTCGTGCGCCGCGGCGACGTTGTCCGGGTGTCCCTCGAGCGCGACGGCGTGGGTCCGGATGTCGGCGTCGAGCTCGAACAGGTGGTCGGCAGCCATCAGCCCGGCGACGATCGCCGCCGCGCTCGAGCCGAGCCCCCCGCTCATGGGGATGCCGGACTCGATGCGGAACTCGAAGGCGTCGGCCGGGCTCAACCGCTCGAACGCGCGGACGACGAGGTTGGAGCGGTCACGCGGGACATCGAGGTCGGTGTGGACGGCGAACGTCCCCGTCTCCACCACCTCCACATCGAGATGGAGCGCGAGCGCGGCCGCCATCACGTCAAACCCCGGCCCGAGGTTGGCGGTCGAGGCCGGCACCCGGACCCGCCGACGCCGGCCGAGGCTCATCCCAGGACCGCCCGTTCCAGGGCGCCGAACTCGGCCGGGCAGGGAACCACCGCACCCACGCCCCAGCCGCCCGCTCGGCGTCCGGCCTCGCCTAATTGGGCGGCGGGCGTGTCATCCAGCGCGGCCATCGCCGTCTCGGGGTCCTTGAGCCCGTTGCCGGTGAGCACGCAGGCGATGCGGCGGGCGTCCCCGGCGCCGTGGGCGAGCAGCCCGGCCACCGCAGCGGCCGACGCCGGCTCGCAGAAGATCCCCTCGGTGGAGGCGAGCAGGCGGTAGGCGGACAGGATCTGCTCGTCGGTGACCGCGCGCACGGTCCCGCCGGAGGCAGTCATCGCGTTCATGGCGTCCTCCCACCGGGCCGGGTTGCCGATCCGGATCGCGCTGGCCACCGTCTCCGGCTGCTCGACGGGGGCGCCGTGGACGAGCGGCGCCGCCCCGGCGGCCTGGAAGCCGAGCATCCGGGGGGAACAGCCGACCTCCTGAAATCCGCGCCAGTAGGCCGTGATGTTGCCGGCGTTGCCAACCGGGATGCACAGCGCGTCGATCTCGGCGTCGAGCGCCTCGGTGATCTCGAACGCCGAGGTCTTCTGCCCCTCCATCCGGAACTCGTTGACCGAGTTGACCAGCGAGATGGGGTGCGCGGCAGCGAGCCGGCGGACGAGCGTGAGGGCGACATCGAAGTTCCCGGCCAGGGCGATCACCCGCGCCCCGTGGATGAGCGCCTGGGCCAGCTTGCCGGTGGCGATCTTGCCGTCCGGAACGATCACCGCGCAGCGCAGCCCCGCCCGCGCCGCGTATGCGGCCGCCGAGGCCGCGGTGTTGCCAGTCGAGGCGCAGATGATCGCCTCCGACCCCTCCCGGACCGCGGCCGATACCGCGCAGGTCATGCCCCGGTCCTTGAACGAGCCGGTGGGGTTGAGCCCCTCCAGCTTGCACCACACCTCGGCGCCGACCCGCTCGGACAGCCCGCGGGCCAGCACGAGCGGGGTGCTCCCCTCCCCCAGCGAGACGACGGGATCCGCGGCGGCGAACGGAAGACGCTCGCGGTACCGCTCGATCAGCCCGAGCACCACGGCAACCTCACGGGTGGGCGCCCACTACGGGACGTCGAGGACGACCTTCCCCGTCGCGCCGCGCCCGTCGAGCAGCCGCAGCGCATCGGCGGCCCGCTCCAGCGGATAGCGGGCGCCGACCACCGGAGCGATGTGACCGGCGTCGATCATGTCCTGCAGGGCGTCGCCGATCTGCGTGACCCGGTCCGGGTGGCCCATCACGTGGGCTCCCCAGCCGGCGCCGACCACCTCCACGTTGTTGAGCAGCAGTCGGTTGACGCGAACCTCGGGGATCGACCCGCCGGCGAAGCCGACGACCACGACCCGGCCGCCCTGGCGCAGCGAGCGCAGGCTGTCGGTGAACCGATCGCCGCCGACCGGGTCCAGCACGACGTCGACGCCGCCGCCGGAGATCTCCTTGGCCTCGTCCTTCCACGGTCCGTCGGAGCGGACCACGTGGTCGGCGCCGGCGTCGCGCGCCACCCGCTCCTTGTCGTCGCTCGACGTGACCGCGATGGTGGCCGCGCCGAGCGCCTTGGCGACCTGGAGCGCAGCCGTGCCGACGCCCCCGGCCGCGCCGTGGACGAGCACCGTCTCGCCGGCGGCGAGCCGGCCGCGGATCTTCAGCGCGAAGTAGGCGGTGTGGTAGTTGAGGACGAGCGCGGCTCCCTGGGCGAAGTCCCAGGTGTCGGGCAGCCGGAAGGTGAAGAACGGCGGGGCGACCGCCACCTCGGCCCAGCCGGCCAGCCCGCAGAAGGCGGCGACGCGGTCGCCCGGCTCCACAGCGGCGTCCTCCGAGGCCTGGCGCACGATCCCGCCCACCTCGGCGCCCGGCACGAACGGCAGCGGCGGCTTGACCTGGTACTCGCCCCGCGTCTGCAGCAACTCCGGGAACGAGACCCCGGCCGCTCGGACGTCGACGACCACCCCGCTCCCGGGGGTCATCGGATGGGAGGAGTCCGGCTCCGGGAGGTCGGTGAGAGCGAGGGCGGTGTCGGGCCCGGTCAGCTCGGTGATCTGAATGGCGCGCATGGCGGCCGGGACCCTAGCCGAACTCCTCCTCGAGCACCCGGATCGCCCGGGGCGGCGCGCGCATCACCTCGAGGGCGCCGATCTCCTCCATGGCGACCGCGAACCGCGACTCCAGCACCGGGTGGACGACCATGACCAGACGCGCCTGGTCGTTGATCCCGCGCTGGACTACCGACTTGACCGAGACCTCGTGCAGCGCCAGGACGTGGGCCACCCCGGCGAGCACGCCGGGCTCGTCGGCCACCTCCAGGTAGATGTAGAACGAGGACATGGTGTCCGAGACCATCTCCAGGGTCTCGGTGGCCGGCGGGGTCGAGGCGGGCGGGATCATGGCGCTGATGACGTCGCCGAGCACGGCGCTCGCGGTCTGCGGGCCGCCGGCGCCCGGGCCGGACATCGTGATCTCGGTGATCGCCTCGGACTCGACGGTGACCGCGTTGAACGGCCCGTGGATCGAGGCCAGCGGGTGGCCGGGGTACAGGAAGGCCGGGTAGACGCTGACCGACATCCCGCGCTCGCCGACTCGCTCGGCGGTCCCGATCAGCTTCAGCCCCAGTCCCAGCTCGCGGGCGTAGGCCAGGTCGTCCGGCTGGATGTGCTCGATCCCCTCCGAGCGGACCTGGTCGATGTGGACCGGCGTGTCGAAGGCCAGGCGGGCGATGATCGCCATCTTGGCGGCGGCGTCGCGCCCGTTGACGTCCTCGGTCGGATCGGCCTCCGCGTAACCAAGCCGCTGGGCCTCCTGCAGCGCCTCGGCGAACGTGGCCCCGGTCCGGGCCATCTCGGTCAGGATGAAGTTCGTCGTCCCGTTGACGATCCCGTGGACGCGATCGATCGTCGCGCCCGCCAGCGACTCCTGGAGGACGCGGATGACGGGGACCACCCCGGCCACCGCCCCCTCGAAGCGGAGCTGGACCCCGTGGATGCGGGCCTCCTCCCACAGCTCCTCGCCGTGGTGGGAGAGCAGTTGCTTGTTGGCGGTGACGACGTGCCGGCCGGCCCGCATGGCCGCCAGCAGGTACTCGCGGGCCGGGTCGAGGCCCCCGATCAGCTCCACGATCAGGTCCGACCCCTCCAGGATCTCCTCGAACGACCCGCGGCTGCGGGTCAGCACGCCGGACAGTTCCGGGCGCAGCCCGGTCATCCGCTCAATCCGGTCGGCGTGCTGGGGCAGCAGGTCGGCGAACGCCGCCCCGACGGTGCCGTGGCCGAGCAGGCCGACGCGAAACGGGCGGCTCACGCCGGCCTCCGCTCGCCATCCAGGCTCGCCGGGATGGAGGCCGCGTGAGTCATCCGGCATCACACGTCCCTGCTCATGAGATCGGCGTATGTCTCGCGGCGCACGACGACCCGGGCCTCGCCGTCGCGGCACAGGATCACGGGCGGACGGGGCACGCCGTTGTAGTTGTTGGCCATCGCGTACCCGTAGGCGCCGGTGGCCGGGGTGACGACGACGTCGCCGGGACAGGGGTCGGGCAGGTGGATGTCGCGGACGATGACGTCGCCGGACTCGCAGTGCTTGCCGGCCAGGTGGCAGAGCACTGTCCCAGCGGCCGTCGGGCGGTCGGCGAGCACCGCCTCGTAGCGGGCTCCGTACATCATCGGCCGCAGGTTGTCGGACATCCCCCCGTCGACCGCGACCCAGGTGGAAACGTTGCGCTTGACCGTCTCCACCGTGTAGAGCGTCACGGCCGAGTTGGCCACCAGCGCGCGCCCGGGTTCGATCAGAAGCCGCTTGTCGGGGTGGGCGGGTCCGAATTCAGCGTGGGCGACCTCGACCATCGCGTCCACCCACTGCTCGGCCGTCGGCGGGTGCTGGTCGGCGGTGTACGCCGCAGCCAGCCCCCCGCCGAGGTTGTAGACGGGGAAGTCCCCGAGCGTGGCGAGCGCCCGCACCGCGGCGCGAAACGGCTCGAGCTCAAACAGCTGGGACCCGATGTGGGCGTGCAGACCCACCAGGCGCAGCGAGGGATGGCCGTCCAGGCGGGCGATCGCTTCGCGCGCCTGCTCCAGCGAGAACCCGAACTTGGAGTCCGCCTGGCCGGTCGAGATCGCGTGGTGGGTGTCCCCGGAGACGTCCGGCGTCACCCGGAGCAGGACCTCCTGGGTCGCGTCCCGCTCGGAGCAGATCCAGGCCAGGCGGTCAAGGTCGTGGATGGAGTCGAGCACCACGTGGCCGACGCCCGCGTCCAGCGCCTCCCGGAGCTCGGCGTCGGACTTCGCGTTGCCGTGCATGTAGATGCGCCGGGGGTCGAAGCCGCCGCTCAACGCCAGCGCCAGCTCGCCCCCGGACGCCACGTCGCAGGCGAGGCCCTCCTCGGCCAGGATCCGGTAGACGGCCGTGCACGGGAAGGCCTTGGAGGCGAACAGCACATCGTGGTCTGAGTGCCGGGTGGCCAGCGCCTCGGTGAACTCCCGCGCGCGGGCGCGCAGGTCGTCCTCCACGACGACATATGCCGGGGTGCCGAACCGGCGCGCCAGCTCGACCGCGTCGCAGCCACCCAGCTCCAGCCGGCCGCGCTCGTTGACGCGGCTGCCGCGGGGAAACACATGAGAGAGCTGTGAGGTCGTGGCGACCACGGGCGTAACGATATGGTGTGAGCGACGCGTACCGTCGACCCGTTGCTCCCCTCCGAGACCGGTTCCCACGGCGGACTGGCCTACACCCTCTGGCTTCCCCCCGCTCCGCAGCCGCCGGCCCGGGCCGGGATCGCCGTCGTCCACGGCGCCGGGTCGTGCAAGGAGAGCCACCACGACTTCGCCCGAGCGGCGGTGGCGCTCGGGCTGGCGGCCATCTGCTTCGACCAGCGCGGGCACGGGGAAACCGGCGGGCGCCTCGACGCCGGCGCGGTAGCGGACGTCGTCTCGGTGGCCGACCGGCTGCGGGAGGCGCTCGGCGACGGGGATGCGCCGGTCGCGCTTCGCGGCTCCAGCATGGGCGGCTACCTGGCGATCCTGGCCGCCGAGCCGGCGCGAGCCCAGGCGGTCGTGGCGATCTGCCCGGCCAGCGCGAGCCAGCTGAAGCGCGGGCTGGCGGACGGCCGGTTCGAGTTCGACGCCGACTCCGACGCCCTCGCCGGCTTCCTCGATGACCACGACCTCGGCGTCGCCGTGCGGGGCCTGACGATGCCGCTGCTGCTCATGCACGCCGAGGGCGATGAGCGGGTGCCGGTCGAGCACTCGCGGGAGCTGGCCGCCGAGATGCGGCATCCCCGCAGCCGGCTGATCGCCGTGCCCGGAGGCCACCACCGGTCCATCCAGCACGACGAGGAGCTCCAGGCGGTCAGCCTGCGGTTCGTCGTGCAGTCGGTGGCACCGGCGTAGCGCCGGGCTCACGGAGCCCGCGCCGGACCTCGACGTGGCTCGGTCGTTTCGTGGTCTGCCGTGCAGCTCTCGCTCGGGGCCCGGGCGGGAACGGCATTGACAATGGGCATGGCGGGAATGGGGCGCTTCGCCGGGTCCGGGGGCGCCGGGAGCGGGGCAAATATCCTCCGCGTGGTCGGCGCGTCGGAGGCGGAGGGGATTGTTCCCAGCCCCCGGGCATTTTCTCCCTCGCGTGTGACCGCAGGGCGACGCGAGTGACATTGTTCCCACCGGGCACGGCCCGTCCGCCTTCATCGCCAGAAGTTGTTCCACCCCGGAGCACACAAGCAACCCGCCGCAGGAAATCGCGGAGCAACTCGCAGCGGGCGTGGGTCGTGCGGGATGCCGCGCGAGCGCGGCGGAGGCTCGTTCCGCGACGAGGTGCCGGTCGAGCCAGCGTCCCGGCTCAGAGACCCGACAGGAGCCCGCCGAGCCGGCTACCGGCCGCGCCGATGGTCCCGCCGGCCGCGCCGGACGCCCCCGTGACGGCCCCGCCGAGCGCCGACCCGACTCCTGAGGTGGCCGACCCACCGGCGCCGAGGGCCTGCGACACGGCGCGGCCGGCCGCCGCGCCGACCTGACCGACCAGGCGGCCGGCTCCGCCCCCGCCGCCGCCTCCCGAGCCGCCGGAGACGCCCGAGCCGGCCGAACCCGTGACGCCGCCGACGATCCCGCCCACGGTTGAGCCGGGCCCGCCGGAGCCGCCGGAACCCGCAGACCCGCCGGACCCGCCGGACCCGCCGGACCCGCCGGCCCCGCCGCAGCCGGCCGCGCACCGGCTCACCGGAGTCCCGGCGGCCGGGGTGGGTGGGTCCGAATGACCGCCGCCCGCCGTCCCTCCCCCGGCCGCGGGTCGAACGCGGGCCGCCGGGTGGCCGCCGCCGCCCCCGGGTGCCCGGGCCGCGCCGGACGGCCGGGGCCGAGTCGGGGCCAGGACGGGGGCCGAAACGGTCACCGTCTCCGGGGCGCGGAGTAAGCCGCGCGCGCCGCCGGCCGGACCGGCCGGAATGCGTTGGATGGCGGGCGACGTCATGGCGCCGAGCGTCGGCCAGCCGTTGAACGCGACGAGGGCGCTGCCGGCCACGAACAGGGCAACCGCGGCAAAGATCAGCGACCCAGCGGCTCCAAGCCCGGCCATGTATGAACGGATCGCTCGCACCACGCCTCAATCGGCAGACCGTGCATCGCTTCAGAGCGGTGCACCTGTAATTGGTGCAGCATGGTGCCAGAAATTTGCGCTGAGAACGGCATCCCCGCGTCGCGACTCTGACAACATTGAACGCGATGCCTGCTCCCGTCGCATTTGGAAAGGACCGCGGCCTCCAGACCAGGATGCTGGCGACGATGTTCCTGCTCGGGCTCGTCTACGTGGTTCTGATCGCGGTGCTGATCGCGGCCGGGGTCGGCGCGGTCGCCGTGGCAGTCATCGCCGGCGGCCTGTTCCTGTTCCAGTACTTCACGTCCGACAAGATCGCGCTCGCCTCGATGGGCGCCCACGAGGTGTCCGCGGAGGATGCGCCGGAACTCCACGGGATGATCGAACGGCTCTGCATCCAGGCCAACGTTCCGATGCCGCGGGTGGCGATTGCCGACACGCCGATGCCGAACGCGTTCGCCGTCGGGCGGTCGCCGAGCACCGCGACCGTCTGCGTGACCACCGGCCTGCTCGGAATGCTCGAGCCCGGGGAACTGGAGGCGGTGCTCGGCCACGAGCTGACCCACGTCCTCAACCGCGACGTGATGCTGATGACGATCGCCAGCTTCTTCGCGTCGGTCGCGGCGTTCATCGTGCAGACCGGGTTCTTCTTCGGCGGCTTCGGCGGGAACGACCGGGACGACAACGGCCCCGGCTTCGCCGTCGTCGTGCTCGTCTCCGGCCTGGTCTACGTCGTCTCGTTCGTCCTCATCCAGGCGCTCTCGCGCTACCGCGAGTTCGCCGCCGACCGCGGATCGGCGATCATCACCGGCCGGCCCAGCGCGCTGATCTCGGCCCTGATGAAGATCTCGAATCGCATGGACCTGATCCCGCAGCAGGATCTCCGGGCCGCGTCAGGCGAGCTGGCGGCGTTCTACATCTTCCCGCCCAAGGCCAAGCAGAGCATCGCCTCGCTGTTCTCGACCCACCCCCCGCTGGAGGCCCGGATCGCGGCCCTCCAGAAGCTCGAGACGCAGCTGCAGGCCGCCCACTGATGGGTCTGCTCGACATCCTGGTCGGCCGCCGGAAACTGGACCAGCCGGCGCAGGACCGGCTCTTCGCCATGTCCACCGCCTACGTCACGTTCCAGACCAAGCTGCAGCTGTCCAGCCGCGGCACCGCGGCGATCGTGTTCCAGTCGCTGGCCACGGCCGACTTCGCCTCGATTGTCCGGGACATGAAGGAGGTCGTCACCGCCACCGCCGCCGACAGCCAGACAACGGTGGACACCTCCGAGGACAGCTACGGCTTCAGCTGGCTGATCTTGCGCGGATCGGACTTCGACAGTCTCGTGGTGGGAATCAACGCGGTGTCGGACGCCCTGCAGGGCGGCGGGTACGGCGAGCGGATCCTGTGCGCCGTGTTCGCCTTCGAGGACGAGCACTCCCAGCCGGTGGACTGGATCTACAACTACAAGCGCGGCTTCTTCTATCCGTTCGTCCCCCGGAGCGGCGGCAAGCAGCGTGACAGCGAGCGGGAGCTCGTGCTCAAGGCACAGGTGGGGTCCGAGCTGCCGGTCGAGCCGGAGCTCCAGCGGTGGTTTCCGCTGTGGGGCATCCCGATCTAAAGTCCGTGTAAGGTCAGGTCGCCAACGGGCGGACACCGGGCGAGAAGCAGCCTGTCGGTGCGCTACTCTCGACGACTGGCTCGCTGGCTTTAAGTGAGCCCTGACCCCCCCTTTCGCTGCGCCGCTCCACGAGCGTGCCATTCAAGACGGACAAGGGAGATACCTTGCGCATTCTGATTCTCGGTGGTGACGGTTTCTGCGGGTGGCCCACCTCGCTTCATCTCTCCGCCTGCGGTCACGACGTCGCCATCGTCGACAACCTGGCCCGCCGCAACGCCGACGTCGAACTCGAGGCCGACTCCCTGACGCCAATCCAGCCGATCGGCACCCGCCTGGCGGCCTGGAAGGAGATCACCGGCCGCGAGATCCCGTTCCACCGCTTCAACGTCGCCGAGAACTACCGGGTCATGCTCGACCTGCTCGTCGACTGGCAGCCCGACGCCGTCGTTCACTTCGCCGAGCAGCGCGCCGCGCCGTACTCGATGAAGAGCCCGTGGCACAAGCGCTACACGGTCAACAACAACGTCAACGCCACGCACAATCTGCTGACCGCGCTCGTCGAGGCCGATCTCGACTCCCACATCGTCCACCTCGGGACGATGGGGGTGTACGGATACGGCACCGCCGGAGTCAAGATCCCCGAGGGGTACCTGCGCGTCAAGATCGACACCGACGAGGGCACCGAGGTGGAGCAGGAGATCCTGTACCCGGTCAACCCGGGCAGCGTCTACCACATGACCAAGACGCAGGACCAGCTCCTGTTCGCCTTCTACAACAAGAACGACGGCGTGCGCGTCACCGACCTGCACCAGGGAATCGTGTGGGGCACACAGACCGCCGAGACGCGCCTCGACGAACGGCTGATCAACCGCTTCGACTACGACGGCGACTACGGCACAGTGCTCAATCGCTTCCTCATGCAGGCGGCGATCGGCTATCCGCTCACCGTCCACGGCACGGGCGGTCAGACCCGCGCGTTCATCCACATCCAGGACACGGTCCGCTGTATCCAGCTGGCGATCGAGAATGCGCCGGAGCATGGTGAGCGGGTGCGCGTCTTCAACCAGATGACCGAGTGCCACCGAGTGCGTGACCTGGCCAAGCTCGTCGCCAGCATGACCGACGCGGAGATCGACTACGTCGACAACCCGCGCAAGGAGGCGGCCGAGAACGAACTGTTCGTGGAGAACCGGCAGCTCCTCGAACTCGGCCTTGATCCGATCCGGCTGCAGGATGACCTGCTCACGGAGGTGACCGAGATCGCCCGCGCCTACGCCGGGCGGTGCGACCGCACGAAGATCCCGTGCAGCTCGAAGTGGATCCAGCGCGCCCCCGAGCCGGTGGCGCCCGCCGCCGGCGACTGACGCACTTCGTAACCCGGCCGGGGCCCCGCCGCCCCGGCCTGACCCGGTCACCCCCACGCGGCCGATCGTCCTCAACAACCGGGCCGCCACGCGGCCGACGATCACCGGCGTGGAGCGGTGGACGGCCGAGGTGGTGCCGCGGCTGCACGCGCTCGCCCCGGAACGCTACGTCGTCGCCCAGCCCCGCCCGCGGGCACGGCAGCGGGCCCTGGCGCAGGGCTGGGAGCAGCTGGCCCTGCCCGCCCGGGCGGCCCGGCTCCGCGCCGCGCTCATCTTCTCCCCGGCGAACCTGGCCCCGGTCGCCTGGCCGCGCAATGTCGTGGTGGTCCACGATGCCGCGGTCCTGCGTCGGCCGGAGGCCTACTCGCGCGCCTACCGCCTGTGGCACACCGGGCCGGGGCTGGCCGCCGCCCGCCGGGCGCTGGCCGTGGTCACCGTGTCGGAGTTCTCGCGCCGGGAACTGCTGGAGCTGGGGGGCTTGGATCCCACCCGCGTGGCGGTCATCCCGGGCGGGGTCGGCGACCAGTTCACCCCGGAGCCCGACGCCCGCGCCGTGGCCCGCCGGCTGGGGTTGAATCGGCCATACGTGCTGACGCTGGCCACCGCCGATGCCCGCAAGAACCTGCCGGCATTGGGGCCGGCGGCCGCGGCCCTCGACACTCACGGCATCGAGCTGGTGTGGGCCGGCGACACGCGGTCGTACTTCTCCGAGCTGCGCGGGGTGACCGGGCTGCGGCGGCTGGGCTACGTCGCCGAGGGCGACCTCCCCGGACTGTACCGGGGCGCCCTGGCGTTCGTGCTGCCGTCCCGCTACGAGGGATTCGGCCTCACCTGCCTGGAGGCCATGGCCTGCGGGACGCCGGTGGTGGCGGCCAACCGGGCCGCGCTTCCGGAGACCTGCGGCGACGCCGCGTTGCTCGTCGACCCGGACGACCCGGACGGGATCGCCGCGGCCGTCGTGCGCGCCGCCACCGAGGCGCCGGTTCGTTCGGCGCTCCGGGAGGCAGGGCTGCGCCGGGCGCGCCGCTACGACTGGCAGCAGACCGCGCTGCGCGCCGACGAGCTCCTGACCCGGATCGCCGGCGCGCCCCCCGCCGCCCGACCCCCCGCCGGCGCGTCCCCCGCCGCCGCTCAGACCCCGCGGCGCGACAGCACGTAGGGGATCGTGCGCAGCAGGATCTTCAGATCCAGCCACACCGACCAGTTGGCGCCGTAGATGTAGTCGAGCTTGACCATCTCCGGCAGCGGGATGCGCGACGATCCGAAGATCTGCCACAGGCCGGTCATCCCGGGCTTGACCGCCAGCCGGCGCCGCTCCCAGCCCCGGATCAGCGCGTCCTCGTCGATCACCAGCGGCCGGGGACCGACCAGGCTCATGTCGCCCTTCAGCACGTTGAGGAGCTGCGGCAGCTCGTCGAGGCAGGTTCGGCGCAGCACGCTGCCTACGCGCGTGATCCGGGGATCGGCCGCGATCTTGAACAGCCCCCCGTCGACCTCGTTTAGGTCCCGGTACTGCTCCTTGAGCCGGTCGGCGCCCGCGACCATCGACCGGAACTTGTACATCCAGAATCGCCGTCCCTGGCACCCGATGCGCCGTTGCCGGTACAGCGGCCCGCCGCGCGAGTCCAGGCAGACCACGAGGCCGATGGTGATCAACAGTGGGGCCAGCACGACGAGCGCGGCCGTCGCCGCCACGATGTCGGCCACCCGCTTGAGCAGCTCCGACGACTTCGACAACCCGTACGGGCGCACGCCGAGCAGCGTCGTCCCCTGGATGTCGTCGACCACGGCCGAGGTGCCGACGACCTCCATGATCCTCGGCACGACGCTGACCTTGACGCCCAGCGCTTTCACGAGCCGGATGCAGTGGAGGATGGCGTCGGCGTCATGACTGTCAGGCGCCACGACCACCCGCTCCACGGCGTTGCGCGTGATCATCTCCCGCAGGATCCCCACCGCGGCGGCCGAGCGCAGCTCCCCGCCGGAAATGGAGAACGAGCCGACGATCTCGGCCCGGGCGCCGACCGAACCGGTGAGCTTGGCCGCCGTGAGGGCAACGTTGACGGCCTCCCCCACCACCAGGCAGCGCTCCGGGGGGCTCAGCGAGACGGCGACCGCGCGGGCCACCACCCGGCACAGGACGGTCAGGATCAGGCTGGTCAACACCAGCGTCAGGACCTGGGTGCGGGTCAGGTCGCGAGATAGCAGGAGGTCCTGGGCCAGCCACGTGGTGAGCGCGAAGATGACGGCGACGTGCAGCAGCGCGGGCGCCTCGTCGATCGTCGTCTTGTGCAACCGATGCTGGTCCCGGTCATACAGCCCGAGCGCCTTGCTCAGGAGGATCACCACCGGCCCGAGGAGGATCGCGCCCGGCCGGATCTCGCCCACCCCGGCCGGTCCGACCGCCGCCGCCAGGACCAGCGCCAGATACGCGGCCGCGACGTCCCCCGCGCCCAGCGACCGGCGCAGCAGGGCGTCGCGCCGGCGCACGTGCGGCGGGCATCGGCCCCACGCGGAGCCGAGATGCAGCTCCACGTCCCAGAGCTG
>JBPYFQ010000106.1:0-7437 GCA_051985625.1 Solirubrobacteraceae bacterium
CGGACCTACTCGGACTCCCACCTGCCGAATCGAAGGACCTACTACTACACGGTGGCGGCGACCGACCAGGCGGGCCTGACGACGGTTCGCAGCGTGGCGGTGAGGCCGGGGCGGCGTCTGCTGACGCCGAGGTCGGGCGCGCACCTGACCGGGCCGCCGATGCTCAGCTGGACCGCGATCCCAAAGGCCACGTACTACAACGTGCAGGTGTTCCGGCGCGGGAAGGTGCTGAGCGCCTGGCCGACGACCGCATACATGCGGATGAGGAAGACCTGGCACTTCCAGGGTCACCGGTACCGGTTGCGGCGGGGTCACTACCAGTGGTACGTGTGGCCCGGCTTTGGACGCCGGTCGGCGGCACGGTACGGGGCCCAGATCGGCTCCGGATCGTTCGTCATCAACTGAGCCGGCGGTCCGCGAAGAACGGGGCCGGACCGCGGGTCCGCGTCCGGTGCGCCACCGCCGGCGACAGCCCCGCAGCCAGGGCGGGCTATGACCCTCGGCCCGGCGCGCTCCCCAGCGCGTACCGGGCGATGTCGCCGTCAAGCGAGCCCTGCGAGTCGTACTGGCCCAGATGGGTCTGGACAACCTTGCCGCTGGGGTTGATGAAGATCGTCGTCGGCAGGTAGAACACCGACGCCAGCGACCTCAGGTCCGACGTGCTGGTCTGGTAGCTCGGGTAGCTGATCGGGTGCTGGGCGAGGAACGCCCGGGCGTCGCCGGGGGAATCGTTGGTGTCGGCGCCGATGAACGCCACCTTGCGGCCGTAGTGCGCGGACGCGGCCTCGAACAGCCCGAACTCCGACCGGCACGGGGTGCACCACGAGGCCCAGGCGTTGACCACCACCGGGTAGCCACGCAGCGCGCGCACGCGCGCGTCCAGCGCCGCCTGGCTGCCCAGCAGGTGCCCGGACTGCCGGTGCAGGCCGGCCAGCGGCGCCGGCGATCCGGCCAGGGCCGCCGCCACGCTGCGCTGACCGGTGGCGATCGACGGGGCCCGCGCCAGGGCCGCCCGGACGTCGGCGATCAGCTTGCCGTCGTTCGGCCACCCCGACGTCGACACGTCCTGGTACCAAAGAATCCGGCCGGTCGGCGAGGTGAGCACGAACCAGGGCTGGCCGAGCACCTGGTAGCCGTCGGCGGCCTGCCCGCTGCGATCGATCGCCACGGGGTAGCCGAGGGGGTGCGCCAGCGTGCCCAGGAACGCGGGCAGCGCGCTGCGCGACGGCTCCACCTGGCCCTCGTCGACCGCGGTCAGCGGAGGCAGGCCGGACCGGGCGGCCGATGCCGTGTACCGGTTGAGCGCGTCGAGATTGCCGCCCAGGCTGGTGATCTCCCGGTCCCAGGTGGCGAAGAACAGGTAGAGCCGCGGGGAGCGCTCGGGGCCCAGGGTGACCGTCCCGCCACCGGATCGCGGCAGCCTCGTCGTCTGCGCCGGGGTGATCGGCTTGATCGTGGAGTACGAGAGGTGGGTGTCGACCCGAGGATGTCCCGGCAGGAGGCTCGAGGCCTCGTGGGCGATGATCTGACCCAACTGGCCGACCGCCGAGTACGACTGCTGAGTCACGTAGACCTTGGCCTCGCGCCCCTGGGGGGTGATGACGAACAGCGCGGGCGTGTGCGAGGTCAGGCCGCGCTGCACCGCCGCGTCGATGTTGTAGGACTTCCACACGCGGTGCAGTTCGGGGAGGCTTCCGGTCAGGAAGTTCCACGCATGGGTCATTCCGTGCAGCTGCGAGTAGGAGGCGACGTCCTCGATGGAGGTCGAGGCCGGGTTGGCGTTGACCCCCAGCAGCGCGACGTGTGAGCCGGCGGGCCCGAGCATCGCCTTGGCGTCGAGCATGGCGGTCGTCGTCATCGGGCAAACCGTCGTGCACTCGGAGTCGGTGAAGGACAGCAGCACCACCTTGCCCCGGAGCGAGTTCAGCGCGACCGGCCGGCCGAACTGGTTGACCAGGGTGAAGTCCGGGGCGGTGCCGGTCAGCTTGGTCCCGGGGTCGAGGTACGGGTTCCGGGCCAGCGCCGACTGCTCCGGCGCGCCCGACGCGCCCGGCGTCCCGGACACCAGGAGCGGGATCGCGATCCCGAGCACGACGACAACCGCCACCGCCGGAAGCACGTACACGAGGCGGACCCGGGGACGCGCGCGCGGCGGACCCGTCGCGGGCGGGGTGCCCGGCGCGGCGCCGGGCCGCCGCCGGCGGCGGCGGGCGAGGGCGTACCGGATACCGAAGAACAGCGCGACCGCAACCAGCACAGCAGCGGTGACGGCGGCCACCGCCGTGTCCGCGCCGTGCCCGGACCCGGAGCCGGTGGACGTGCCGGACCCCCCGCTCTGACCGACCACGGACTCCGGCGCGCTGAGCGAGGGCGCCGACGCCGGCGCCGAGGCGGCCGACGTGCTCGGCGACGAGCCGCCGACCGGTCCCGTCAGCCGGACGCCGGACGCATTGGCCAGCCTGCGCACCGCCGAGGAGGTGGACACGAACAGGCCGTGTCCTCCGCCGCTGGCCGTCACCCCGGCGAGCGCGCGCGTGGGGCCGGCGCCCGAGTGGCCGGGCCAGTTGAAGCCGAACCCGTTCGGCATGACCACCAACAGCCGCTGTCGGTAGGACAGCGACAGCTCGTAACCCAGGAACCGGGCGTACGCCTGCGGCTTGTGCCACAGGGCGGTGATCGCGCCCAGGTCGGCGGGCGAGGAGATGATCGCCACTCGGATGGGGAAGCCGGCCCGGTCGGCGGCCTTGAGGAGGTTCCCCAGCTGGGCCTGTTCGGTGACGGGCATTCCGGCGTCCCCAGCCACGAACAGGTTCTGGTAGACGAGCACGTCGCTGCCCGGATCGCCGTCGCCGAGGGCGACGCCGGTGAGCGCGGTCATGGCGACCGCGCCGACCAGCGTGGTCAGCAGCACTGCGCGCATCCATGCCCTCATCGGCTCATCCTCTGGCGAGACGCAACAAACTCACTCTCACAACCCATCCCCGGGGGCGGGGCTCCGGTCTCTCCGGCCGAGCAGCCACGGCCCTTGAAAGCGGCGCATTCGCAAGTCTGGCAGGTTCGGCCGTGGGCCAGCGGGGCGCGTGTCCGCGTATCGTGCTGCCGCGGGGATGACCTGGTGCGCCCAACCGACCAACCGGCCGTGACCCGCGCGAGACCGCAGGCGCGGGTGCGCGCCATGACCGAGGACGACCTGGCGGCCGGCGCCCGCATCATGGCCGCGGCGTTCGACAGCGACGCGTCCGGGGATGGGGTCAGGGAGCGCCAGGGCCGACGGCTGGCTCACCTGCTCGGCACCGATCCCGGCGGCGCATTCGTCAGCGAGCACGGCGGGCGGATCGTCGGCATCGCCCAGGCGTATGTCCGCGAGGGGCTGTGGTGCCTGTCGATGCTGGCCGTCGATCCATCTGCCCAGGGCACCGGGGCAGGCCGGGCGCTGTTTGACCAGGCGCTGGCGTACGGCGATGGCGACGGCGGACCCGGGCTGATCGTCAGCTCCAACGACCCCCGCGCGCTCCGGCTCTACGCCGCCGCCGGGTTCTCGCTGCGGCCGGCCCTCAAGGCGACGGGCCGGCTCGACCGCCGGGCGTTCCCGGCGCCACCCGAGGCCGTCCGGCGAGGAGGCCGCGTGGATCTTCCCGCCATCGCCGAGGTCTCACGCTCGGTCCGTGGGGCGGCGCACACGGCGGAGATCGGCTTCCTGCTGGACCGCGGCGCCGAGTTGCTGGTGTTCGAGGACCGCGGGTTCGCCGTCTCGGAGCCCGGCGTCGGCGTGGTCACGGTGGCCGCCCGTGACGACGGCGCCGCCTCAGCGCTGCTGTGGAGCGCCCTCGACGTCGCCGGAGATGTCGCGCGGCCCGTGCGCTGGATCACCGGCGGCCAGGATTGGGCGGTCGATGTGGTCGTCCGAGCCGGGCTCGACGTCGCCGCCCACGGCGCTCTGTGCGTGCGCGGCCGGCCGGGCCCGCTCTATCCGTTCGTGCCCAGCCCCCCGTTCGCCTAGCCCCTGGTCTCGCCCCGGCGGTCCCGGATCCACCGGGGCCGGGAAGCGGACGTGGACGGTCAGCCCCCCGCCAGGGCGGGGGCGGACGCTGAGCCGCGCCTGATGGGCGCCGGCGATGGCGGCGACGATCGACAGGCCGAGACCGAAGCCCTCGCCGTGACCGGCCCGGTTGGTGCCCATGCGCTGGAACGGTTGCAGCAGCCGCGGGATCTCGTCGGCGGGAACCACCGGGCCGGTGTTGGCGACCAGCAGCTCGGCCTCCCCGCGCTCGCTGCGCACCTCAACGGTCACGTCGCCGTCCGGGACGTTGTGGCGCAGCGCGTTCTCCAGCAGGTTGGCGACGAGGCGCTCCACCAGTCGGCGGTCTCCGGCCAGGTACGCCGGGGCCAGCGATGTCTCGACGCACAGCCCGCGCTCGCCGGCGCGCGCCCGGTAGCCGCACAGGGCATCCTCGGCGATGGCCGCCAGATCGAGCAGCGCCCGCCGGTCGATGCCTCGCTCGCCCTGGGCGAGGGCGAGGAGGGAGTCGATCAACTGCTCCTGCTGCTCGCTCTCCTCCAGCACCTGCCGGCACGTGCTTCGGTAGGTCTGCACCGTGGCGTGCGGGTCGCTCATGACCATCTCCAGCAGCGCCCGGGCGGCGGTCAGCGGTGTGCGTAGCTCATGGGATGCGTTGGCCACGAAGCGGCGCTGGGCGTTGAAGGCGGACTCCAGCCGCGCCAGCAGCCCGTCGATGGTGTCGGCGAGCTGGCGCAACTCGTCACGCGGGCCGGTCAGGGCCAGCCGCTCGTCGAGGTTGGCCTCGGAGATTCGCTGGGTGGTGGCGGTCATCGTGCGCAGGGGCCGCAGGACCCGTCCGGCGACGACCCAGCCGAGCGCCGCCGAGATGATCGCCATGATCGCCAGCGCGATGCTGGACTCCACGATCAGCTGGTGCAGGTCGGCCACCCGCTGGTTGGCGCCGACGATCCGGATCGCCGTCTGGCCCTCGGTTGTCCCCAGGGCCCGCTTGATCCCGGCCGGCAGGTGCGCGAACTCCTTGCCCAGCCGCGCCTTGGACAGTGTCGCCGGGGGCGCCAGTTGGGGCTGGGGGAAGTTCACCCCTCGAGGTGGCTGGTTGACATTCCGCTGGACGAACAGACCGTTGGGCCCCTGGCTGCTGATTGGGGCGTGGTCGACCAGCACGTAGGTGACCGTGAGCAGGACGGCACCGCAGACCAGGAACAGCCCTCCGTACAGCAGCGTCAGCCGCCAGCGGACCGTCGTCTGCGGATGCCGGACGCCTCGCACCCACCTGGCGGGCGCCGGCCAGGCGCTCACGGCGCACCGCCGATCCGGTAGCCGATCGGGGTGACCGTCTCCACCACCGGCGGGTCGCCGAGCTTGGCTCGCAGGCGGCTCACGGTCATCCGGACGGTGTTGGTGAACGGGTCCGTGGCGTCATCCCAGGCGCGCTCCAGCAGTTGCTCGGTGGAGACGACCGTCCCCTGGGCGCTGAGGAGCAGCTCCAGCACGGCGAACTCCTTGGGGCTGAGCGCGATCGCGTGCCCGTCGCGGGTGACCAGCCGGCGGGCCGAGTCGAGCTCCAGGTTGCCGTGGCTCAACGTGGGGGGCAGGCCCGGCGCCGCGCGCCGAGCCAGCGCCCGGATGCGAGCCACGAGCTCAGCGATGTGAAACGGCTTTGGGAGGTAGTCGTCGGCACCGATCGTCAGCCCCTCCACCCGATCCTCCAGGGTTCCGGCCGCGGTCAGCATGAGCACCCCGGTCCGCGCCCCGGTCGCGACGAGCGAGCGGCACACCTCGTCGCCGTGGATGCCGGGGAGATCGCGATCGAGCACCACCACGTCATACGTGGTCAGCGCGGCGCGATCAAGCGCCTCGCGGCCGTCGAAGGCGACGTCGACGGCCATGCCCTCGCGCCGCAGCACGGTGGCGACCGTGGCGGCGAGCCTCGCGTGATCTTCGACGACCAGCACCCGCATCTCCGTGTCAGATGAGGATGCCGCATCCCGCATAACAGTTCGATAACGGCGTTACCGCCGTGTTAGCGCCCGCGGCGTAGAAATCGATCGATGCGGTCCGTACGTCGACGGCGATTCCTGGGCCTGCTCGCCGCGGTCGGCGGCTGCGGCCTGCTCACCGCCGCCTGCGGCGCCGGGGGCGGCACCGGAACCGGCACCGGCACCACAAACAGCCGCGCCGGCTATTCGGCGGCGCTCAGGTTCTCCAACTGCATGCGCGCCCACGGCGTCCCTGACTTCCCGGACCCCGGCGCCAACGGCATCCCGGTTGGCGGCCCGGGCGGCAAGGCGGATCTCAACCCGCAGGCACCGGCCTTCCATACCGCCATGAAGGCGTGCCACAAGCTCGCCCCAGCCCTGGGCGGGCCGCCGCATCCGCTGTCCGCGGCACAGAAGCGAAGCCTGATCGCCTTCTCGCAGTGCATGCGCACCCACGGCGTGCCGAACTTCCCGGATCCCACCTTCCCGGCGTCCGGCGGCGCGTTCATCGGCAGCCCGCAGCAGCTGCCCTTCAATCCCGCGTCGCCGGGGGCCCAACGCGCCAGCCGAGCATGTGGACAACCGTTCAGATGACGCGCGGGCACGTCGCCGCAGCCGTGCTGGCCGCCTCGCCGGCGTTCACGCACGCGCCGGCGGCGTGCGCTGGTACTGAGCAGCGATCGGCAGTACCACGGTGACCGCCAGCCCTCCGCCGGGCTCGGGCTGGGCGACGACGTGGCCGCCGTGTGCCTCGGCGATGGCGCGGACGATGGAGAGGCCGAGCCCGTGATGCCCGTCATGCGCAGCGCGAACCGGCTCGAGGCGCTGGAATGGCTCAAACAACCGCTCGATCTCAAACGGTGAGACGACGGGACCCGTGTTCGTCACCGACAGGCCGACATGGTCGCCGTCGGTTGCCGTGCGCACCTCGATCCGCCCGTTCGGGACGTTGTAACGGACAGCGTTGTCGACGAGGTTCGTGGCCAGCCGTTCCGCCAGGGCAGGATCCCCGGCGATCGGAGCGGCGGCGAGGCTGGTGACGACGCTCAGCCCGCGGCGCTCGATCTCCGGCTGGGCCGCCGCCAGCGCCCGTTCGGCGAGGCGGGCGAGATCGAACGGGAGCCGCTGGTCGAGACCGCGCTCGCTGCTGGCCAGCGTGAGCAGCGCCTCCAGCAGCCGCTCCTGATCGCGGCCGGAGGCCAGTAGCTCCTCGCACGTGGCGCGCAGCTTGGCCGCGTCGGCGTCCGGGTCCGCCAGCGCCACCTGGAGCAGCGTCCGTTCCAGCGTCAGCGGTGTCCGGAGCTCATGCGACGCGTTGGCCACGAACCGGCGCTGGGCCTCGAAGGCGCCCTCCAGCCGGGCCAGCAGTTCGTCGAGGGTGTCGCCGAGCTGGCGAAACTCGTCGTTGGGGCCCTGCAGCGCCAGCCGCTGATGGAG
>JBPYFQ010000107.1:0-4420 GCA_051985625.1 Solirubrobacteraceae bacterium
GCGGCCCGCAATCGGACTCGACCGCCTGCTGTGGCGAGCTGCCCGGGCCCGGCTCACCGATGCCCGGCATCACCGGTCCCGGCGGAGGCAAGGTCGGGGCGGTCCTGCTCTCTCCGTTCATCAAGCCCGGCACGGTGAGCACGACCGGCTACAACCACTACTCCTCGCTGGCCAGCTGGGAGTCGCTGTTCGGGCTGCCGCGCCTGGCCGACGCGGCCGGCGTCCCGGCCACGTTCGGTTCTGACGTGTTCACCGCCGCGCCCTGATCAGCGCGACCGACGGGTCAGGTGTGCTGGGGAACCTTGGCGATCGCCTCCTGGTAGAGCGCCATTTGCTGAGCGACCCCTTCGTTGGTGTAGCCGTCGATCAGGCACAGGTTCTCCACTACGAGCGTGGCGTCGATGGTGATCCGCTGAAACTCCTCGTCCGCGCGCGCCGCCGCGAGTTGCTCGGCGCTGCCGTGGATCTGGATAAACCCGTTGATGCCCAGATTGGGCTCGAACAGCGACACGTCGAAGCCTTCGATGCGCCCAGCCTGCTGCAGCCGTCCGTAGAGACCAAGCGCAGCGTTGAACACCTCCAGCCCGCGCTCCTCACGCCCTTGGACAGGCGTTCCCCAGCTGATCAACAGCACGCGGTCGGCCATACCGACTCCCTTCGTTCGTCGTCGGCCCGGCCCCGGTGCCGGGCCACCCGCCGACTATCTCACCGACCGATCCAAACATGCTTAAACCTTCGCCGGCTGTGGCCTACCGTGTTGGTTATGCACACACGCGACCGCATCCTCGGCTTCGGGACCTCAGGGGTGCTCGTGCTGATCGGCGCGGTGTGCGGGGTGGCGTTCAGCGGCACGCTCGGGCAGATCCTCCTGTTCGTGTTCATCTCGCTCGGGCTCACGCTCGCCGTCGCCCTGGTGTTCTACGAGGTCGGGCTCAGCGAGGATCGCGAGCGGGCCGCGATGCATCCGCGCGAGCAACCCCCGCGCCGCCCGCGTCCGAGGCTGCCGCGCTCGGACGGCCATCGGCGCCGGCTGTGACGCGATCCCGATGCCGCGGTGGCCGCGCCCCCCGCGCGGCCACCACGGACGTCTGGGTCACTTGCCCGGGTGCACCACCAGCGCGCTGCCGCCGCCGAGCCGGTAGGCCTCGGCGACGGTCTCATCGCGCCCGCCGGGCAGCAGCTGCAGGGCCGTCGCGTCGCCGGGGTAGTAGCCGAGCGGCAGGATCGGGCCCGTGGCCATGGTGAACTTCTCGCCGTACTGGCTGGTCAGCGTCTTGGCCAGGTCGCTGTTGTAGAACGCCGGCTCGGCCAGCGAGGTCGACGAGTTGCGCTGGGTGACCCGCGGGGCGTTGAGCGCGGCCGGCATGCTCATGCCAAAGTCGACGTGGTTGATCAGCGTCTGCACGACGGTGGTGATGATCGTCGAGCCGCCCGCGGCGCCGATGGCGAACTGCGGCTGGCCCTTGCGCAGGGCGATGACCGGACCCATGCTCGAGCGCGGCTGCTTGCCCGCGGCGGGCAGGTTCGGGTCGGGCGTCGTGGGCGAGGCCGGGGCGAAATCGAAGTCGGTCAACTCGTTGTTGAGCAGGAAGCCGTAGCCGGGCACGACCTGGCCGCTGCCGCCGAAGAAGTTGATCGTGTTCGTGTAGGCCACCACGTCGCCCCACTTGTCGACCGCCACGATGTTGTTCGTGTGGTGGGTCTCGGGCGAGGCCGAGCTGGTCGAGGAACCCGAGCCGCCGCAGCCGGGGCCGAACGGCGGATAGGGGTTGCCCGGGGCGACCGGAGAGGTGCCGGCGGTCGACCCGATCAGGCAGCGGCGCACGGCCGCGAACTGCGGCGAGAGCAGGCCGCTGAGGGGCACGCTGACAAACCGCGGGTCGCCGACGTAGCGGTTGCGGTCCGCGTAGGCCACGCGCGAGGCCTCAAGGTAGTGGAACAGTGCCTGCGCGCGCGGCTCGGCGCCCAGCTTGTAGCCGGCGAGGATGTTGAGAATCTCGCCCTCGGTCGAGCCGCCGCTGGAGGGCGGGGCCATCCCGTAGAGGTCCAGTCCGCGGTACTTGACGTGAGTCGGGTCGCGCACGTAGGCGTCGTAGTTGCGCAGGTCGGCCATCGACATGATCCCCGGATTGGTGACGATCGTCTGGCCGGGCTGGAGCACCGGGTGATCGTCGGCCTGGACGACGGCCTCGCCGATCGGCCCGTTGTAGAACACCGACGGCCCCTTGCGCGCGATCAGCTCATAGGTGTGCGCCAGGTCGGGGTTGCGCAGCAGCGTGCCCACCGGCAGCGGCTGGCCCGACGGGGTCAGCAGCAGCTCGCGGCTGGCCGGGTAGGCCTGGAGCGTCGCCAGCCCTGACTGGGTGAGCTGGGTGAAGTCGAAGTTGACCTTAAAGCCGCGCTTGGCGATGTGGATCGCGGGCTGCAGGTCAAAGGACAGGCTGCGTTTGCCAAACAGCGAGACCGCCTTGGCCCACGTGGCCAGGTTGCCCGGCACGCCGGTGGACAGCGGCTGGTCAGACGCGGCCGTGTAGCCCATCGGCATCCCGGTGGCCGGGTCGATGAACATCGTCGTCGTGCACGCGGCCGGGCAGTTCTCGCGGCCGTCGATCGTGGTCACCGTGTGCTTGCGCGCGTTGTAGATGACCATGAACCCGCCGCCGCCGGGGCCGGCCACGAACGGGATGGTCACGCCCAGCGAGCTCGCCGTCGCCACCGCCGCGTCGACGGCGTTGCCGCCGCGGCGCAGGACCTCGATGCCCGCGTTGCTCGCGTCGACGTCCATGGACGCAACGCCCCCGCCGGTGCCGACCGCCGTCGGCTGCTTGATCGGCGCGGACACCGCGGTGGACGGGACGACCGCCACCAGCGCGGTCACCAGGACTCCGACGGCTAGACGACGCATGCCTGCTCCTCCCTCAAGGGCCGGTCCCACCTGGGACATACCCGGGAACGGGGCTGGAAACTCGCCCGTGGCCCAGCTAGCGTGCAGCGGGCCCCATGGCGCACGCCCAGATGGCAGCCCCCGCCCCGTCCACGAGCGCGAGCCCCGCCCGCACGGTGGCCGACGTGGTCGGCGAGACGCTCGCCGCGCAGGGGGTCCGCAACGTGTTCGGGCTGCTGGGCTCGGGCAACATGGTGGCCACCGAGGCGCTGGTCGCACACGGCGCGACTCTGCATCACGCGCGCCTGGAGGCCGGCGCGATCACCGCCGCCGACGGCTACGCGCGCGTGAGCGGAGAGGTCGGCGTGGTCAGCGTCCACCAGGGTCCGGGGCTCACCAACACGATGACCGGGTTGACCGAGGCGGCCAAGAGCCGCACCCCGCTCGTGGTCCTGGCCGGCGAGACGCCGGCCGCGGCGCTGACGTCGAACTTCCGCATCGACCAGCACGGTCTCGTGGAGTCGGTGGGCGCGATCGCCGAGCGCCTGCACTCCCCCGAGACCGCGGCCGACGACGCCCTGCGGGCCTACGAGCGGGCGCGGACCGAGCGCCGGCCGGTGGTGCTCATGCTCCCGATCGACATCCAGGCTCGCCCGGCGGCGCAGTCGACACCGTCGCGGCGCGCTAAGCCGGTGCCCGGCGCCCCGGCGCCCAACGAAGCGGCGCTCACGCAGGCCGCCGAACTGCTGGACGGCGCCCAGCGCCCGCTCATCCTGGCCGGCCGCGGCGCGGTGCTGGCCCGCGCCGGCGAGGCGCTCGAGGAGCTCGCGGCCACCACGGGGGCGATCCTGGCCACCTCGGCGCCGGCCAAGGGGCTGTTCCACGACCCCTACGCCGTGGGGATCAGCGGCGGCTTTGCCAGCCCCCACGCCCAGGAGCTGATCCCCCAGGCCGACGTCGTGCTGGTGGCCGGGGCGAGCGTCAACCACTGGACCACGCGGCTGGGCAAGCTCATCGACCGCCAGGCCACGGTCATCCAGGTCGACCTCGAGCCGCGGGCGATCGCGCGCAACTGGCCGGCGGACCTCGCACTGATCGCCGACGTGGGCGAGGCGGCCCGCGCACTGGTGGGGCGGGTGGGTCAGAAGACGGCGTGGCGGACGCTCGAGCTGGCCGAGGAGATCGGGGCGCGGCGGTGGCCGAGCGACCCCTACGACGACGCCTCGACCGACGAGTTCATCGACCCGCGCACGCTGAGCATCGCGCTCAACGGGCTGCTGCCGCGCGACCGCGCGGTGGTGGTCGACTCGGGCCATTTCATGGGCTACCCGTCGATGTTCCTCGACGTCGCCGACGCCGAGTCGTGGGTGTTCATGAACGGCTATCAGGCCGTCGGCCTGGGCATCGGCGCCGGGATCGGCGCCTCGGTGGCCCGCCCCGGGCGCCCGACCGTGGCCGCGGTGGGCGACGGCGGCGCGTTCATGGCCCTGCAGGAGCTCGAGACGGCGGCCCGGCTCAAGCTCGAGCTGCTCGTGG
>JBPYFQ010000108.1:0-23962 GCA_051985625.1 Solirubrobacteraceae bacterium
CGGGCCAGGACCGAGTCCTCCAGGAGCCGCGGCAGCGCGGTCTCGGACAGGACCTCGCCGACGATCATGCCGCCGCCGCCCAGCACCGCCAGCGCGAGCGCTGCGATCAGGGTGGGGGCGACGCCGAGCGCCGCCATGGTCACGCCCACCAGCGCCAGCGCGCAGGCCAGGGTGCGCCGCCAGCGCGCGGTCGCCTCAATTTGGGCCGTCACGATGGCGCCGACCACTCCGCCGGCTCCGAACGCACCGAGCAGCAGGCCGTACCCGCTGCTGCCGGCGCCGACCCGGCGGCTGACCAGGATGAGCGTCACAGTCAGCAAGCCGTAAACGGCGCTGCAGATCACATCGGCCAGGACGAGGCGGATGGCGGTGGGCGCTCCGCGGAGGGCGCGGGCGCCGGTGCGGATGTCGGCCAGCACGCCGGGGGCGCCCGCATCAGCCGACCGGTCGACGGGCCGGAACGCGTCGCCCGCCGGGATGGCGGCGATGGCGCCCGCCGAGCCGAGGAACGTGAGCGCGTTGAGCAGGATCGCGATCGTGGGCGAGGAGACGAGCAAGACGAGCGCTCCCAGGGCCGGGCCGACGATGATCGCGGCCTGGCCGATCGTGGAACGGGCCACGCTGGCGCGCTGCAGCTCGGCGTCGGTGACGAAGCGGGCGGTGCAGGCGGCGACGCAGGGAGGCTGGGGAACGCCGGCGGCGGTCGCGGCGGCCGCGATCACCGGGGCGAGGATGACCGGCAGGCCGGCCGCGGCGACGGCGGCCAGGGCGACCATGAGCAGCGCTCGGGTCAGATCCGCGGCGATGATCACGCGGCGGCGGTCATACCGGTCGGCCAGCACGCCGCCGAGGGGTCCGAGGACGACGACGGGGAGCACACGGGCGGCGGTGGTCAACGCCAGCCAGGTGGCGGAGTGCGTGCGCTCGAACACGATCGCCAGCAGGGCCACGTTGTAGAGCCAGTCGCCGCACGAGGAGACGGCGAGGCTGGTGAGCAGGAGGCGGAAGTGGCGGCCGCCGGGAAGGCGGCGGCGGGAGGTGAGAGCGGTGGCGAGCATGGGAAGAGCATCGGTCTAAGCCGGCGTTCGCACATCGGGCTGCGGCCCAGTCTGGGGACTTAGATGTTTGCGGCCGGTACCTCAGACGCCGGCGGCGTTCTTTAGGCCTCGGCCGAGACGCGGGCCAGGCCACGCCGGTGGGCGACGGCCGCCGCCTCCACCCGGGTCGCCACACCCAGCTTGGAAAGGATGTTGGACACGTGGACGCTGGCCGTCTTGCGGGAGATGAAGAGCTGCTCGGCGATCTGGCTGTTGGACAGGCCGTCCGCCACCAGGCGAAGCACCTCGGCCTCGCGGCTGGTCAGCCCCAGGCGCTCCACCTCATCCGGGACGGACGCCGTGACCTCGTCGACATCGGCGCCGGTGGTCAGCCGCGCGCGGCGCATCAGGGCCCGGGTCTCCTCGACCAGCGGAGCGGCGCCCATCGACTCGGCCAGCTCCAGGGCCTCCCGCGCGGCGGCGCTGGCGGGGTCGGCCTGACCGGCCATGGCGAGCGCCTCGGCCCAGCGCAGGAGGGCATAGGCCAGCGGCCACGGCTCGTTCATCGGCTGGCACGCGGCCACCGCCTCGGCCCAGGCTTCGGCCTCGCCCTCGCCGGAGGTACGAGCGTGCTCGGCGCGGGCCAGAGCCAGGTGACCACGGTCGGCCGGGGTGGTGGTAGGCGTCCGCTCGGCTTCGGCGCGGAGTGCCTCCGCCCGCTCCGGCGAGTCGGCGATGGGCTCCGCGCCGTCACGGGCGGCCAGCGCCCGGTCGGCCTCGACCCGCAGCCCCAGCGAGATCACCGGCCATTTGTACCGATGCTCGTCTCCGATGTCAGTCCGCGCCAGCGCCAGCTCGGTCACCTGGCGGGCCAGCGGCAGGTCGCCTCCGGCACGGGCCAGCTCGGCCTCCACCCAGGCCAGCGGCAGCACGAACTGGGCTGACGCCGAGGTGCGCAGCTGCCGCCGCGCCTCCCGCAGCTCGGCCGTGGCCTCCTCCCGGCGTCCCCGGAGAGCCAGCAGCTCCGCCCGGATCAGCAGCGAGCACCCGGCGAACACGCCGGGTGCGTCCGCCTGAGAAGCGGTGTGGATGACCGCTTCGTCCCATCGTCCGGACCGTAGTAGGGCCTCGGCCTTGTTGCCCCGCAGGAAGGCGCCGGTCGTCCGGCTGTGGCCGCCCTGGTCGGCCAGCTGCATGCCGCGCTCGGCGCTCCGCATCGCGGCGTCATAACGGCCGAGCATCAGCTGCAGGTCCGACAGGCTGATGAGGGCGCGGCCGGCGGTCCAGATCAGCCCGGCGCGCTCGGCCTCCTCGCACACCTCCTCGAGCAGCGCCAGGCCCGTGTCGACGTCGCCGCCGTACACCATGGACGGCGCCAGGACCATCTGGGCGCCAAGCTTCTCCTCGGTGGCATCGACCGCCTGGGCGGCCTCCAGCGCTCGCTTCGCCATCGCGCCCGCCTGCTCGATCTGATCCACCCGGCCCAGGGTGCGGGCATAGGAGCCCAGGACCTGCGCACTGACCCTGCTCGGCAGGTCCCGGGGGAGGAGCGCCTCGGCCTGTTCCAGAACTCCCAGGCCCTCCGTGTCCCGCCCCAGATCGATGAGCAGCTCCGCGCGGCGGACCAGTAGCGTGGCCCGGCGCTCCAGCGCACCGCCGTAGCCGATCTCGGAGAGCGCCTGATCGACGAGCGCCAGCGCGCGGTCAACTGCGCCCGCCCGCGAGGCGGCGAGCGCGGCCGCCTCCAGCAGCTGCGGATGGTCGACGCCGGCCCGCTGCTCGGCGTCCGGCACCTGGTTCCACAGCTCCAGCGCCAGCTCAAAGTGGCGCTGCGCCGCCGACGGAGCCAGCGCCGCTGCGGCCGCCCGGCCGGCCCGGACCGAGGCGGGGAGCGCCCGGGCGACGTTGTGGGCGGCCAGCCAGTGGTGGGCCAGCATGGAGCTGGCATCGAGATCCGGCCCGGCCAGAGCGGGGTTGTCATCTATCGCTTCGGCGTACGCCTTGTGGAGCTGGGCACGCTCCCCCGGCAGCAGATCCTCGTGGATGGCCGCGCGGGCCAGGGCGTGGCGGAAGCCGTAGCCCCGGCCGGCCGGGTCCACGACGAGCAACTGCTGGGCCACCGTTTCGCGGAGGGCCGTATGCAGCTCGGGCTCCGGCAGTCCGGCCACCAGCGCCAGCAGGCGGTCCGGCACCCAGCGGGCCGCTGCCGACACCACCCGGAGCACGTGCTGGGCGTTGGGCGACAGGAGCTCGGCGCGGGCCAGGAGCACATCGCGCAGCGACGGCGGGAGGTAGTCCGGGTCGACCCGCCCGTCGCGGACCGCCCCGAGCAGCTCCTCCACAAACAGCGGAATGCCCTCCGAGCGCTCGGCGACGAACTCCACCAGTTCGCGATCCGGGCGCTCGCCCAGGATCGCCTCAATCTGCTCGCCTACCCGCCCCGGCGTCAGCCGCTCCAGCTCCAGACGCTCGACGCTCCGCTGCTGCTCCCAGCGCGCGGCGATCCGGCGGAACGGGTGGGCGCGATGCAGCTCGTCGGAGCGGACGGTCAACATGAGAAGCAGCCGACGCCCGGTGGTGCGTCCCACCAGCAGAGCGAGCAGATCCAGCGTGGCCCGGTCGGCCCACTGAAGGTCCTCAAAGACGAGCATCAACGGAGCGCTCGCCGACAGGCGGCCGATGACGCCGACCATGAGCTCCAGCAGCCGGGACGGCTCGCGGTCGGCGGCGCCGTTGACCGGCTCGCCCTCGTCGAGCTCCGGCACCAGGCGGCCGATCTCGCCGCGGGCGGAGCCCAGCACGGCATCGAGCGCCTCGGTCGGCAACTCGGCGGCCAGCGCCCGGATCATCTCCACCACGGGGGCGAACGGGATCCCTCCGCCGTCGAGCTCGACGCACCCGCCGATCAGGACCCGGACTCCGTTGTGGCGTGCCTCGCCGATCAGTTCGTGGACCAGGCGGGATTTGCCCACGCCGGCCTCGCCGCCCACCACCACGGCGACCTGTTCCGATGCGACCACGCGGGTCAGGACATTGGTCAGAGATTCCAACTCCGCCTGGCGTCCGACCAGGACGGGGCTCACCAGACTTGCCGCCACGGGGTCATCATGCCAGCCCGGTACGCCGAAAAAAAGCCCGGCGCGTCGGTGACGCGCCGGGCTCGTGGTTGCCGTACGGCTGATTCGCGGCGGAAGAACCGGTCTCGGCGGGTTCCTTAGCGCCTGAACCGATCAGAAGCATCGAAAGATTCGCTCGACCTGCAGCATGTGCTCGTTCCTTTCTGGTAGTTGGGCCCCCGGTGCGGCGGCGTTGCGGTGATGGGCACATGCTGCGGCTAAGGCAGGGGTGCGCACATCGGGCAGGCGCCCAGTTTTGCGGGCTTAAATCCGCGGGAGACCGGGCTCAGTTCCAGGCCAGGGCAGACCGACGCGACCAGTAGGCGGAGCTGTCCTCCTGGAGAGGCGCCAGCCGTTGGTCCAGCTCCGGCGACCAGTCGACTTGCAGTGCGCGCAGGTTGCTGTGGAGGGTGTCGACGCTGGCGGCGCCGCTCAGGACGATGCCGGCCCACGGTTGGGCGAGCACGGCGGCCAGGGCGAGGGCGTCCGGGGTCACGCCCATCGCGCCCGCAGCGGCGTCGAGCGCGGGCACCGGCTCGCGGCCTGCCAGCCGTCCGTTGGCCAGCGCCTCCTTGACGTAGACGCGCAGCCCGGCGTCGTGGGCTTGCGCCAGCGCCGGGCCGGCGGCGCGCTCATGGAGGTTCCAGGTGGCCTGGACCTCGTCGAACAGGTTGAGCTGTAGGGCGCTCTCAATGGTCTGGGACTGGCTGGTGCCGCTCACGCTGACGCCGATGTCGATGCCTGTTGCGCGGAGGTCGGCCAGGTCGCTCAGAACGGCGTCGTTCTGGAGCACGCCGCTGTCCGGGGTGGCCGAGTGGATCTGGTAGAGCGCCAGCCAGTCGCCCAGGTTCTCCCGCGTCTCGGCCAGCTGGCGGCGCAGCGTCTCGACGTCGTGGTGCTTGACCTCAGGCGGGTCGGCGTCGACCTGCCAGTTCGCCGTGTACACGTAGCCCCACTTGGAGCTGACCGTCACGTCGTGCGGTTGGCGCGCCCGCAGCCACTCGCCGAGGAACTCCTCGGCCCGTCCGTAGGAGCGGGCGGCGTCGAACGCGCGGATGCCGGCCTCGTAGGCCGCGTCGAGGACTGTGTGGGCGTGGCGGCTCAGGGCGGCGACCGAGCGGTCGTCGCCGAGGTCGGAGCCGTGGCCGAGGTTCAGGTATCCGGGGCGGCCGAGGGCTGCGAGTCCGAGTCCTAGTTTGGCCGGCACGACCGCACATACTGACGCAGCTCACAGGCGATGGCGGCCGGGGTTTCGGTCAGCTGGCGCCAGGTGTAGCGCAGGACGGTGTAGCCGGCCGCCCTGAGTTCGAAGTCGCGCTGATGGTCGCGCTCCAGCTGAGCGCGCGTGCGATGGCCCAGGTAGCCGTCGACCTCGACGACGAGCCGGTGGTCCGGCCAGTACGCGTCGGCCAGCCAGCCGTCGATGTAGACGTTGCACAGCGGGATCGGCAGCCGGTGGTTCTGGCAGAGCGTGAGCATCCGGCGTTCCAGTTCGCTTCTGGTGTGTGCGAGCTGGGGGAGGTGGATGTTTGTTGCCTGCTTGATCGCGGCGCTTCCGACGATGCCGCGTCCGGTCAGCTCGTGTAATTGTCGGAGATCCAGAGAGTCCTGGTAGTCGGCGTTGGCCAGGGCCAGCCGGAGGAGGTCCGCCGGGCCGGTGGCGGCGAAGTCGAGCAGCGCCTGGGAGACCGTCGTCACCGGAAGGCCGCGGCGCATGACCCTCTCCAGGTTGCGCCGGGAGTGGACGATCACGTTGCCGGTCGATTTGACCCGGCGCGGAGTGCTCACGTGGATCTCGTCCGGCGCGTAGCGGAGCAGCTCCAGCCACCAGATGGCCGTGCCGTGGCTGAGCATCGCCTCGGGGCCGGCGTAGAGGACCGCCGCCGCCAGGTCCGCCTCGGGCGACGAGCGCGCGTGACCGACGGCGTCGATGCCGGGGAGAACCGGATGCAGATAACCGTCGGCACGCCAGCGACGGATCGTCCTGTCGCTGACGCCCTGCGCACGGACCTGGCCATAGCGCACGCGTCCGAACTGAGCCGCGGCCAGCTCCGCGACGTGAACTTTGGCGATCGACCGGCACCTGTTGCCGGTGAATTGCCATTCATCGCCGGCGGCGGGGGCGTCGGAGGCGGCGGCGGGGGCGTCGGAGGCGGCGGCGGGGGCGTCGCCCGCGGCATCGGAGGCGGAGACGGGTGGCGACTGCGGCATCGCCACGCAGCATGCGGCGACCCCGCGTCACGGAACAAGACGAGTGCGCACCGGATCTGTGCCAAAGCGGCCGGGTCCGCCGATCGGAGGATGGTCACCTCACCCGGCGGACCCGCCGACCGGGCGACTGACGGCGGGCCGTCCGCGCGGGACGCTTGCACCACGCCGCCGGACAGCCCGGCGGGGACCGAACGAAAAGGACAGAGCAATGCGCTTTCCCAAGATCAACTGGACCGCTCTCGCCGAGGCCTGGGCGCCACTCGCGCCCACCGGCGTCTTCTACTCCCCGGACGGGGCGATCTACGGCGCCGACGGCGCGCTCCTGGTGCCTCCGCGCGGCCGCCACGACCACGCACCGGTCGCCGCCAACCGGCGGTGGCAGTGAGCGCCCGCCGGCCATAACGATGAGGGGCCGTATCATGGCCAGCTGGGAGCCAGTCGGAGACCGACGAACCGGGGCTGGTAAGCGTGCCGGAGCCGAGGGTCAGGGTCGTGGTGGTGGACGATCACCCGTTCTATCGGGACGGCGTCTCACGCGGCCTGACCATGGACGGCCGGATCGAAGTCGTCGGCGAGGCCGGCGGCGGCCGCGAGGCCCTTGAGGTCATCGCCCGGGAGACGCCGGACGTGGCGATCGTCGACTACCAGATGCCAGACCTCGACGGCGTGGCGGTGGCGCACGCCCTCCGCCGCGACGGCGCCGCGACGAGGGTGCTGCTCGTCTCGGCGATCACCGACGGCGCCGTCGTGTTCCGGGCGCTGGAGGCCGGCGCGGCCGGGTACCTGACCAAGGACGCGCCGCGGTCGCAGATCATCGACGCCGTGATGCGCGTCTCCCGGGGCGGCACCGTCGTCCCCCCGGAGCTCGCCGCCGGACTGGCCGACCAGATCCGCCTGAGGTCGGACAACGCGGCGCCGGTTCTGACGCCGCGGGAGCTGGAGGTGCTGCGCGGGTTCGCCCGCGGGATGTCCATCCCGCAGCTGGCCGACGAGCTGGTGGTTGCCCCCAGCACGGTCAAGACCCACACGCAGCGGATGTACGAGAAGCTCGAGGTCTCCGACCGGGCCGCGGCCGTCGCCGCCGGGATGCGCCTCGGCCTGCTGGAGTGACCGCGATGGCGGACCGGGAGCACGCCACACCGGACCGGCCGCATGCCACACCGGACCGGGGGCACCCGCTGCCGGACCGTCAGCAGCCTCTGAGCCTCGACGACGTCCGCCAGGACCCCCGCCTCTACCAGGTGCTGCTCGACCACGCCCTGCGCGGCTTAAGGGTCCAGATGCTGCTCCGGGGCGCGCTGGCGATCTTCGTGGTGGCGACGGTCGTCATCGTCCCGCCCGCGGTGCACCAGCCAGGCTGCTACGTGATCGCCGGCCTGTACGCGGTCTGGGTGGTCGTCCTGGCGCTGCGGTCGCGCCACGGCGGCGAGCGCGCGGTCCGGCTCATCTGGCTGGCCCTGTTCATCGACGCGCTGGCCCTGGGCGTGCTCTGCATCCTGTCCGGGCCCGCCCAGCAGAGCTGGACGTCGGACATCCTGGTCAACGGCTTCTTCATCATCCCGCTGCTGGCCGGCGCCCAGCTGCGCCCCGGCGTGGCCGCCGCGGTGACCGCGCCGGCCATCGCCATCTATCTGGCGTCGCTCATCGCGGCGCAGCACGCCAACAGCGAGCCGACCTCGTCCATCGTTCTCCGCACTGCGGTGCTGGTGGCGCTGAGCATCGGCGCTGTGCTGCTGTCCGCGGTGCAGCGGTCTCGGGTCCTGACGATCGCCGGCCTGGTGGCCGACCGGACGCGCCTGGTGACCGAGCTGGCCGACGTGGAACGCGCCGCCCGCGCCGATCTGGCTGAGGAGCTGCACGACGGCGTCCTGCAGTACGTGCTGGCCGCCCGCCAGGACCTGGAGGACGCCCGTACCTACAACGACGCCGAATCGTTTGACCGGATCGACTTCGCCCTGCGCGAGTCCGCGTCGCTGCTGCGGGCAAAGGTCAGCCAGCTGCATCCGGCGGTGCTCGAGCAGGCCGGGCTCCTGCGCGCCCTCAACGATCTCGTCCACGCCACCGCGGAGCGCAGCGGGCTGTCGATCCAGCTGGCCGCCGACAGCTGGGACGATTCCTGGCGGACCGGCGTCGACGAGCTGGTCTACTCCGCCGCCCGGGAGTTCCTGACCAACGTGACCAAGCACGCGGGAGCGCACACGGTGCGGGTCGCCCTGCAGCGGTGCAACGGCCATGTCCGCCTTACCGTGGCCGACGACGGGGGCGGGATCGCCGACGGCATCGTCGAGCAGCGCCTGGCCGAGGGCCACCTCGGCGTGGCCTCCCAGCGCGTCCGGGTCCAGGCCGCCGGCGGGCGGTTCAGCCTACGGTCCGGCCATCCGGGCACCGTGGCCGAGGTCGAGCTCCCCGTCCCCTGATCAGGGGAGCCTCACATCACCGGGTCGATCGCCCGGTCGGCCGACTGTCAACGACCCTCCAACGGGTCAGTGTGTGGACCACACCAGACACGGCAAACGAAAGGCCACACCATGTACCTCACCGACGACCATCACACCATGACAGCGGGCTCCTGGACGACGCAGGACCTCAGCCAGAGCCCGGCCGAGCCGGCGCCCTCCGATCAGCGCATCGTCCTGTTCAAGAAGCGCGGCGCGCCGCCGCGGCGGGTGCGGATCCGGCGCGGCGGGCTGGGCCCGACGCTCCAGCCGGGTTGCGTCGCCCACGGCTGAACCCGGAGACTGTGTCCAGGCCGATCCACGACGCGAGAGGGAGAAACGATGGCTGAGATCACCGCGGCGCCCGCGAAACCGACGGCAGAGCAAGCAGTCAGCGGGTGGCTGGAGCGGTTCAACGCCGCGCTCGCCGCCCACGACGCGGCGGCCGCCTCCGAGCTGTTCGCCACCACCAGCTTCTGGCGCGACCTGGTCGCGCTGACCTGGAACATCACGACCGCCGAGGGGCGCGACGGCATCCGGGACATGCTGGAGCACACACTCCCCACCGCCCAGCCGGCCGACTTCCGGGCCACCGAGTCGCCGAGCCAAGCCGACGGCGTCACCGAGGCGTGGCTGGAGTTCGAGACGAAGGCCGGGCGGGGCCAGGGTCACCTGCGCCTGATCGACGGCCACGCCTGGACCCTCCTCACCACGCTGACCGAGCTCAAGGGCCACGAGGAGCGCCGGGGCCCGGCACGTCCGAAGGGGGCCGAGCACGGGGTCAACCCGGAGCGCGAAACCTGGCTGGAACGCCGCCAGAACGAAGCCGAGGAGCTGGGCTACACCACACAGCCTGAGGTCCTGATCATCGGCGGCGGCCAGGGCGGAATCGCGCTCGGCGCCCGCCTGCGCCAGCTCGACGTGCCGGCGATCATCGTCGACCGCCACGAGCGCCCCGGCGACCAGTGGCGGGGCCGGTACAAGTCACTGTGCCTGCACGACCCGGTCTGGTACGACCACCTGCCCTACCTCAAGTTCCCGGACAACTGGCCGGTGTTCTCGCCCAAGGACAAGATCGCCGACTGGCTGGAGAGCTACGTCCGGGTGATGGAGCTCAACTACTGGACGTCGACGACCGCCATCTCGGCCACCTACGACGAGGCCGCCGGCGACTGGGAGGTTCACGTCGAGCGAGACGGTGAGCCGGTGACGCTCAAGCCACGCCAGCTCGTGCTCGCCACCGGGATGTCCGGCAAGCCCAACCTTCCGGACCTTCCCGGCCAGGACATATTCAAAGGCGAGCAGCACCACTCGTCCAAACACCCCGGGCCGGACCCATACAAGGACAAGCGCGTCGTCGTGATCGGCTCCAACAACTCGGCGTTCGACATCTGTGGCGCTCTGTACGAGGTGGGGGCCGACGTGACGATGGTCCAGCGCTCCTCCACCCACATCGTCCGCTCCGACACGCTCATGGACATCGCCCTGGGCCCGCTGTACTCCGAGGAGGCCGTCGCCTCCGGGGTCACCACCGAGCGCGCCGATCTGATCTTCGCCTCGCTGCCCTACCGGATCATGGCCGACCTGCAGGTCCCGGTCTACGACCAGATCCGCGAGCGCGACGCGGCGTTCTACGAGCGCCTGGAGCGGTCCGGCTTCGACCACGACTGGGGCGAGGACAACTCGGGCCTATTCATGAAGTACCTGCGCCGCGGCTCGGGCTACTACATCGACGTGGGCGCCGCCGACCTGGTCGCCGACGGGCGGGTCAAGCTGGCCCGCGGTCAGGTGGACCACCTCACCGAGGATGCGGTCGTCCTCGAGGACGGCACCGAACTGCCCGCCGACCTCGTCGTGTACGCCACCGGCTACGGCTCGATGAACGGGTGGGCGGCGGACCTCATCTCCCCGGAGGTCGCCGACCGCGTCGGCAAGGTGTGGGGGCTGGGCTCCGGCACGGCCAAGGACCCGGGGCCGTGGGAGGGCGAGGAGCGCAACATGTGGAAGCCGACCCGGCAGCCGGGGCTGTGGTTCCACGGCGGCAACCTGCACCAGTCCCGTCACTACTCGCTGTACCTGGCGCTCCAGCTCAAGGCGCGCGCGGTGGGGATCGACACGCCGGTCTACGGCCTGGCGGAGGTGCACCACCTCAGCTAGCCGGGTCCGGCACGAGTCCCGACCTGCCGCGTCAGGACGCAGACGGAGCCGGCGGCTCGGCCCCGTACACGGTGACCACGCTGTCGATGAGCAGGTGGTTGGGGATCCGGACCGAGCGGCCCCCGCCGGCGTCGAGCGTGGTCGTGGTGCCGTGGATCCGGGTGATCCGGCCCCGGATGTCGCCCACGGCGATCTCCTGTCCCACCGCAAAGTCGTGACGGAGATAGCGCCCGGCGCTCAGCGACCGGGCCACATCACGGGAACCGAGCCCGAAGGCCAGCGTGAACGTGCCCGCACCGGCGGCCAGCAGCACGCCGATCAACAGCAGCAGGACCGTGGTCGAGATCCCCAGCTCGTCGGCGGCGATGATGACGAACACGGCCAGCACGGCCACCTGCACCATCTGGCCCAGCGGAACCGGGAAGTCCAGCTGATAAGTAAGCCGGTCGGCGCGCTGCCGGGCCGCGCCGGCTACCACGGCTCCCCCCAACAGCAGGGCGGCGGCGATGAACAGCCGGGGCAGCTCCAGGATCGCCTGGTTGAGCGATGCCGACAGGAACTGGAGGCCAAGCAGCGAGAGCGCGGCGAAGATCACCACGATCGACAGGAAGATGCGCACCGCCCGGGCGATCAGCCCGGCGAGCGAGCGGCCCAGCCCGGAGGTCTGCAGCACGGGCGTCACTCCGGCGCGTTCGGCGAACCCGTCGACGCCGGCCCGGTCCAGCCCGCGCCGCACCACGCGCGTGATCAGCCGGGTGATGAGCAGGCCGATGACCAGCAGCACCAGCGCGCCGGCCAGACGGGGGAGGAACGCGCCCAGGTCCTGGCCGGCCTGGCCGAGGATCGATGTCGCCGGCGCCGTCACGATTCTCACGACCCACCCTCCCGCGTGAACAGCAGGCCGAGACTCTCGGCCATCGCCACCGCCACGGTGCCGACGAGGACGAGCGGGTCGCGAATCGCCCGTTGCCACCGGACGCCCCGGATCACGCGGGGAACCAGGAACGGCGGGCTCTCCGGCGCGGCGGTCCGCAGCAGCTCGAGGTGCTCGGTCAGCCGGCGCTCGGCCGGGGTGAGGTCGTCAGGGATATCGCCTGCGCTCATGCCGGTAGCTCCCAGTCGTAGGTGTTGTTGCGCAGCAGCTCGATGAGCTCGTCACGCGCCCGGTGCAGCCTGCCCTTGACGCTGCCCAGGGGCATCTCCAGGACGCCGGCGATCTCGCCGTAGCTCAGGCCCTCCAGGTCACGCAGGACGAGCAGGCTGCGGTACTCCGGTCGCAGTGCCCGCAGCTTGAAATCGAGCCGCTCCCGCCGCTCCTGGCCCTCCAGCGAGGACGCGGGCTGCCGGCGGAGATCAGGGTCGGCCGCCTCCGGCGCCTCCTCGGCGGCCGCGCTGGGCCGCCGGCGCGTCCAGTCCAGGGCGTTGAGCGCGGTGTTCTGGGTGATCTGGAGCAGCCAGGTGCGGAAGCTGGCGGTGCCGCGGAACTGACCGAGGCGGTGAAACGCGCGCAGGAACGTGTCCTGGCTGACGTCGTCGGCGTCGTCGGGACCGACGATCCGCGCGGCCACGCGGTACACGACGGCGCGATGGCGCTCCACCAGCGATTCGAAGGCGGTCAGGTCCCCCTCCAGGGTGCGCTCGATCAGGGTCGCATCAGGATCCATGGGTTGCCGCTCCAGCAGCATCTGTGACCTCAGACCGAAGCCGAGGCCGGACGGTTACGGGGAGGATCTCCACCCGGAACGATCTGTAACCGAATCGCCGCGGCCGCTGTCTCCCCTTTCAGCGACCCGCCCGCATCCGGTGGGGCCGGGTCGTCACGTCCAATCACCTCATCCCCTGGCAGGGGAGGGAAGGAATCGCCATGCCCACAGCAGCGGTCCAGATCGCTCAGAGCCTGCAGCGCGGGCTCGACGCAGTAATCGGCTTCATCCCCAACCTGGTCGGATGCCTCGTCATCCTGTTCATCGGCTACCTGATCGCCCGCCTGGTCAAGGCGGGCGTGGCCAAGCTGCTGGAGGCCGTCGGGCTCGACCGCGCGCTCAGCGGCAGCCAGGCCGGCACGTACGTCGAGCGGATGAGTCCCGGCGCCCGGCCGTCACGGCTGGTGGCGGTCGTGGCCTTCTGGTTCATCTTCATCTACGCCATCGCGGCGGCCATCGGCGCCCTGAAGATCCCGGCGCTGACGGGCTTCATGTCGAACGTGCAGAACTACCTGCCGAACGTGATCGCCGCGGTGCTCATCCTGGTCATCGGCGTCGCGCTGGCCGGGATCGCCGGCAGCCTGGTCGATCGCCTGCTGGGCGACACGGCCGCCGGCCGCATGGCCCGCACGGTCGCGCCCACGCTGATCCTGGCCATCGTGGCGTTCATGGTCCTCAACCAGCTCCACATCGCCCCGGCAATCGTGACGGTGACATATATCGCCCTGATCGGGATGCTGGCGGTGGCGGGCGCCCTGGCCTTCGGCCTGGGGGGCCGCGAGCTGGCAGCGGACATGATGCGCGACGCCTACGACTCCGCGCGTGACGACCGGCGCCGCCGGACGGTCACGCGTACGGAGGGCCGCCGGGCGGAGCGGTAGGGGCCAAGGCACTCACCCGGTGCCGGAAGGCACCGTGCCGTCCCCACCGAGGCGCCTGGGCCCGGTGGGGACGGCCGGCTGCCCGGGGACGGACATCGCCGCGCTACCGTGGCGACATGCGGATCGCCACCTGGAACGTCAACTCGGTCAAGCAGCGTCTCCCGCGGCTGCTGCCCTGGCTGGACGAGCGGCGGCCCGACGTGGTCTGCCTCCAGGAGACCAAGCTCGGCGACGACGCGTTCACCGAGCTGCTCGGCGACGCGCTGGCCGAGCGCGGCTACAGCGCCGCACTGCACGGCGAGGCGGCCTGGAACGGGGTGGCCATCCTGTCCCGGGTCGGCCTGGAGGACGTGGTCCGGGGGATTCCGGACGGCCCGGGCTTTCCTGATCCGGAGGCGCGCGCGGTGTCGGCCACCTGCGCCGGGATCCGGGTGGTGTCGGTGTACGTGCCCAACGGGCGCACGCCCGGCTCCGACCACTACGAGTACAAGCTGGCCTGGCTGACGGCGTTGAAGAACATGGTGGCCGCCGCCCCACAAGAGACGGTGGTGTGCGGCGACATGAACATCGCGCCCACCGACGAGGACGTCTTCGACCCGGAGGCCTACGTCGGGCACACCCACGTCACTCCGCCGGAGCGGAGCGCGCTGGCCGACCTGCAGGCGGTCGGCCTGCACGACGTGGTGCGCGACCACTGGCCGGGCAAGCGCGTGTTCACCTACTGGGACTACCGCGCCGGCATGTTTCACCAGGACCTGGGGATGCGGATCGACCTCATCCTGGCCGGCGACAAGGTCGCCGCCCGGGTCAAAGCCGCCTGGGTCGACCGCCAGGCCCGCAAGGGCCGCGGCCCGAGCGATCACGCGCCGGTCATCGTCGATCTCGACGAGGCGCCGGATGGCGACATCGGCCCGGTGGTGCCGCCGCCCTCCGCGCCGGCCGCCCGCGGCGCGTCGGTCAAGCTCCCCCAATCACGCTGACCCGTCCCGGGGTCGGTCGCGGTCCCGGGAGGGCTGGACCCGCTTGGGCTCGCCGGGCATCTTGGGGTAGTCCGGCGGGTAGGGCATGTCGCCCCGCCCCTCGGCCTCATCCCGCTCGTACAGGTCGAGCAGCGGCTGGAGCGAGTATGCGGTGTCGTCGATGGCGGCCTGCAGGTCGCCCAGGGCCCGGAAGCGGTCCGGCATCGTCGCCACCGTGAACTGCTCCGGCGAGACCTCGTCGAGCTCCTCCCAGGCCACCGGCGCCGAGACCGGAGCGCCCGGCTTGGGCCGAATGCTGTAGGCCGAGGCGATCGTGCGGTCCCGGGCGTTCTGGTTGTAGTCGATGAAAATCCGCTCCCCGCGCTGCTCCTTCCACCAGCTCGTGGTCACCGCGCCGGGCAGGCGGCGCTCCAGCTCGCGGCCGAAGGCGATGGCGGCATGGCGCACGTCGGTGAACGTCCACCGGGGCTCGATCCGGACGTACAGGTGGATGCCGCGGCCGCCCGACGTCTTGGGGAACCCGGTGTAGCCCAGGTCGCCGAGCAATACGCGCGCCTCCCGCGCCACCCGGACGGCGTCGGCGAAGTCGGTGCCCGGCTGCGGGTCGAGGTCGAGGCGCAGCTCGTCGGGATGGTCGACGTCGTCGCGGCGGACCGGCCACGGATGGAACGTGATCGTGCCCATCTGCGCCGCCCAGGCCACGACCGCCACCTCGGTGGGGCACACCTCGTCCGCGTGCCGGCCCGACGGGAATTGGATCCGCGCTGTCTCCACGTAGGCAGGCGCCCCCTTGGGCACGCGCTTCTGAAAGAACGCGTCGCCGCCGCCCCGCTCCCGGGTCGACAGCACGATGCCGGGCAGGACACCCTTGGGCCAGCGCTCGAGCGTCGTGGGCCGCGCGTAGAGCGCCCGCATGATGCCGTCGCCGACCGCGAGGTAGTACTGGACGATGTCGAGCTTGGTGACCGGGGCCGTGCGCTCGGTCTCCGGGAAGATCACGCGTCCGGGATTCGACACCCGGACCTCGCGCCCCCCGGCCTCCACCATGACTTCCTGGGACGTGGCCATGCTGTCCAGTTTCTACGACGCGTCCAAGTAGCCTGCGCCGAGGCCGGCCGCCAGGGTGCGATCGGACGGCCGGCAGCCGATCACCGTGCAGCGGGCGGGGTCGAGGTCGTGGGCGCGGGCGAACACGAGCGCCAGCCCGGGCAGTGGGGGACGGCACCAGCACGTGGGCGGCCCGGCCGGATGCGGGCAGAGTGCCGCCGACACCGGTCCGGCGACCAGATCGTCCACCTGCGCCGCGCACGAGCGCACCGCGTCGTCGGCGCCCTCGGGGTGCCAGTCGAACACCAGGTGGGGGACCTCGGGGTCGGCGGCCCGCACCGTGTCCGGCCAGCCGGCGCCGCGCATGATCGCTGCCGCCACGAGCACCCCGGCGCCGCGCGACGACGCTCGCTCGGCGCGCGTGAACGGCACGACCTCCACGCGGGCGAACCCCTCGTCCGCAGAAGGCGGCTCCAGCTCGCGCAGGGCGCGCATCTGGGAGGTCGGCGCCATCACGCCCGGCTCGCGCCGCCCCACCCGGCGGAGCTCGTCCGGTTCCGGCAGCGCGCCGAAACGGTCGAGCAGCCGGTCGACCAGGTTGACCTGTGCCTGGGCCAGCGGCGTGTCGATCCACACGCACCGCGCCGGCAACCCGTGCCGCGCCGCCGCGTCGATGACGTGGCTGCGCGACGCGCGGGTCAGGTACGTGTTGTCGAGCACGACTCGGCGGGTGCCGTGAGCCAACTCCGCGTCCAGCGCGTCCGCCAGGCCGCGCAGGCGTCCGCCGCGCTCGTCCCGGTTGAGGCGGAGATAGCCGCCGGCGACGTATTCGGCGGCGACGCGGCTCTTGCCGGCGCCGGGAATGCCCATGACGATCATGACCTCGCCGTCGCGGTCGCCACGAGGCCGGCGGGCGGGCCGCGGCGCCTCGCGTCCGAAGCCCCGGTCCAGGCGGGCGCGGTCGGACTCGTCCAGGGTGAGCCGGGCGGCCTCGGCACAGCTGCGCGCGGTCCCCGGGTGGCGGGCGCCGGGGATGGCGACGAGCGCGGGCGACAGGCCGAGCAGCCAGGCGAGCGCCACCTGCGCCGGAGACGCGTCGTGAGCGGCGGCGATCTCGCTCAGGGCGGCGACGCGGTCCAGGCCGCGCGCGCGGCGCGGGCCGCCGAGCGGGGAGTGGGCGATGACCGCGATCCCGCGCTCGGCGCAGCGCTCAAGCACGCCCCCGCGCAGCGCGCTGTCGTCGAACACGCTGAGCGCCACCTCCACCGCCGCGATCGGCGCCACCTCGAGCGCCTCGTCGAGTTGGCGGCGATTGACGTTGGAGACGCCCACCCGCCGGACGAGCCCGGCGTCGGCCAGGGCGGCCAGGCCGCGCAGGGACGTGCGCCACGGCGTCCGCGGGTCCGGGGCGTGGAGTAGGAACAGGTCGATGGGCAGGCCGCCCAGCGCCGCGAGGCTCGCCTCGCAGCCGGCGCGGATCGCCGTGGCGCGGCCGTCCGGGACCCAGCCGCCGCCGGCCCGGGTCATCCCGCCCTTGGTGATGATGCGCGCGCGTCGCTCGGCCCCGGCGAGGTGAATCGCCCCGGCCAGCAGTCGCTCGTTGTGGCCCATCTCGCCGGCGTCACGGCCGTACGCATGGGCGGTGTCGAACACGGTGATCCCGGCCTCGAGCGCGGCAGCGATGACCTGGCCGGCCTGCCTCTCGTCGCGATCCTCGTCGGTCGAGAGGCGCATGCAGCCCAGGCCGACGCGCAGATCAGGCCAGTCCGAGTGAATCAGGCGCCGAAGGGTACGCCCCCGCCTCACCGGTCGGATTGACGCGCGAGGGATCATTTGTGGCCTGAGCGCGCGCTTCTCGGCCGGGGCGGGACCGGAGCGCGTCCAACCACGGAGGAGGGACAGATGCAGCACAGCCGATCGGTTCGAGTTGGCGGAGCGGTCGTAGTGGCCGGAGTGGTGGCGCTCGGCGCCGCCGCCATCGGCGCGGGCGGGGCCACCGCCGCGCGGGCACGCGCCGCCGCCACCGGGCAGGCGACCGTTACCGGGAAGCTGATCACTCGCCTGCCGCAGACGCTGGCGCCGGGCAGTGCGGTGCGGGCCGGCCAGCTGTCCGGCCAGCGCGTGTTCATCAACGCGCGCAACGGCTTTGCCCTGGCCAGCATCGGCCAGGCCCAGTACGCGGCCGCCACCACCAACGGCGGCCGGACCTGGAAGACGAACGGTCCGGCGCTTCACCTGGACGCGGCCCAGGCGCCGCTGGCCGTCAGTCAGATCGGCGCCGCCGGGCGCCGGACCGTGTTCGCCTACGGCTCCGGCCAGGTAATCGATGCCACCAGCGACGGCGGCCGGCACTGGTACCGCGCGACGTTCAACGGAATCCCGATGGCCGTGGTGCGCAACGCCCGGGGCCACCTGGTGGCGTTCGTCGACGGCGAGACGGGTTCGACCGGCACGTGGCAGTACGTGTCCCGCAACGGCGGGCGGACCTGGCGCCACGACTCCACCCTTGGGGGGTCGTAGCGGCAGCCGCTCGTTTAGGGCGAACTTTCGCTGGGGTATCCCGGTGCAAGGAAATCGGGGCCCACCCACCCACGATTAGAGGAGGCTCCAATGCACCGCTCAGTCCAACGCGGCTCAGTCCTGTCAGCGATCGCCGCCTGCGCGGTCCTGGCCGGCCCGGTCGCCGGCGCGCAGGCCAGCGATTCCAACGTCCGGTCCACCATCGACGCGTACAACGGCAGGATCGCCAAGGATGAGTCGCGGATCCTCAATACCGCCGCGACCTACGACAAGACCCACAACGCCACGCCGCTGGTCAACGCGCTGCACCACGAGGTCCGCGATCTGCGCGCGCTGAAGGCCAAGCTCGGCCGCGAGCGCGGCTCCACCGCGCGGGGACGCCGGGGCCGAAGCGACGTCGTCAAAGGCCTCGGCCTGATCGCCGGCGGCTACAACGCCCTGGCCAAGGACGTGCGCACCGCGGGCGCCCATCGGCAGGTCACCAGCAGCCAGCTCCAGTCGGCTCGAGCCGACGACAAGAAGGGCCACAACCTGGTCATCAAGGGCCTGAGGCTGCTGGGCAAGTAGCCGGGCGCAAAGCCGGGCGGGCCGGGATGCCTTGACGGCGGGACCGCGGGATACCTAGGCCGCGGCGGCCGCGTCGCTGGCGACGCCGGTCCGGACGACCCCGTCGACGATGTGCATTGCCGCCTCGGTCAGCCGGCCGGCTGGGTCGCGGTAGCGGACGACCGGGTACTCCGGCTCCTCGGGGTCGACGCCCACGACGGCCCCGGGCGTGCCGTCGGCCAGGGCGATCGTGTAGCCGACGGGATAGGGCATCGCCACCCGCAGGAAGTGCTCGACGACGTGCGCGTCGAACTGGGTGCCCGCGCCCTCGCGGATCAGCCGGACACCGACGTGAGGCGGCGCCGCCGCGCGATACGGGCGATCGGAGGTCACGGCGTCATAGACGTCGGCGACCGCCGCGATCCGGGCAAACTGGTGGATTTCATCGCCCTGCCGCCCGACCGGGTAGCCGAGCCCGTCCCACCGCTCGTGATGATCGCGCACCACGCAGCGGGTCAGGGGCGAGATCCGGTCGTCGGAGATCATCGAGACGCCGGCGCCCGGATGGGTCTTGATCAGCTCCCACTCATCGGGCGTCAGCGGGCCGGGCTTGTCGAGGATCGCCTCCGGGACCGAGATCTTCCCGATGTCGTGGATGAGCAGGCCCATCGCCAGCTGGGTCATGCGCTCCACCATGCGGTCGTGACGCAGCTGGCCGCGGAAATCGACCCAGCCGTCGAGCCGGTCGATGCGCTGGCCGAGCAGGAGACCGAGTGTGGCGACGCGGACCGAGTGGCTGTACGTATAGCTGTCGGCCGTGGCCAGGTCGTCGAAGGCGCAGGTGGCGGCCGGGCATTCGGCCAGGGCGCGCATCATGCCCTCCGCGGCACGCTCCAGCTGCTCGAACGTCCGGGCCGGGAGGTTGTTGAGGTCGGCGGCGACGGCGCGGGCCGCATCCAGGCAGGCGGCGACCGCGACCTCGGTCGAGGTGCGAACGTGGTCGGGCAGCGGCTGAGCGGGGATGATCCCGTCGCCCACGTCGTCCTCGATCCAGACGGCGCGCACGCCGTGGGAGGAGAGGCGGGCGGCCAGCGACCGCGTCAGGCGAACACCGCGTTTGAGCAGAGGGGCGGCACCCAGCGCGGCGGACGGAATGTCGCGCGCCAGCTCCATGTTGTCCTGCACCCAATCAACGCGAACCAGCCTCATAGCGCCCTTAATCGGCAGAAATCGCCAAAACTTTCGCCCTGACCGGGACTTTTCCACGCACCGCCCCTCGGATGGCAAGTCGGCAGGCGGATGCTCAGGGGCGAGGCGGCGGGCGGACGCCCGGGGCGAGGCAGCGAGCTCGGTTAAGGTGACGGGGATGGGTGATCCAGGTTCCGGTGCGAGCAGGAGCCGACGCCGACCGGACGCCGTGTTCGCCCGGCCGGCGATCGCGCTGGCGCTGGCCGTCGCTGCCGTGCTGGCGTGCGGCGGGCCGGCCGCCGCCGGGGTCGCCAACGCCGGCCTGCCCGGGGCCGGCGCCCGTCACGGCGATCCGCTGGCCGGGATGCGGTGGGGCAACTACTCCGGGCCCCAGGACGAGGTGTTCCCCGCCTACCGCGCGGCCACCGGGCGCAACCGGCGGCTGCTGGCCAAGATCGCCCTGCGCCCGCGGGCACGCTGGTTCGGCGCCTGGTATCCCACGTCGGGCATCGAGCGCACCGTCCGCAGCTACATCGCCAACGCGACCGGCGGCAACCCGGCCGCCCTGGCCCAGGTGGCCGTGTTCCGGCTCGATCCGTGGGAGGACGCGGCCTGCGGCCGGCTGCCGACGGCCGGTGAGCAGGCCGCCTACCGGCAGTGGATCAACGCGTTCGCGGCCGGCATCGGCTCCTCCCGGGTCGCGCTCATCCTCCAGCCGGACCTGCCGTTCGCCCTGTGCGTGCCGCACCGCTCCAAGCTGCCGCTGCGGGAGGTCGCCTACGCCGCCCGCGTGTTCGCGGCCCGCCCGCACACGACGGTCTACATCGACGCCGGCGCCGCCGACTGGCCGACCGTGGGGCGGGCGGCCGGGCTGCTGGAGAGCGCGGGGATTCGCTACGCGCGTGGCTTTGCCCTGAACGCCACCCACTACGACGGCACCGGCCGCGAGATCGCGTTTGGGGCCGCGGTGACGCGGGCACTGGCCGCCGCGCATGTCCCGGGGCGGCACTTCGTCATCAACACGGCGTCGAACGGGGCGCCGTTCAGCTACCAGCAATACCGCGGGAGGGACTTCAACAACGCGGCCGTCTGCCGCACGCGGGCGTCCCGGCGCTGCGTGACCCTGGGGATCCCGCCGACGTGGGCGGTGGCCTCGCCCCGGTGGAAGCTGCCGGCCCGCGACCGCCGCCTGGCCGCCCGCTACGTCGACGCGTACCTGTGGTACGGCCGGCCGTGGCTCGACGACCAGTCCGATCCGTTCGACCTGTCCCGCGCTCTGGCGTTGGCAGCCACGACGCCGTTCTGAATCCGGTCTAACCGATTCTTCACACCATTCCGGTGCCAGGCGAGCGGCAGCCGGGTACCGTGCGTCCGGGCGAGGCCCCGGCGAGGTTCGGCGGCGTCGAGCCGCCGAGTAGGGCAAAATCAGTTGCCGCGACCCAGGGTCTCGCGCCTCGAGGTCAAATAGATATATCGCCCGTCGCCGCACGGCGGCAGTGATCGGGCGCTCAGCAACGCACATGGCAGTCGACACGCTCCCTCCACGTTCCTCCGCGCCCGAGCCGGAGCACGGACGCTCCCGCTCCGGGGCGCTCGAGCGCCTGCGCGGATACCGCCCGAACCGGCTGGTGATCGCCGGGCTGTTGCTCGCGCTCACGCTGTTCTCGCTGTGGCTGCGCACCCGCGAGTTCAACTTCTATTACTGGATCGACGAGGCGATCTCGGTGGGGATCTCCTCGCACCCGCTGAGCCAGTTGCATGACCTGTTGCGCGAGGACGGCTCGCCGCCGCTCTATTACGTCCTCCTGCACGTCTGGATGCAGGTGTTCGGCCACGGCGAGCTGGCGACCCACTGGCTCTCGGAGATCTTCGCCCTGCTCACCATCCCGGTGGCCTACTGGGGCGGGGCCAGCCTGTTCGGCCGGCGCGCCGGCGCCTATGCGGCGCTGCTGGCCGCCGGTGTCCCGTTCCTGACCAGCTACGCCCAGGAAACGCGGATGTACTCGTTGCTGGCGCTCCTGTCGCTGATCGTCGCCGCCGGATTCGTCCACGTGTTCGTCTACCGCCGGCGGCGGTACCTGCCGGTGTTCTCGGTGTCGATGGCCGCTGCGCTCTACACCCACAACTGGGCGCTGTTCCTCGGCCTGGCCACGTTCCTGGCCTACCTGGCCTGCGTGGGGATGACGCCGGCGCCGCGGCGGGATCTGTGGCGCGACGGAGCCATTGGCTTCGGCGTCGTCGCGATCCTGTTCGCGCCGTGGCTGCCCACGCTGCTCTACCAGTCCCAGCACACGGGCGCGCCGTGGGCCCTGGCCCCGGTCCTGTGGTCGCTGACGACCGCGTTCTACTTCATCGCCGGTGGCCGCGGGGCGACGATGACCCTGGCGCTTCCCGCCGGCTTTGGCTTCTTCGCCGCCGGCACCGGCCTGTTCGTCGTCGCGGCCAAGCGTCGGCCGATCAGGCTTCCGCCGGTCGACTCGGACCGGCGGCGGGAGGCCACCGCCGCCGTAGCCCTGGCGATCCTCACCTTCGGCACGCTGCTCATCGCCTGGCTGTACGCCAAGACGACCCCGGCCTGGGCCGGGCGCTACCTGGCGGTGATCGTCGGCCCGCTCCTCCTGCTGGTACCGGTGGGCCTCGTCCGCGCGCGGGGGCTGGGCGTGGCCGCGATGGTGTTCGTCTGCCTGTTCTGGGCGCTGGACCCGCCGTTGCACTCACCGAACAGCAAGAGCAACGTCGCCTCCCTGGCCCGAGCGATGAACCCGCACGCCGGGCCGACCACGCTGGTGCTTTCCACCCAGCCCGAGCAGATCCCCACGCTGGCCTACTACATGCCGCAGATCACGCATTTCGGCACGCCGCTGGGACCGGTGCCGGATCCCCGCGTTGTCGACTGGCGCAACGCGTTGGAGAAGTTCGAGGGCTCGCGACGGCACGCGGTGCTGGGGCCGATGATCCGGTCGCTGACGCCCGGTCAGCGCGTGCTGCTGGTGGTCCCCACCAGCTTTACCAAGGAGCCGCGGTGGATGGACCTCATCTACCTGGACAGCAAGAGCTGGAAGAGCTACCTGGAGCGCGATAGCCGGCTCCGCCTGATCATGTCGGAGGCCCCGCACTACTGGAGCGCCAACGTGGGCGTCAGGGGCTACCTGTTCACGGTACGCAGCCGCTGAGCCGGCGCACCGGCCCGTTGCCGGACAGCTGCCGACGCCGGCTGATCAGCGCACCGGCTCGCCGGTGACCGCCACCTGCTCAATCAGGTCCGCGGCCGCGATCGTCCCGGGACGGCGCCGCAGGCGCTCGCCCGCCGCCGCCGCCCGGCCCCGGAGGGCCGTGTCGGTCAGCAGCCGGTCGACGGCCCCGGCCAGCGCTCCGCCATCGAGCGCGTAGGTCGGGAGGCGGATCCCGTAGCCGGCCTCGGCCACGCGCTGGGCGTTGTCGTGCTGATCCCAGAAGATCGGCAGCACGAGCATCGGCCTGCCGAACCACAGCGACTCGGTGACGGTGTTGTTGCCGCCGTGGGTGATGACGGCGTCGACGTGCGGCAGGACCGACGGCTGGGGCAGGAACTCGGCCCCGAACATGTTGTCGGCCAGCTCGTACTCGTCGTGCCGGGGCCCGCGGCTGACGACATAGCGGTGCGGGGTGTCGGCCAGCAGCTCCACGAGCCGGCGCATCAGCTCCACATCGGCTGCCCCCAGCGACCCCAGGCTGAGATACACCAGCCGGCGGCCGTCGTCGTCAGGCGGCTCCCATGACTCGTCGGTCGTCCGCACGCACGCCTCGATGTTGCGCCAGCCCGGTCCGAGCGCGGCGGTGCGGGGGTAGTCGAGCTCCCGCGGATACAGGTACAGGTTCAGCCACGGCGACTCGTGGATCATCTCCAGCGGGGGAAGCGGCGGAGCGCCGCGCTCCCGGCTGAACTCCGAGAACGACTCCTGCAGTCCACCGAGCTGGCGGGCGTACTCGGCCCGGAACGGCTCCCAGCCGGTCCGGTCTTGAAGCGGCAGGCCGGAGAACGGGGGCGGGAGCTCCGGGTCCTTCACCTCCAGCGGGTTGCAGGAGACGATTCGCACCCAGGGCCGGCCGCCGGCCAGGATGGCCGGGAAGCTGCACACGTTGTCCTCCACGACGGCGTCGG
>JBPYFQ010000109.1:0-62565 GCA_051985625.1 Solirubrobacteraceae bacterium
CGAGCACGGCGGCGAGGGCGGCGACGCGATGGCGAAGTCTCATCGGAGCGTCGGCGACTTTAGTCCAGAAGCTGGTGCGTTGACAACAGAGAACCGTCACGCCTCCGTGCCGATTCCGGCGGTCGGGTGAGCGGCGCTGTCAGAATCGTGGGTGTGAGCGAGCAGACGATCTCCACGGGATATGAGCACCCGTCCGGGCCGGTGGCCGATGCGTTCGCCCGCGGCCAGCAGGAGCGAGAGGAGCGCACTCTCTCGCCGCTGGCCACTCGGTCGTATCCGGCCCGGCGGGCGGTGGCCGAGCCGGACTGCGGCCTGCGCACGCCGTTTCAGCGCGACCGCGACCGGATCGTCCACTGCAAGGCGTTCCGGCGGCTCAAGCACAAGACCCAGGTGTTCGTGGCGCCGAGCGGCGACCACTATCGGACCCGGCTGACCCACACGCTCGAGGTGACCCAGATCAGTCGGACGGTGGCGCGGGCGCTGGCTTTGAATGAGGACCTGGCCGAGGCGATCGGCCTGGGCCACGACCTCGGCCACCCGCCGTTCGGCCACGTGGGCGAGGACGCCCTGGACCGCTGCCTGCGCGAGCGCTTCGGCACCGGGTTTCGCCACTACGAGCACTCGCTGCGGGTGGTCGACGTCCTGGAGCGCGACGGCCGCGGGCTCAACCTGACCGAGCCGGTCCGCGACGGGATTGTCAGCCACTCCGGACGCTCGGCGGAGCCGGCCACGCTGGAGGGGAAGATCGTGCGGCTGATGGACCGCGTGGCCTACATCAACCACGACATCGACGACGCCGTGCGGGCCGGCGTGCTGGCGCCGGAGGATCTCCCGGCTGCTCCGATCGCGGTCCTCGGCGCGACCGGCGAGCGGCGGATCGACACGCTCGTCCACGATCTCGTGGAGCACTCGCAGGTGGCCGGCGACATCGTCCAGGGAGAGGTGGTCGGCGAGGCGATGACCCAGTTGCGGGCGTTCATGTTCGAGCGGGTCTACCTCGGTCCGGTGGCCACCCGGGAGCACGCCAAGATCGACATCGTGGTGCGATCGCTGTTCGAGCACTACTGCGCCCACCCGGAGGAGATCCCCGCGTCCACGGCGCGGGGAGAGCTGTCGACGCGGGTCACCGACTATCTGGCCGGGATGACCGACCGGTTCTGCATCCGGACGTTCGAGGAGCTGAACGTCCCGGTCTCGTTCGCGCCGTGACGCGCTACGCCGCCGACTCCCGCGACCGCGTGCTCGACGCGGTGGACATGGTCCGGCTCGTGTCGGAGCGGACCGAGTTGCGTCGCGCCGGCGTCAACAGCTACTTCGGCCGCTGCCCGTTCCACGACGAGCGCACCGGCTCGTTCCACGTCAGCCCGGACGAGAAGCTCTACCACTGCTTTGGCTGCCAGGCCTCGGGCGATCCGTTCAACTTCGTGATGGAGACCGAGGGGCTGGACTTCAAGGGCGCGCTGGAGTCGCTGGCCCGGCGGTTCGGCGTCCTGCTGGAGGCCGAGGACGAGAACCCGCAGGCGGCGGCCCAGCGGCAGCGGCGCGAGCGGCTGTACTCGCTCCTGGACCGGGCGGCCGCCTACTACGCGCGCTATCTGTGGGAGGCGCGCGAGGCGGCTGGCGCCCGGGAGTACCTGCTGGGCCGGGGGCTGGAGGAGTCCGTGTTGCGGGAGTTCCGGGTGGGCTACGCCCCGAGCGCCTGGGACCGGATCCTGCTCGCCTCGCGACGGGCCGGGTTCTCCGACGAGGAGCTGCTGACGACGGGGCTCGCCCAGCGGTCGAAGAACCGGCCGGGGAGCGTGTACGACCGCTTCCGGGAGCGGATCATGTTCCCGGCCGTCGACGCCCGGGGGCGGGTGCACGGGTTCGGCGCGCGGCGCATGCGGGAGAACCAGGCGGGGCCGGGCGGGGCGAAATACCTCAACACGTCCGACGGCGAGCTCTACCACAAGCGAGACGTCCTGTTCGGGATCGACCTGGCCCGGTCGGCAGCGGCGCGGGCAGGGCGGATGATCCTGGTGGAGGGGTACACCGACGTCCTGGCGCTCCATCAGGCCGGACTGCGCAACGCGGTCGGGATCATGGGCACGTCGCTCACCGAGGAGCAGGTGGCCCAGTTGGAGCGGGTGGTGCCGGTGCTGGAGCTGTGCCTCGACGCCGATAAGGCCGGGCAGGAGGCGATGCTGCGGGCGGCGCGGGTTGCCGCCGGGCGCAAGCTGGAGCTGCGCGTCGTGCCGTTGCCGGAGGGGTCCGATCCGGCCGACCTGGTGGCGAGCGAGGGCGCGGACGCCCTGCGGGCCCGGATGGAGGCCTCGCAGCCCTTTGTCGTATTCAACGTGGACCGGATCCTCGGCCACGCCGACACCCGCACCGCCGAGGGCAAGGACCGGGCGCTCGGCGAGCTGCGGCCGATGATCCGGGAGCTGGGCGCCAGCGTGCTGCACGACGACCTGCTGCGCCGCATCGCCGGACGGCTGGAGCTGACGTTCGCCCAGGCGGCGGCGCTGGCCTCCGAGGTGGCGGCGCCGCGTCCGGGGCGGGGGGACGGGCCGTCGGCGCCGCGTGGCGGCAACGGCGCGGGCGGTGGCGGCTCCTCCTCCGGAGCCCCGTCGCAGGCGGTGCGCTCCGAGCGGCTGTTCCTGGGGCTGTGCATCGCGGTGCCCGATCAGGGCGCGCAGGCCCTAGGGCAGATCGACGTCGATGAGCTGCTGACCAGCAGCGCCCTGCGCCGGGCGGCGCATCATCTGGCCGAGCACGTCCGGGCGCCGCTGGCCGACCTGCCCGTCGGCGACGACGACTTCGCCCGGACGATGAGCGGCCTGGTCGATCTGGCCGGTCGCGTGCCGGACCCCAGCCCCGACCGTCTGGAGCATGCCCGGCTGATCCTGGAGCTGGAGCGCCTGGACCGCGCCATCGTCCGCGCCCGCCATGCCGGGGCAGGCACCAGCCAGCTGGCCCGGGACCGCGAGGTCGTGCGCGAGTCGATGCGCACCGTGGTGGCCCGACTGGAGCGCACTCTGTAAACGGCCGGTCGCAGGCCCACCTTCGGCGCGGTGATCCGTCTCTGTGTCTGTAGTTCAGCCCGCACTCTGCGGCACACCACAGGAGGTATGGATGAAACGCGCTCTCATTGGCTGCGACACGTTTCTGTCGCTGGCGCTTGGGGCCGGCGTGGCCCAAGCACATGCGCCGGGTAACTGGGGGCGTTGGGATGGGGGCGGCGGGCCGTCGTCGTCAAATGTCGTGGCGGTGGCCGGAGTCGTGACGTCGGTCGACTAGGCGGCGGGGACGTTTGGGTTCGTGCCGCAGGGTGAGGGCTTGGGCTGGCACCACGGGTCGGCGCGACGCTGGCAGTGGTTTTGGTGCCGGGGACCGTCAGCGCGCGGCCCGCGGGTCCTTCCAGCGGAGCTTCCGGCGCGGCGACCGAATGGCAACGCGGTGCCGGTGGCATCACCTGGACACCCACCGGCGATCGGTCGCAGGGTGCGGAGCGGACCAGGCCGGAGGTCCGCACCGTCGGCCCGGCGACCGGCGGCGCGGGCTCCGGTGGCAGCCGAAGCGTCGCCGGTCGCCGGTCGGCCGGCCCCGGGATGGGTGCGCATACGACCGGCTATCAGGCTACGGATCGCGGCGCCTGGAGCGCCGGTGGCTATGGCGCTGCGGCGGGCGCATGGTCCGCCGGCTCGGCGGCCGGGAGCGCTTTGGCCAGCCACACGGTGCCGACCGTCGGCGGTAGTGCTTCCGGTCCGGTCGGTTCGGTCGGTGCGGTCGGGCCGGGGTCCGGATCGGCTGCCTCCGGCTGGGGCGGCGCGCGCTCACGTGGGCCTGCGCCTGGCGGCTACTGGGTCTCGGCGTCTGGCTGGTCCGGGCGGCGAGTGACCGGGACGGTCACTGACGCCGGCGGCCGCTAACTCCGATTCCGCGCTGTTTGCAGGGCCTTTCCGTCCGATGCTAATGCGAACCTATGTTCGTATACGGCACAGCGGCTCGGGAGGGATCGGACATGGACAAGCAGTCACTCAGGCTGCTTCTCGCGCAGGGAGTAAGCGTGGAGAAGATCGCGAAGCGGTTCGGGAAGCACCCGTCGACTGTGCCCTACTGGATGAAGAAGCACGGTCTGGAGGCGCCGAATCGAGAGAAGTACGCGGCGCGGGGAGGGATTGAGCGAGAGCGGCTCGAGGAGCTGGTCGGTGAGGGTCTGACCATCGCCGAGCTGGCTGAGGCATTCGGCTGTGGGAAGGCGTCCGTCCGCTACTGGCTCGGGAAGTACGGGCTGCGCACCCGGGCGGCAGAGCAGGCAGACGCCACGGCCGAAGGGCGGTCCGGGGGCCACCTGACGTTGACGCGGACGTGTTCTCACCACGGTGAGACCGAGTTCGTCATCGAGGGTCGCGGCTACTACCGGTGCCGGCAGTGCCGGAGCGATCAGATCGTTCGGCACCGCCGCAAGGTCAAGGAGCTGCTCGTCGCGGAGGCCGGCGGCGGCTGCGCGCTGTGCGGCTATCACCGGTACCTGGGCGCGCTCGAGTTTCACCACCTCGATCCGAGCCTGAAGCGGTTCCATGTGAGCGGCGCCGGCGTGACACTGTCCGTGGACGAGGTGCGCGCCGAGGCAAAGAAATGCGTCCTGCTCTGCTCGAATTGCCACGCCGAGGTGGAAGGCGGCGTGAGGACGCTTGTCGTAGAGTTTGGGGGGTCATTGGCCGTCACCTGATAAGCAATAATCAAGTGGACCAATACACCGGAATGCGGGGTAGCTCAATGGCAGAGCAAACGGCTGTTAACCGTTAGGTTGTGGGTTCGAGTCCCACCCCCGCAGTTCGCTTCGTCAGCCACCGGCCCGCGCTAGCTGCTCCACCAAATCGGCGGCGCGGGTCGCGCCCGAGTTGGCCTCGGCCCATCGAGCCAGCTCCGCGGCGCGCGCGCCCAGCTCCGGGCGCGACAGCGCGCGGCGCACGGCCAGCCGGAGGGTGCGGGGGGTGAGCAGCGGCCAGGGGAGGCGGAGGCCCGCGCCGGCCCAGTCGACGCGGGCGGCGTTCTCGGCCATGTCGCCCACGTGCGGGACGGCCAGGACCCGGCAGCCGGACGCCAGCGCGCGCACGAGCGTGCCGTGGCCGGCGTGGCAGATGACGAGCGCGCACCCGGGCATCGTCTGCGAATAGGACAGCCACTCCACGAGACGGGTGTTGCCGGCGATGCGCGCCGGGCCGGGCAGCGGCCGCCGGTTCCAGGTCGCCAGCACGCGCACCGGCTCGCCGGCGAGCCCGTCCAGCGCGGCTCGCAGCAGGCGATGGTCGGGGTCCTGTGCCGTCGACGGAGCGACGAGCACCAGCGGATCGCCGCCGGGCGGCGGGTCGACGCGCTCAAACGGCGGCTCCCACATCACCGGGCCGACCACGTGAGCCCACTCCGGCCAGGCCCGCGGATACTCGAGCTGGGGGAGGGTGCCGACCATCGTCAGTTGCCGGCTCAGCCCGCCGTGGAAATGCTCCACCGGGGGCAGTCCGAGCTGGACGCGGGTCCGGTTGAGCTCCGAACGGCCCCGGGCCAGGCCGGCGTTGACTGGGCGATCGAACGAGCGCCACAGGGTGCGCCCGACCTCCGTGCGCGGCATCCGGGCTCCGAACGCGTAGGGCGGGAACCCGGGCTGGCCGACCGGAAACAGATGGGGGATGAGCGTGGCCACCGGAAGTCCCTCCAGCTCGCCCCCCAGCGCCGGGGCCAGCGTCAGGATGTCGTGGACGACGACATTCGGGCCGGCCTCGGCGATCGCCCGGCGGGTCTGCCCGGTGGCCCGGGCGACCGCCTCGTACGGACCGCGCGGCGCCGCCGGATCAGAGAAGTCGTTCTCCGGCGCCGCCACGAAGCGCATCCCGTTCGCTTCGACCGGCTCCCGCCAACGCGTCCAGGTCTCGTAGGTCACCTGATGCCCGCGAGCGGCCAGTTCGGCGCCGAGAGCAAGCATCGGAAACGCGTGCCCCGGCTGCCCGAACGCGCCGAGGAACACCCGGAACGGTCGGCTCAACCCGCCAGCTCGGCCACGGCGCGCAGCTGCTCCATGCGGTCGTCACGCGTGAACGCCATCGGCGACACGAGCAGGCTGCCCACCCCCGCGTCCCGGAAGGCGGCGAGCCGGTCGCGCACGACGTCACGCGGGCCGCACAGCGACACCATGTCGATGAGATCGTCCGGCAGCGCCGCGCCGGCCTCCTCGTGCTTCCCCTCCAGGTACAGGTCCTGGACCTCCCGGGCGGCGGCCTCGAACCCGTAGCGCTGCACGAGGTTGTTGTAGAAGTTCTGCTTGCGCGAGCCCATGCCGCCGATGTAGAGCGCCAGCACCGGGCGCATCAGATCCCTTGCCGCGGAGCGGTCGTCGGAGACATAGGCCTGGACCGTGGGGGCGATCTCGAACCCGTCCAGCGAGCGGCCCGCGCGCGCCGCGCCCTCCTCCAGCAGCGCGCGGAAGTCGGCGACATGCTCCGGGGAGAAGAACGTGGGCAGCCAGCCGTCGGCGATCTCGCCGGCCAAGGCGGTGTTCTTGGGACCGATCGCGGCCAGGTAGATCGGGATCCGCTCCTGCACCGGCGTGATCATCAGCTTGAGCGCCTTGCCCGGGCCGTCCGGGAGCGGCAGCTCGAGCGTCTCGCCCGTGAACTTCACCCGTTCGCGGGCCAGCGCCATCCGTACGACGGCCACGTACTCCCGGGTGCGCTGGAGCTGGCGGGCAAACGGCTGGCCGTGCCAGCCCTCGGCCACCTGGGGCCCGGAGGAGCCGATGCCGAGGATCATCCGCCCGGCCGACAGCTCGTCGATCGTCGCCGCGGTCATCGCGGTCAGCGCCGGCGTGCGGCCCGGCATCTGGAAGATCGCGGACCCCAGCCTGATGCTGGTCGTGCCGGCGGCCAGCCAGGCCAGCACCGTGGCGGCGTCCGACCCGTACGCCTCCGCCGCCCAGACCGAGTCGTAGCCGAGGCGCTCGGCCTCCTGGACCACATCCAGCTGGTCCTGAGGACCCATGCCAAAACCCCAGTAGCCGACGTTCACTCCAAGCTTCATATGCAAGGTTCCTTTCGCCGCGAGGACATCGCTTGTCGGCCGCGACGGGCGTGGTTACAGTGCCTCGAGCCGCCGGCCATCCGGCGGCACACCCTATGCGAACCCGGCGCCGAGCGACCATCGAAGACCTGCGGCTGGCCATCGACTGCCTGCCGCGCCGCACCCGGATCGCGATGCTGGAGGGCATCTCGGCCAACCCGATCATCGTCGGCGCCTACACCAGCCCAGATGGCATCTGCCCCATGCTGGCCGCCCACCGGAACGGCGGGCGGACGAGCCTCATCTCGTTCGCCGAGGCCTGGGATCGGATCGCCTTCCGGGGGGTCCGGCGGGCCCAGGCGCGCCGCGCCACCGAGCGGGAGCTGCTCATCCTCCGCTCGCATCTGGAGGCCAGTCTGCTGGCCGACGAGTTCCCGGAGGGCGAGTTGGCGGCAGCGCAGTTGGAGCATCAGCGGCTGGTGACCCGGCGCCAGGAGCGTGACCGGGCGGACCGTGGCCGCCCCGGCGACCCCGACCAGGCCGACCGCCGCCGCCCCGCCGACCCGGACCGCGCCCGCGGCGACCGCCGCCCCGGCGACGCCGACCGCGCCCGGGAGCTGGCCGGCCGCCCCGGCTGGGCCTGGACCCGGATCGTCCGCCGCTACGACGATTACGAGCGGATCCTGCGCCGCGTCGAGCAGGCGCAGCCGGCGCCGGACCCCGAGCCGCTCGTCACGAACTGACCGGCAGGCCAACCGGGGTGCCCGGCGGCTCGAAGATGATCTCCGGGATCACGCAGGCCGGCGAGAGGCGTAGCAGCATGCGTACCGCCTCGGTGATGTCCTCGGGGCGGATCATGTCCTCCGCGGCGACGGTCTGCTTGATGAAATCGGTCATCGCGGTGTCGACGAACGCGGGGCACAGCGCGCACGACTTGATCCCGTCGCCGCCCAGCTCCTTGTTCATGGCCTGGGTGAAGCCGACCACCGCCGCCTTGGTCGCCGAGTAGACCGACAGCCACGGCTCGCCGGACTTGCCGGAGATCGACGACATGTTGACCACCAGCGCGTTGCGGTGCTCGGCGCCGGCCGCGCGCAGGAGGTCGGCGCACTCGCGGTAGAACAGGATGACCGAGCGCAGGTTGACGGCCAGCTGCATGTCCAGGCGCTTGGTCTCGATGTCGGCGACCGGGGCGCCGACGCCGACGCCCGCGTTGTTGACCAGCACATCGAGCCGTCCGAAGCGCTCGCGGTGGGCGTCCACCACGGCCTTGACTCCCTCCTCGGAGGCCATGTTGCCGGCGACGTGGGCGATCTCCCGCCCGGCGCCGGACAGCTGCTGGACCGCCTCCTCCAACTTCTCGGGGCGCCGGGAGGCAAGGGTCACGCCATAGCCGTCCTCCAGCAGCAGCCGGGCGATGGCGAAGCCGATCCCGCTCGACCCGCCCGTCACGATCGCCGCCTTGCTCGCCATGCGCTCTCCTCGCCTCGACTTGTCTGGAATGAGCCGGTATCCAATCAGAACCCGCAGGGGCGACCCCGGTGCGCCGGGTCTTCGTCGGCGGCGAACCGGCGGCGACACGCCGACGGCCAGGCCGCGAGCTCAGACGAGAATCTCGCCCAGGTAGGCGATCATCCGCTGGGCCAGCGCGCCGCCGTACTCGACTGCGGCGGCGGCCGAGACCGAGCCCGCCCGCCCCTCCCGGTCGCTCCACGCGGCGACCCGACCGGCGATGCGGGCGTCAACCGGCTGGAGCAGGTCGGCGACGACGGCGACAGCGTCGGCGACCACGCCCGGGTCGAACGACCACAGCACCTCGAACCGTCGCAGCGGGTCGGGCGGCCGCGCATCGGCCGGCTGCTCCCACGCCGCCAGACAGGCCTGGGCGGCGCCGGCGCTGACCACGATCGCCCACTCGCGGGCCAGTGGGTGGCGGTGCTCGATCGGGACCTCCAGCGGTCCGCCGGCCGGCTCGGCCGGCGCCGGGAAGTCGGCCAGCGCCACGGCCAGCTCCGAGGTCCGGGCCAGTTCGCGCCAGCGCCGCTCGGTGTGTCGGTAGAACCGCTCGCGCTGGAACGAGCCGATCAGGATCCCGTCGGCGGCGCGGGCGCAGTACTCGTCCTCGATCGCCCGGGTCAGCGCGAGGACCGCGCGCTTGGGGAGGATGGCGGGCGCCACCTCCGGGCGGCGCGCGCGCAGACCGGCGAAGACCGAGGCGACGCTGCCGGGGCGGCGGGCCTGGGCCCGCTCGACGGCCGCCGCCAGGGACAGGCCGTCCTCCCGCAGGGCGAGGACCTCCCGCACGAGCTCCACGTCGCTCTCCGCGTACCGCCGGTGTCCGCCCGGGAGGCGGGCCGGCACCGGAAAGCCGTGGCGGCTCTCCCACATCCGCAGTGTGCCCGGGGAGAGGCCGGTTCGCTCGGCCAGTTGAGCGGTGGTCAGGTGCGAGTTTGCCGATCCGGCCACGTGGAAACGATACATCCTGTGGAGCTTTTTCGAACAACTGGTTACGCTTAGCGCTCCGATGAGCCACACCGGCACGACGACAGGGGGCCCCGCGCGATGCGAGTGCTGATCACGGGAGCGACGGGCACGATCGGACTGGCCCTCGTCGACGCCCTGCGGGAGCGCGGCGACAGCGTGGTGGCCCTGACCCGCGACCCGGAGCGCGGTCAGCGGGTGCTCGGCGACGGCGTCGAGGTGCACCCCTGGCCGGAGCCGACGGCCGCACCGCCGCCCGCCGAGGCTCTGCAGGGAGCCGATGGAGTCGTCCACCTGCTTGGCGAGCCGGTGGCCCAGCGCTGGACCGAGCCGGCGAAAGCGCGGATCCGCGACTCCCGGGTGATGGGGACGCGCATGCTCGTCAACGGCCTCGCCGCGCTCCCGGAGGAGACCGGGCCGCGGGTGCTCGTGTCCCAGTCGGCGAGCGGCTACTACGGACCGCGGGATGACACCCCGCTCGACGAGCAGGCGCCGGCCGGTCAGGACTTCCTGGCCGGGGTCGTCGTCGCCTGGGAGCGGGAGGCGGCCGCCGCGGCGCCGCGCATGCGCGTCGTGTTGACCCGGACCGGCGTCGTCCTGTCGCCGAGCGGCGGGGCGCTGGCCAAAATGCTCCCGTTCTTCCGGCTCGGGGTCGGCGGCCCGGTGGCCGGGGGCCACCAGTACGTCCCGTGGGTCCACCTCGACGACGTCGTCGGGGCCATGCTGTGCACCTTGGATCACGAGGCGGCCAACGGTCCAGTCAACGTCGCCGCGCCCAACCCGGTCACGAACGCCGAACTGTCCCACGCGCTCGGTCGCGCCCTGAGCCGCCCGGCAGTGCTCCCGGTCCCCGCCCTGGCGATCACGCTGCTGTACGGCGAGATGGCCGAGATGGTCACCACCGGCCAGCGTGAGATCCCGGTCCGGCTGCGGGAGCTCGGCTACAGCTTTCGACACCCGGACCTGGAGCCCGCGCTCCGCGACGTCCTGGACCAGTCGGCGTGATCACTCAACGCCGGTGACGGCGCTGGTCTGGCTGCGCCGCGATCTGCGGCTGCACGATCACCCGGCGCTGCGGGCGGCGCTCGACGGCCATGAGACCGTCATCCCCGTCTTCTGCTTCGACGATGGGCTGATCGGCGGCCGGCACGCGTCCGGGGCGCGGACCCAGTTCCTCCTCGAATGCCTCGGCGACCTCGACGAGGCGCTGCGCTCACGCGGCAGCCGGCTGTTCGTACGCCGCGGCGCGCCCCCGCGTGAGCTGGCCGAGCTCGCCCGCGCCGCCGGCGCCGACGAGTTGCACTTCTCGGCCGATGCCGGCCCGTTTGGCCGGCGTCGGCAGCGGCAGGTCAAGGAGGCGCTCGAAGCCGAGGGGGTCGCGGTCCATCCGCACCCGGGCCTGTTCGCCGTCGACCGCCTGGGGCCGATCCGCACGCAGGCGGGAGACCCATACACGGTGTTCACGCCTTTCTATCGGAACTGGTCCAGCCAGCCGCGGCGCGAGGTCCTCGCCGTACCGCGCGCGCTGTCCGGGACACCGCGGAACCTCGCGGCCGGCCGGCTGCCCGCGCTGGCCGACCTCGGGCTGGACCAGGAGGTGGCAGAACCGGCGCCGGGAGGCGAGCGGGCCGGCCGGGCCGCGCTGCGGCGATTCCTCGACGGGCGGGTCGACGGCTACGACGCCGGGCGCGACGACCTGGCCGGCGACTCGGTGTCGCGCCTGTCGCCGTATCTGCACTTCGGCTGCGTGTCGGCGCGGGAGATCGAGCACCGGCTGGCGCTCGGCGCCGGAGCCGACGCGTTCCGGCGGCAGCTGTGCTGGCGCGACTTCTACGCACATGTCATCGGCCACTTCCCGGCCAACGCGCGGTCGGAGTTCCAGCAGCGCTACCGGGGCACGATCCGCTGGAGCCGTGCCCAGAAGCGGTTCGAGGCGTGGCGGGAGGGGCAGACGGGGTTCCCGGTCGTCGACGCCGGCATGCGCCAACTGCGCCGGGAAGGCTGGATCCACAACCGGGCCCGGCTTCTGGTCGGGTCGTTCTTGACCAAGGACCTTGGGATCGACTGGCGGTGGGGGGAGCGCTGGTTCATGCGGCTGCTCCTGGACGGCGACGAGGCGTCGAACAACGGCAACTGGCAGTGGATCGCGTCGGTCGGCGTCGACCCCCAGCCGGCCTATCGCCGCATCTACAACCCGGGACGCCAGCAGAGACGCTTCGACCCGGACGGTGTGTACGTCCGCCGCTACGTGCCGGAGCTGGAGCGAGTCCCGGACCGCTACCTGGCCGAGCCGTGGACGATGCCCGACGAGGTCCAGCGCGAGGCCGGCTGCCGGATCGGCCACGACTACCCGGAGCCGATCGTCGACCATGCGGTTGCGCGGCGCGAGGCGCTGGAGCGCTACCGGGTCTAGCCCCTGGGTGCTGGACGCCGTACCGGAGGCTGGTCTGGCGATGAATGGCGATTCACCCGTCAGAAATGGGGGGTGAATCGCCATTCATCAGGCGAGCGGTGTCTGCGTGCGACCCCGGATGCTCGGCGGACCGGTTTCGACCCGAAAAACCGTGGATCGCCCTTATGTAGGGCCGATCGACTGTGTGTCAGCACCTGACACGGGGTACATCAGAACCATGGCTACTGCTAACCCCACAGCAACACGCCGCCCGGGACCCGCGGCGACCCGTCAGACGCGCATCGAGAAGGGAATCAGCCTTGCTCGCGGCCCGGCGTTGATCCTGGGGACGATCCTGCTGGCCGCCGGCCTGTACCTCATGTACAAGGCTCACACCTACCCGCGGTTCTCGACCAACTTCCCCAACGGGACCGCCCACAGCGACGGAAACTTCATTTTCGGCATCTTCGCGGCCAACGGCTGGACCGGACTGTTCACCGCAGTCTGTGGCGGCCTGCTGCTGTTCGGCGCCGCGCAGCACCTGCTGGCCAAGACCATGAGCCTGATCGTCGGCTGCGCGCTGGGCGCGGCCGCGGTCATCGCCTTCGTCAGCGGCGATGTGCTCGGCATGGCGGCGGCCAACGGCTGGACGAAGCTGGGCTGGGCCGTGTGCGCGGTCATCCTGCTGTTCAACACCCTCGTCCCGCGCCGCCGGCGCGAGGTCGTCGTCGAGGACGGCGTCGTCGGTCGCCGCGGCTACCGGGAGCCTGGGACCGCCGCGACGGCCGTGCCCGCCGGGGCGGCAGCCGCCGAGCGCGAGCGGGTGGCCGGGCGTGAGCCCCTGGCCGATCGTGAGCCGATGGCCGAGCGTGGGCCGATGGCCGACCGTGAGCCGATGGGCGAGCGTGAGCCGATGGCCGACCGTGGGCCGATGGGCGAGCGTGAGCCGGTGGCCGAGCGTGAGCCGGTGGCCGACCGTGAGCCGATGGGCGAGCGTGAGCCCGTGGCTGACCGTGAGCCGATGGCCGAGCGTGAGCCGATGGCAGAGCAACGTGAGAGCATGGGCAATGCTGGGCCGGCGACCGGCGCCGAGCCCGCGACGACTCGCCAGCCGGTGGCCGACCGCGCCGCCGACGAGGTCCCGGCCGAGGGCAGCGCGGGGACGCGCCCCGAAGCCGACCAGCCGATGTCGCCGCTGCGCCGCCTCTTGCATCGCTGACCCGTCAAACGACAACCCCGCCGCCGAGTACTGTCTGCGGGATGGAGGCCCGCCCGGCTCTCATCGAGTTTCCCGCGGACGACCCGGAGCGCGCCCGGCGCTTCTGGTCGGAGCTGCTCGGCACCCCGCTCGGCGCGCGAAGCGCCGGGCAGGGGGAGGGGTGGCAGACGCCGGAGGGCGGGCAGGGGGAGGGGTGGCAGACGCCCACCGGCGCCACGGCCGTCGGCGTGCACGAGCGCGGCCGCGGCCCCGGTGACACGTTCTCGCTGCCGTACTTCTCCGTGAACGATCTGCCGGGGGCGCTGGAGCGAGTGACGGCCCTCGGCGGCTCCGTCATCCACCCGGGCGAGCGGTGGGCGGTCTGCCGGGACAGCGAGGGCACGCCGTTCGGCCTGGCCGCCGTGGGCTGATCAGGAGCGTCAGGCGCCCGTGACCCGGGACGCCGGCGCCGGCCTCCGGGCCCCGTGCAGGCCGGGCAACTCCAGCTCCATCCGGGCGCCACCGCCCGCGGTCCGCGCCGCGCGGGCGGAGCCGCCGTGGGCATGCGCGATGGCCAGGACGATGGCGAGGCCCAGCCCCGCCCCGCCGGCGGTGCGGCTGCGATCGGAGTCGGTGCGGTGGAAGCGCTCAAACACCCGCTCCAGCTCGTCGGTGGCGATCCCCGGGCCGTCGTCGATGACGGCGAAGAGCACGTGCCCGTCCGGCAGTGCCTCCACCTCCATGCGCACGAGACCGTGCGGCTCGGTGGTGTGCTCGACGGCATTGCGAATCAGGTTGCGCAGCGCCTGGGCGAGGCGGTCCGGATCCGCGGTCAGCGTCGCTTCCGGGACCGGCCCCAGCTCGAAGTTGCGCTCGTCGCTGATGCTGGCGCCCCACCACAGCTCGCTGACAAACGACTCCAGGTCGATCTGACTGGGCTGGAGGAAGTCGCGGCGCTCGGAGCGGGCCAGCAGGAGCATGTCATCGACCAGCCGCGACATGCGGGCGATCTCCGACGCCACCATGCGCTCGACGCGCTGGACCTCCTCCGCGTCCGGGTGGTCCTGGGCGGCGAGCACCTCCAGCTGTCCGGCGATGACCGTCAACGGCGTGCGCAGCTCGTGTGAGGCGTCGGCGATGAATTCGCGCTGGGAGGCGAAGGCCTCGCCGAGGCGGTCGAGCATGTGGTTGAAGGCGTCGGCGAGCACCCGCACCTCGCTGCCGCCCAGCGCCGCCGGCTGCATCCGGGGGTTGAGGTCGCCCTCGTCGACCCGCGCGGCCACGCGTGACATCCGGCGCAGCGGGCGCGACAGCGATGCGCCGGCCAGGTAGGAGGCGATCAGGGCGAGCGCCAGGGCCAGCGCGCCGGCGATCACGAACGACTTGGCGATCCCGCGCAGGGCGCGGACCACGACGATGAGCGGCTCCCCGGCCCCGACCCGCACCTCCAGGCCGCCGGCATGGATGATGCGCTGATCGATGCGCACCTTGCCGACGTCGGCGACCTCCCGGGTCGACAGTCCGCTGGGGCCGGAGAGCAGATTCCGGCCCTGGGCGTTCTCGGTCGCCTGCTCGGCCGGGGTCTCGCCGTCGTCGGGCGTGCTGGAGCCCAGCAGCTCCGGATGGTTGCTGACGCTCCCGTGGCCGCGAATGGAGGCGAACAGCAGCGACGAGGTGCCCGTGTACGGCTGCGCGCGCACGTACGCGCCGATCTCCTGCAGCAGTGCCGCCGGCGACTGGGCGGGCAGCCCCCGGACGGCCTGGGACAGCTGGCTGACATCCCCGGCGACGTCGTGGTCGATCTGGGCGCGCAGCTCCTGTCCGGTCCGTTCGTACACGACCACGAACGTCACCGCCAGCGCGGCCAGCAGCACGCCCGTCACCCACGCCACCAGATGCCAGCGGATGCTGGTCCGGCGGATCACGGCTGGGACGAGGGCTCGGCGGGATTCGGATCCTCGAGCCGATACCCGCGCGAGCGCACGGTCTTGATCGGCACCGGACGGTCTCCCACCGCCAGCTTGCGGCGCAGGTAGCCGATGTAGACGTCGACGATGTTCGTGGCCGGGTCATGGCCGTAGCCCCACACGGCGCGGAGGATCTGCTGGCGGTTGAGGACCTGGCCGGGGTGGTTCATGAAGTAGGCCAGGAGGTCGAACTCGGTGTTGGTCAGGCGGACGTTCTCGCCGTTGCTGCGCACGCTTCGGGTCAGGAGGTCGATCTCGATCCCGGCGCGCCGGACCGTCGTCGGCTGCGCCTGGCGGGCCGAGCGCAGCTGAGCGCGGATGCGAGCCTCCAGTTCGGTGAGCGCGAACGGCTTGACCAGGTAGTCGACCGCGCCGGCGTCGAGGCCTCCCACGCGATCCTCGACCTCGCCCCGGGCCGTCAGCACGATCACCGGCAGGCCGGGGCGTTGCTGTGAGACCTCGCGCAGGACGTCCATCCCGCTCTTGCGGGGGAGCATCAGGTCGAGCACGACGAGATCGACGTGTTCCGCGAGTGCCAGGTCGAGCCCGGTCTCGCCATCCATCGCCGCGCGGACGTCGAATCCGCGTGCCCTGAGCCCGCGGTCGATGAAATCCACGATTCCGGGCTCGTCCTCGATCAGGACGATATGACCCACGAGGCTCATCATAAAAGGCGCGATGCGGGGAAAATGCCGTCCTTTGACCCCTCAAAGAGACTTCTCATGAAGGGGTAAATGCTGCTTAAGCGAGAATGACAGAGTCAATGAGCATGAGCGGGAGTACGCGTGCATTGACACCTGCCCGCCGGGACGCTGGACTGCGCCGGCTACGGACCCTGAATCGGATCCTGATCGGCGCTGCCGTCATCGGCACCGGACTGCTGACCGACGTGGCCGCCAAGGCCTTTCCCGGGCACAAGCGCGCCGTACGGGCGGCCAGCCCGGCGCGGCGTGCCGGCGGCGCCACGACGACGCACCGTCTGCGCCACCACGCGCGTCATCACCGCCACTCGGTCCATCACAGGCTGAGCGCACCCGCTCAGGCGCCCGCGTCCAGCACGTCGGCCCCCGCGCCCGCCGCCACCGCTTCGGCTCCGCCGCCGGCCACCACCTCCTCCGCTCCACCGCCGACCGCCACCCAGTCCGCTCCGGCGCCGGCTCCCGCTCCGACCCCCGCCCCGGTGGTCTCCGGAGGGTCGTGATGGCCGGCATCTCGGCGGAGGCTGCCGTCGAGGTCCACACCGAGACCTGGCCGGCCCTCGGCACCACGGCGCTCCTCCGCTACACGGGGGCGCCGGATCCGGCGGTGCGCGCCGCCGTGGAGCGGGAGATCGACGCCATCGACACGGCGGCCAGCCGGTTTCGGGCCGACTCCGAGCTGGCGCGCGTCAACGCCGCCGGCGGAGCGGCCGTAGTCGTCAGCCGGCTCCTGCACGATGCCGTGCGGCTGGGCATCCGCGCGGCGGAGGTCACTCAGGGCGCCGTCGACCCCACGCTGGGCGAGGCGCTCATCACCACGGGGTACGACCGCGACTGGCGGGAGCTGAACACGGTCGCCGCCGACGCGCCGCTGACGCCGGGCGACCGCCTCGTCGTCCGCCGGCAGCGGACGGTCCTGTGGGAGGCCATCGAGCTGTCCGACGGCGACCCGCCGACAATCCGCCTGCCCCGGGGTGTGCTGCTCGACCTCGGGGCGACCGCCACGGCGCTGGCGGCCGACCGCGCCGCCGCGGCCGCCCAGGCCGCCGGAGCCGCGGTCGCCGCAGCCCCGGCCGCCGCAGCGCAGGCCGCCGCAGCCCACCCCGCCGCCGCGCGGACCGCCCGCATGCCCCCGGCGACCGACCCCGGGGTCCTCGTCTCCCTCGGCGGGGACATCGCCACCGCCGGGCCCGCCCCGGACGGCGGCTGGCGCATCCTCGTCACCGACGATCACCGCGCCGGGCCCACGGCGCCCGGGCAGACGATCTCGATCGAGTCCGGCGGCCTGGCCACCTCCAGCATCGCCGCGCGCCGCTGGCGGCACGAGGGGCGGGCGATGCACCACATCCTCGATCCCCGCACCGGCGAGCCGGTCCGCACGCCCTGGCGCACCGTCAGCGTTGCCGCCGCCACGTGTGCGGACGCCAACATCGCCTCGACCGCGGCGATCGTGCTCGGTGAGGAGGCCGCCGACTGGCTGGCCGACCAGGGCCTGCCGGCCCGCCTGGTCGCGCTCGACGGGAGCGTCACGGTGCAGGGGGGATGGCCGGAATGACCGCCACGGCGCAGACGAGGTGCCCGGAATGACCGGGACGATCGCCGCCGCGATCGTCGGCCCCAGCCTGGACTGGTACGTGACCCGGGCCACCGGGACCGTCGTGCTCGTGCTGTTGACCGCCAGCGTGGTCATCGGGATCGCCGCGATGGCCCGGCTGCGTCGACCCGGCCTGCCGCGCTTCATGATCGACGGCCTGCACCGGACGGTGTCGCTTCTTGCGGTGGTCTTACTCATCGTCCACATCATTACGTCGGTGCTCGATAGCTTTGCTCCCATCTCGCTCGTCAACGCCGTGATCCCGTTCACGGGCACGTACCGGCCGTTGTGGCTGGGGCTGGGCGCGGTCGCCTCGGACCTGCTGCTGGCGGTAGCGATCACCAGCCTGGTGCGCCGGCGCCTGGGACACTCCACCTGGCGCGGGATCCACTGGCTGGCGTACGTCTGCTGGCCGGTGGCCGTGATGCACGGGTTCGGGACCGGGTCCGACGTCCACCAGACGTGGATGCTGCTGATCGACCTCGCCTGCATCGCCGCGGTGCTGATCGCGGTCGTGATCCGGGTCGCGATCGGCTGGCCGGAGAACGCTCGGTTGCGGCTGGGCATGCTCGGCGTGGCCGGCGCGTTCGCGCTCGGGCTCGTTGTCTGGCTGCCGGGCGGACCGCTGGGGAAGGGGTGGGCACGCCGCTCCGGCACGCCGCCCGCGCTGCTGAGCCACGGAGGCCACGCATGAGCCTGCCCCGTCTGCTGCTCGGCGTCGGCGCCGAAACCATGTCCTACGAGCAGCACGTCGCCACCCACGGCCAGCGCCCCTCCGGCGCGGGCCGCTCGGGCGCCGGGATGCCGTCGTCGCTCGTCGCCGAGCTGACTCGATCGGGGCTGCGCGGTCGCGGTGGCGCCGCCTTCCCGCTGGCGACGAAGCTCGACGCGGTGGCCCGGGCGAAGGGACGCCCGATCGTGGTGGTCAACGGGACCGAGGGCGAGCCGATGAGCGTCAAGGACCGGATGCTGCTGGAGTCGCTGCCGCATCTCGTGCTGGACGGCGCCTTCTGCCTGGCCGAGGCCCTCGACGCCAACGACGTCGTGATCGCCATCGACGAGGGGTTCCGCGACGCCGTCGAGGCGATGCAGGGCGCGCTCGACGAGCGCCCCGACGTCGGCCGCCGGGGGGCGGAGCCGCAGATCATCGCCGTCCCGTCCGGATACGTCACCGGGCAGGAGAGCGCGATCGTCAACTTCATCAACCACGGCAACCCACGGCCGGTCACCCAGCCGCCGCGCATCAGCGAGCGGGGCATCGCCCGCCGTCCGACGCTCATGTCGAACGCTGAGACGCTCGCCCACGTCGCGCTCATCGCCCGCCACGGGGCCGACTGGTACCGCCAGATCGGACCGGAGGACGAGCCGGGGTCGCTGCTGGTGACCCTGAGCGGCGGCGTCCGGGCGCCGGGCGTCTACGAGGTCGAGTACGGCTCGCACCTGGGCGGCTTGATCGATGCCGCCGACGGACTGACCGAGCCCGTGCGGGCATTCCTGTTCGGCGGATACGCCGGCAGCTGGATCGACGGCGCGGCCGCCACGACGCTCCGGCTGTCCCGGGGGTCCCTACGCCCGCTGCGGGCCACGCTCGGCTCCGGGATCATCGTCGCGCTGCCCAAGAGCGCCTGCCCGGTGGCAGAGGTCACCCGGGTGGCCGGCTACATGTCCGACCAGAGCGCGGGCCAGTGCGGCCCCTGCGTCAACGGCCTGGGTTCGATCGCCGACACGCTCGCCGAGTTGTGCGAAGGGCGGGCCGGACGCGATGCGTTCGGCGACCTGCGCCGCTGGTCGGACCTGGTCATCGGACGGGGCGCCTGCGGGCACCCGGACGGCGCCGCCCGGTTCGTGACCAGCGCTCTGAGCGTGTTCGCCTCCGAGTTCCAGGATCACGCCCGCCACGGCGCGTGCGATGCGTGCCAGCGCCGGCCCGTCCTGATCACCTCCCGGCCGCAGGCCGCCGTTCACTAGCGTTCTCACCAGGCAAGCGACATGCACATCGAGATCGATCCCATCAAGTGCGAGGCCCACGGCCTGTGCGCCGAACTGCTCCCGGAGCGGATCACGCTCGACGAGTGGGGCTACCCGCTCATCGACCAGACCCCGGTTCCGCCCGCCCTCGAGGACCTGGCCCGCCGGGCCGTCAACGCCTGTCCGACGCTGGCGCTGCGCCTGCGCGCCAGCCAGAACGTCAACCTGGACGACGGACGCCGCCGGCCGGCGGGACGCGGTGCCGCTCCGCGCAACGGCGCCGAGGATCGGCCCTACCAGGTGTACACGGCCCGTCGCGGCCGGCGCTGAACGCCGGCGGCGGTCCACCGCCGACGCCTTGGCCCGTTAGTGGTGGTGATGGTGGAGGACCGCAGCGCCCGCGGCCCCCGTCCAGGAGCTGAAGTCCGGGATCAGTGCCACCGCCAGCACCAGGCCGAGGACAAGGGCGGCGCCGATCGACAGCCACCGCCCGGCCCCGCCCGGCAACCGTCCGCTCATCGCCAGCGACGGCTCGACCGCGGCCCGGCCGGCGCCCGGGTGCGGCGACCGCACCGCCATCATCTCCCGCCGCGAGTCGTTGGAGATGCGCAGGTAACGGAAAACCTCCGGCAGGTGGCCGAGCACATGTAGTGCAGTGGCGCCGATCCAGAGGATGAAGCTCACCTTGTGGACGAGGAATACGTCCGAGCGCAAACTCGAGTCCGGGCCGATGAACAGCAGGACCACGCCGCTGAGAAACACGATCACGGTCAGCCCGACGACGGCCGGCGCCAGCAGCCGGAGCGCCGGCGCCGGCGGGCCCTTGATCCGGTAGCGGCGATCGTGCGTGTAGTAGCGCACGAACCGATACCCGGTGCTCGCCAGCTTCAGCGCCACCGGTCCGATCAGCAGCAGGCCGAGGAACAGATGGAGCCATAGCAGGCCGCCGAGGTCGATGATGGTCAGGCCGAGCACGGCGAGCAGCACGATCAACAGCAGGCCGGCCAGGACGGTCAGCCGCTCGTTGCCCTCGGTGCCACCGGCGAGCAGGTCCCGCATCACTCCGCCCCGCCCCCTCGAAGTCGAACCGCCCGCAGAAGTGTGGCGCAGGGCCGGACCGGCCTGCGGGCGCGTACGCACATCATTCCCCATTGTGTCCTCAAGTATCGGCCGATCCCGTAAGACCCTGATAACCCGTGCATGAGAACCCTCTTTTGATGTCCGGCGCTCCTCGGCTAGGGCGTGCCTGGGTGTCCGGACGCCTCCCTCAGACGGTCCGCGCCAGGGCGCGCAGCTCGTCGATATCCGCCGGCGTCAGCCGCTCGGCCAGCGCCACCGCCTCCAGCCCCGCATCGACCTGGGCCGAGCTGGTGGCGCCGATCAGCGTGGCGGCAGTTTGCGGGTGCCGCAACGTGAATGCGATCGCCAGCGCGGCGGGTGTCGTCTGCAGCCGGCGGGCCGGCGCGCCCAGCCGGGCCCCCAGGGCGATGGCATCCGCCACCGACGGTTCCTGGAGCCGTGCGTCCAGACGCCCGGAGCCGCCGGCGTCGTACTTGCCGGTCAGCGCTCCTCCGGCCAGGACGGCCGATGGGATGAGCGAGGCCCCGGTGGCCGTCAGCGCGTCCTCCATGGCCGAGTCCTCCACCCAGTCCAGGCGGGCCAGGCTGTAGGGCAGCTGAACCGCGCACGGCTGGGGAATGCCCAGCCGGGCCGCCTCGGAGGCTGCCTCGGCCACGGCGCGTGCGGGCCAGTTGACGACTGCCCAGGCGCGCACCCGTCCGGTCTGCAGCACGCCGGCGATCTGTTCGGTGGCGACCGCCACCGGGACGGCATCCGGAAGTGTCGCGGAGTACAGGAGATCCAGGCGGTCAAAGCCCATGCGCTCCAGCGACCCCTCCAGCTCGCCGAGGGCATCCTGCCGGGGCCAGAACTCCCACCACAGCTTGTTGGAGACGACGACGGCATCGCGGTCGGCGCCGACCGACCGGAACAGCTCGCCGAACAGGACCTCGGAATAGCCGGTGGGGATCGGCGCCCGGCCGGTCTCGTCGTCGTAGCGGGCGTCGTCGAGGAAGTCGACGCCTCGCTCCAGGGCGTGGGCCAGAATCGACTCGGCGGCGCCGCGCTCCATCTGCTCGAACGTCCGCCACGAGCCGAGCACGATCCGCGACACCGACAGCTCGGATCCGCCGAGGTCTCGATGGGGCAGCGTCGCCATCCCGGCGAGCCTATCCGGCCCCGGTCGGCAGGGGCGGGCGGGATTGTTCATGTTGCCCCGGATTCCGGGGTGCAAAAGTGGGACAGGCGCCACGTGGCGTCCGAGGTCTGGCCGAGAATCCGTGCTGTCAGATGCACGCTGCCGCGGCCGAAGCACTGAAGCGGTGAATACGTGACCCGGGCGCACAGTCAAGGCCGGGCCGCCGCGTGCCGACACCGTCCACATGCGACCTGGATCACTGCGGCGTGCGCGCCGGAGGCCTGACCGCGCGCGCCCGGCTGACCGCCGGATGAGGCGCGGGCTCGTCGCCCGGTTCGCCGGTGGCGCGCTGCTGCTCGGCGTCGCCCTGGCGCTCGCGTTCGTCGCCGTGCTGGTCACGATCGGCGCCCGCCGCGCCGCGGTCGACACAGCGCAACGGTCCGGCGACGTCCTGACCAGCTCGTTTCAGACCCAGAAGCTGGTCCTCGACATCGAGACCGGCGTGCGTGGCTACCTGCTCACCCGGGAGCCGGACTTCCTCCAGCCCTATCACGCCGCTATCGGCGAGATGCCGGCCCAGCTGGCCTCGCTGGAAAGACTTACAAGGGTCGATCCGGCCCAGCACGCCCGCGCCCGAGCGATCGCCGCCGCCGTCACCGACTACATCGACGATTGGGCGCGGCCCGCGGCGTCGGCTGGCTCGGCCAGGAACAGCCGCCGTGTCCAGCAGATGCGGGGCAAGGTGCTCGTCGACGCCATCCGGGCCCGCTTCAACACGTTCGACGCCGACCAGCATCATCTCGTCGACGTCCAGTCCGCCAACGCCAGTCATCTGGCCGATCTCGCCCTCATCCTCGGATCGGTCGGGGCCGTCGCGGCCCTCGTCCTGATGGCGCTCTACGCGCTGTACGCGCGTGCCGCCGTCGGGCCCGTCCGGGAGGTGGCACGAGCCGCTCGCCGGGTGGCCGAGGGCGACCTGACCGCCCGCGTCGCCGAGGGCGGAACGGCGGAAGTGGGCGAGCTGACGACCGCGTTCAACCGGATGGCGGCGGCGCTGCATGCCGGACGCGAGGAGCTGGAGACCTATAACGACGAGCTGGAGGCCCAGCAGTCAGAGCTCCAGAGCCTGCTGGAGGCCGTCGCCCAGGAGAAGGCCCGGACCGAGCGGCTCCACGAGTTCGCCCAGGCGCTCGCCGCCACCACCGACCTGCCCGGCATCGGCTCCACCATTCTCGACCACATGTGCGAGGAGGCGGGCGCCGACGTCGGCGTGCTCTACGCGCACAACCCCACACTTGACGTCTGCCAGCTCGCCGCGTGCCGGGGTGTGGGCCCGCAGGATGTCTCCGCCGCCGTCATCGCCGGGCAGGGGATCGCGGGACGGGCGCTGTCGGAGGGCCGGCCGGTCGCCGTGGCCCCCGGGGAGGCCGGGTTGCCGGTGGCGGTGCTGGGCGAGGCGCGGCCGGCGCGTCACCAGCTGTCGTTCCCGCTGCTGCTCGGCGACGGCGCCGCCGGCGTGGTGACCATCGCGCGGGTCGAGGATCGCCCGTTCTCCGCCGAGGAGGTGACCGCGGTCACGCGGCTGACCGGCCAGGCGGCCGTCGCACTGGCCCGGGCCCGGATGCAGCAGCAGACCGAGCGGAGCCTGGGCCTGGTGCAGTCGGTCGTCGATGCCACGCCGGCGCCGATTGCGCTGGTGGCGCCTGGTGGGGGTCTCCTGTTCCAGAACTCGCCGATGGCCGAGCTTCGCGCCCAGCTCGCCGACGACGCACGCGCATCCCGGGCGTTCGATGCCGCCGAGGCCGACCCGGCGGCGACGGTCCGCGACGAGATCCTCCTCGACTCCGGACGCGTGATGCTGCGCTACGCCGCGCCAATCAGCGACGATCGCGATGCGCCGGCGGGACGGATCGTCGTCCTGCGCGACGTCAGCCGCGAGCGCGAGGCCGACCGCCTCAAGGACGAGTTCTTCGCGCTCGTATCGCACGAGCTGCGCACCCCCCTGACCTCGATCATCGGCTATCTGGAGCTGGCGCTGGAGGACGACGACACGGCGCCGCTGGATCCGCAGCGTCGCCAGTTCCTGGAGGTCGTGGACCGCAACGCCGCCCGGCTGCTCCGGCTCGTCGGCGACCTCCTGTTCGCCGCCCAGGTGAAGGCGGGCACGCTCGCGCTGGAGCGCGACACGGTCGACGTGGCCCGGCTGGCTCGCCAGGCGGTCGAGGCCGCTGGGCCCCGCGCGGCTCAGGGCGGGGTGGACCTGGAGGTCGAGGCGCCGGACGAGCTGTGGATGTCGCAGGCCGACGGGGACCGCCTCGGCCAGATGCTGGACAACCTGGTCGTCAACGGGCTCAAGTTCACCCCCGCGGGCGGGCGGGTCACCGTGGCCTGCGTCCCGGCCGACGACGAGGTCCACCTGTCGGTGCGCGACACCGGCATCGGCATCGCGCCGGACGATCAGGCACGGCTGTTCGAGCGCTTCTTCCGGGCGCCGAGCGCCGTCACAGAGGGGGTGCCGGGCGTGGGCCTCGGCCTGACGATCGTGCAGGCGATCGTCCAGGGGCACGGCGGGACGATCAGCGTGGACAGCGCGCGGGGCATGGGGACGACGTTCCGGGTGACGATGCCGCTCCGGGGCGGGCGCTTCAGCGACCGAGCACGGCGCGAACGCGCCGGCGCAGCTCGTGAGGACTGAAGGGCTTGGTGACGTAATCATCGGCGCCCAGCTCGAATCCCCGGTCCACATCCGCTTCCCGGCCCCGTGCCGTGAGCAGGATGACGCGCACCCCAGCGGTGCCGGGATCCTCGCGCAAGCGCTGGAGCACCTCGAGTCCGCTCAGCTTGGGCATCATCACGTCGAGCACGCACAGCGCCGGGATCTCGGCCCGGGCCAGATCGAGCGCGCCGGCGCCATCGGTCGCCACGACCACGCGGTGACCGTCACGCTCCAGCCCGAAGCGCACGAGGTTGAGGATGTCCGCCTCGTCGTCGGCGACGAGGATCGTGTGCGACGCCGCTGCCTCCATCGCGGGCCGGATCATAGGCACACCGGAGGCGGCGAGTGAGTCTGGTCCTCGTCGTGCTCGTCGGCGTCGGCGCAGCCGTCTGCCTGACGCTGGTCCTCACCGTCACCGCCCGGCTGGTGGGGGAGCTGCGCGCGCGCCGGCTGCGCCGGTACCTCGACGGCATCCAGGATCACCTCGTTGCCTACGTCGTGGAGGCCCGGGACGATCCGCCGCCCGAGCCCCGCGGGCGCCTGGAGCAGCGCGTCATCCGCCAGCGGCTCGTCGAGTTGGCGCCGAGCGTCAAGGGGGACTCGCACCGGCGCCTGTGCCACCTGTTCCGGTCCTACGGGCTGGTGGCGGTGGCGCGGTCGGACCTCGACGCCCGGGACGCCCTGACCCGGGTCCGCGCCGTCGAGTCGCTCGCCGCCATGCAGGTCGACGAGGCGGTGCCGTGGCTGCTGGAGCGCCTCCCCGTCGCCGACACCCTGCTCGTCCTCGCCTGCTGCCGGGCGCTGGCCGCGCTGGGAGCGATCGACACGCTCCCGGCGGTGATGACGGCGCTCGTCGGCACGGGCGCCGAGCCAGGCGAGGTGTCGGAGATCCTGCTCGCGTTCGGCCCCGATGCGGTGCCGTTCCTGTGCGAGCGCCTGTCCCGGGGCGAACCCGGCGAGCGCAGACTGTGCGCCGCCACGCTCGGCGAGATCCGCTCCATCGCCGCCTCGCCGGCGCTGCGGGCGACGCTCTCCGACGACGATGACGAGATCGCCGCCGCGGCGGCCCACGCCCTGGGCCGGATCGCGGACGGGTTCGCCGCCGACGACCTGGTCGGCCTCCTGCGGGCCGCCGGCCGGCCCTGGTTCGTGCGGGTCGCCGCCGCCGGGGCGCTGGAGCCGCTCGACGACCCGGCGACCGCTCCCGCGCTGGCGGTCGCCCTCGGGGAGGATCAGTGGGACGTGCGCACCGCGTCCTGCAGAGCGCTGGTGGCGCTCGGCCCGGCCGGGACCGCGGCCGTCGTGGCCGCGCTCGACGATCTCCCCGACCAGGCCGTCGCGCACTTCGCCGGGACCCTTGACGCGGAGGACCGGCTGGGCGGGCTGATCACGCGGGCCGCCGGCGGCGACACACCCACCGACCGGCTTGTCCGGCGCGCGGCCCGTACGGGGGTGCACGCACGGCTGGAGGAGACGGCGGCGGGCCACGGACCGGCCGCCGGCTATGCGGAAGCGGTGCTGAGCGCCGAGGGGTTGGCGGCGTGATCGCGGTGGCGAGCCTGGGAACCGACGTCCTGCACGACATCAACGACGTCGCCCTCGTCTACTTCGGGCTGCTGGCGGCGTCGTACCTCATCGTCACGCTCTGCTCGGCGATCCAGGTGCGGCGTTACTTCCACCGCCGCTCGGCCGCGGCGCTGCAGCGAACGCTGCGGTCGCAGATGAGCCCGCCGGTGACGATCTGCGTCTCGGCCTACAACGAGGCCGAGACGATCGTCGACTCCATCCGGGCGATGCTCACCCTCCAGTATCCGAACTACGAGGTGGCCCTGACCAACGATGGGTCCAATGACGCCACCCTGGCGCGTCTGATCACCGGGTTCGGTCTGCGCCGCGTCGACCAGCCGATCCGCCCCGGGATCCCGACGGCGCCGATCCGGGGCGTGTACCGCTCCCACGCCCATCCCAACCTGGTGGTGCTCGACAAGGAGAACGGCGGACGGTCCGACGGGCTGAACGCGGCGATCAACGCGGCCTCGAGCCCGCTCATCTGCTGCGTCGACGCCGACTCGATCCTCGAGCAGGACGGACTGCTGGCGGCGGTGCGCCCGTTCGTCGAGCGCCCGGACGTCACTGTCGCCGCCGGCGGCATCATCCGGGTGGCCAACGGCTGCCGCATCGACCAGGGCCATGTGACCCGTGTGGGACTGCCCAGCCGGCCGCTGGCCATGCTGCAGACCGTGGAATACCTCCGGGCGTTCCTGGCGGCCCGCACCGGCTGGAGCATGGTCAACGGGCTGCTCATCATCTCCGGCGCGTTCGGCATGTTCCGGCGCACCCGCGTCATCGAGGTCGGCGGGTTCGCCACCGACTCGATCGGCGAGGACTTCGAGCTGTGCGTCCGCCTGCACCGCCGTGCGCGCGAGGAGCGCCGGCCCTACCGGCTGGAATTCGTCCCCGACCCGGTGTGCTGGACCGAGGTGCCCGAGCGCCTGCGCGAGCTGGGCGGTCAGCGCAACCGGTGGCACCGCGGCCTGCTGGACACGCTCTGGCGCCATCGCCGGATGATCGCCAACCCGCGCTACGGCGCCGTCGGCCTGCTGTCGCTCCCCTTCTTCGTGACGTTCGAGTTCCTAGGCGCGTTCGTCGAGGTGTTCGGCTACCTCTCGCTGGTCGTCTCGCTCATCCTGGGCGTCGTCAACGTCTCGTTCGCCCTGACGTTCCTGGCGGTGGCGGTCCTGTCCGGCGTGCTCCTCTCGCTGGCGGCGGTGCTGCTGGAGGACTTCGCGTTCCGCCGTTACGGCCGCCTGCCGGAGCTGCTGCGGCTCATCGCGTTCAGCGTGGCCGAGAACTTCGGCTACCGGCAGCTGATCACCGGCTACCGAATCCGCGGCGTGTTCGCCTACCTGCGCGGCGACAAGGCCTGGGGCGAGATCCGGCGCATCGGCTTCGCGCAGACGCTGGACGGCGGGGACTGATCCGCCGCAAATGCCCTCGATTCAAGGCCGATGCTCTGGCACCATTGATGTATGTCCGACCGCGCCCAGCGGATCGAGGCCGACGCCCAGGCCGGCAAGGCGGCCGCGCAGCAGCGGGCAGAGGCCGCGCGCTTGCGCAAGGCGGCCGCCGCCGCCCGGGCCACCGAGCTGAAGGAGAACCCCGGCCACCCCACCCGCCGCCTCGACGAGGCGCGAGCCCGGGCCGAGCGCGCTCTGCAGGATGCGCGCCTCGCGCATGCACAGGCGGTGAGAGCCCACGCGCGGGCGGCCCTGGCGCATGACGCCGACGCGCTGGCGCATGACCGGGCGGCAGCGACGGCGGACCAGGCCGGCGATGCGGGGGAGGCGGCGCGCCATCGGGCCGCCGCCGCCGACGCCCGAGCGCACGCGGCGCGGGCCCGCGACGATGTCGATGCCAACGCCTCGCAGCACGGTGATGCGCTCGGCGCTGCTTGACGCCGCACGGTTGGAGGAGCTGGCCGTCCGCGCCGAGAACCGTGCCGCGCGTGCCCGCCAGCACGCGTTGCTGGCCCGTAGCCGTGCCGCAAGCAATACGGCCGCCGGTGACAGCGTCGGCGAGGTTGTGAACCGATCGGAGGCGGAAGGACACGAGCGGGCCGCCAAGGCCAATGAACGGACGGCCGCTCTGTACCGGCGCCGGGCCGTGCTGCTCAAGGAGTCCGAATCTCGGAGGGAGGAGGCCGCGGCACGGCGCGGGCCTGGTCCCGGGGAACCCGGCGGGGTGCCGGCGCCTCGGCCGGCCTGAGCGGTGGCCTGAAGCCGGCGCCGCTGGCTGCCTCAGGGCGCTGGCGAATCGTGCCGGGCGCGGGCAATCTCGCGCAGACGGTTCGGGAGGCCATGGGCGGTGAGCACCGAGGCCAGCGCGCCGAGCGCCGGTAGCCAGAAGCTGAACACGCGGAACGCCACGGCGCCGAGCAGCGCGCTGCCGAGTGGGACGCCCGCCAGGACGAACCCGCCGGTCAGGGCGGCATCGACCCCGCCGGCGCCGCCCAGCGGGAGCGGCAACCCGGTCGCCACGTAGCCGGTCGTGTAGCCGAGGATGAGCGGCGCCACGCCGACCGACGCGCCAAACGCGCGCAGGGCCGCCCACGCGCACAGGATCTCGCCGCCCCAGAACAGTCCCGCGCCGCCGATTGCGCGGCGGCGGAGACCGGCCCCGCCCGCCCCGACGAGCAGCCGCCGGATGTAGACGAGCGCCAGCACGGCGACGCCGAGCGCCCGGCCCAGCCGGCCGCGCAGATGCATCAGCCGGTCCCGGCGCGCCGGCGCGCTGACCCACATGCCCCCGGCGAAGCACAGCGCGGTCACGGTCAGCCAGCCGACGGGTACGCCCCACGCCATCCGGCCCTGGATCCCGAGCAGCACGACGAAGGCCGCCGCGCAGGTGGCGAGCGTGAGCACCGCCCAGCGCATCGTCTCCAACGCGATCACCCGGGCGCTGGCGTGCGTGGGGCTCTCCCCGGCCTCCCGCAGCGCCCAGAAATCGACCGACAGGCCGCCGAGGGCGGTGGCGACGCTGAACGCGCCGAACGACAGGCCCACCACCCGGATGACGACCGAAGCCGGGAACCGCGGACCGTCACAGAGCCGCGCCATCGACTGGTAGGAGAGCATGAACCCGCTGTAGGCGATCGTCTCGCCGACGGCGCACACCACCAGCCACGCCAACGCGGCCCCCTGCAGCCTGGACAGGAGATCAAGATTGCGGGCGATCTGATTGATGAGCGCCACGACGCCGACGGTGGCCGCGATTCCCGCGGCGCCCAGCAGCAGCGTCCGATGGCGCCGGGGGATCACGGCGATCCCGTGGCCGTCACCAGTTCGCGGGCCAGGCTCCTGACCACCTCGTGCTCCGGGCCCCGGCGCCGCGCCACCCAGAACGCCTGCGCCAGCGCTGCGGTGCGTCGGCCGTCCAGCAGCGACGGCTCGACGGGCCGGCCGTCTCGCCGGGCGGCGCCGACGGCGTCGGCCCCGGTGCGCCGCAGGTCACGGTGGCCGCCTCCCCGGCGCAGCACGGTGGCCGCGATCTGCCCGGCGGTCAGGGGGATGGCCCGCCGGACGCTCGCCGCGATCGCATCGCGGACGTCGCCCGTGGCCGGCGCGACGGCGGGGGCGACCGAGACGTACACGCGCGGGCGCCCGACGGTCAGGCGGTCGTAAGCGATCGCCACCGGCTGCACCAGGCGGGCGCGCCCGCGGCGGGCCAGCGACGCGACCCCAGGAGCCAGAGGACCGATCTGCCCGTCGGTGATGAGCTCGCCCTCCGGGAAGATGACGACGATCCCGCCGTCCCGAAGGGTGAGGATGAGGCGCCGGAAGTCGCCGACGGCGGTGCGCAGGTGCGCTCGCCAGATGTCCTCGCAGCCGGTCGTGCCGTCGCGCGTGATCTCGGTCCACAGGATGTCGGCGAACCCGCCGTCAAGGGCCTCGCCGGCGTAGACGGGCGGCCGCGATCCCAGCCGGATGGCGCGCCGGGCCAGCGCCTCGTCCAGGTCGGCCGGCAAGCGGCCGTCGAGGGCACCCTCCGGGTCGCGGCGCAGTAGCTCGACGAGCCGCATCTGCGCGGGCTGGCGGACCGGAACGCATTGCAGGTGTCGCTCCAGGGGGCCGCCCACGCGCACCGGCCAGAGCCGGCGGCGGGCGCCCAGGGGCAGTCCCTCCGGGTAGCCGGCCAGAAAGCCGCGGAAGAAGGCGTGGTCGTCGACCGCGAAGGTGGGCCAGGGGATCCCGGCTCCGACCGCGCGGCTCCAGGGTCCGGCCAGGGCCGCCACGAGCACCGGGACGTCGTTGTCGGAGCGGTGGTTGGGGGTGACGATCGTCCCCGGCTCCAGCCGGAGATTGTCCAGCCCGAACGTGCGGAGCCGAAAGCCGGCGTGCACGTAGGCGGACATGCCCGCGGCGACGAGCTGCTGGGGGGCGATCATCGGCCCAGAAGAATGGCGGACCGGCCGGGCGGCGCCAGCTGCCGGTCGCGTCCGGCGGCCAGTCCGACGGCGACCTGCGGCACCACGAGCGCCAGCAGCAGGATGAGGGTCGGCGTCCACGACTGGGTGGCGCCGTGGATGGCGCCGACGGCCACCGGCGCCAGCGCGGCCAGAACGTAGCCGACCGACTGAGCAAGAGTCGACAGACCCTCGGTGCTGGCGACGCTGCCCCCGCGCATCACGATCATCATCAGCGCCAGTGGGAAGGTGGCGTTCTGGCCCAGGCCGAGCAGCACCACCCACAGGTAGGAGGCCGACATGGGGGCGACCAGGATCCCCAGCAGGCCGGCTGCCGTCAGCGCGCAGCCGGCGATGACCAGCGGGCGATGATCCCGGTGGCGCGAGGCCAGCCCGGGGACGGTGAGCGCGGTGACCAGCCCGACGACCATCGACACGCTGAGCAGCACGCCGGCGTGGGCCTCGCTGGCGCCGTGGCTGCGGAAGATGCTCGGCAGCCAGGCCAGCGTCGCGTAGAAGCCACCGGACTGGAGGGCGAAGAACAGCGTCACCTCCCAGGCGAGCCGGTTGCGGAGCAGCGCCCGGGCGGTATGGGCGCCGTGGGCGGTATGGGCGCCGTCGGCCGAGTCGGCGCGCGTAGGCGCTCGCTTCCGTGCGATCAGCGCGGGCCCCCAGGCCAGGGCGGCGATCCCGGCCGGAATCGCCCAGGCCGCCAGCCCGGGACGCCAGCCGCCGCCGAGCGCATCGGCGATGGGAACGGTCGCCCCGGCCGCCAGCGCGGCGAAGCCGATCAGCGACATGGTGTACAGGGACATCGCGGTGCCCGTGCGGTGGGGGAAGTCGCGGCGGACGACGACCGGGAGCAGGACGTTGCCGGTGGCGATGGCCGACCCGGCGATCGCGGTGCCCAGGAACAGGAAGCCGACGCCGGGGACGAGCCGCAGCAGCATTCCGGCCACCAGGACAACCAGTGCCGCGGCGATCGACGTGTGGACGCCGAGGCGCCGGGCCAGGACCGGCGACAGCGGCGCCACGAGCCCGAAGCAGAGCACCGGAAGCATCGTCAGAGCGCCCGCCCAGCCGGAGGACAGGCCGGTGTCGGCCTGGATCCGGTTGAGCACCGGGCCGATGCTGGCGGCCGCCGGGCGCAGGTTGACGGCGACGAGCACCACTCCGGCGGCGAGCAGCGCCGGAGGCAGCCGGGGGTGAGTGGGCCGGGGGTCGTCCATCCGAGAGAACGCTAGCCCGGCCCGTGGGGCTCAGCCCTCGGGGTGACGCTCCTCCCACCGCAGGGCAGCCGCCTCGGCGCTCGCCGACGGACGGGTCCGGGCCTGCGCCGCGCGGGCGGTCAGCCGGGTCAGCGTGTCGAGCGTGCCGGACGCCTGCCACACCTCGACCGCCTGCCCGTCGCGGAAGCGCAGCCAGGCGATCCCCTCCACGGTCGTCTCGTGGCCGGTGCCCGGGGCCCCGTAGAACTCGCTGGCCTGGATCCCGGACAGCCGGTAGCGGGCGGCGACCCGGTCGTCGGCGGCGATCACGTCCTCCACGGCCAGCCGGGCGTTGGGGAACGCCTGCCACAACTGTGAGTAGAAGCTGCGCGCGCCCTCCAGGCCGGCCAGCCCCCGCGGGTAGCCGTGCAGGACGACATCCGCCGCGTAGAGCCGGAGGTACCCCTCGCGATCCGAGGGGTCGTTGAAAGCGGCAACGGCGGCCCGCAGTGCCGCCTCATTGGTTCCGGACACGTTCCTCCCTTGCAGTCTGCTCCGACGTTGGTCAGAGCTGCGGAATCTAATGATCCGCGCGTCGGCCCGTCCCCAACCCTTCTCCGCGCCATATGCTTGCCCCATGGCCGAGCCCCCCTCGTCGCTGGGCGACTTCATCCGCCGCCAGCGCGAGCTGTCGGAGATGTCGATGCGCGAGTTCGCGCGGGTGGCCGGGATCTCCAACCCGTACCTGTCGCAGATCGAGCGAGGGCTCCGGGCCCCGTCCGAGCACGTCCTCCAGGCCATCGCCGACACGCTGAAGATCTCCGCGGAGACCCTGTACGAGCGCGCCGGCGTCCCGGTCGAGGAGGACGGCCCGTCGCAGGTCGTCCAGGCCATCCGCGAGGACCCCAAGCTGACCGGCCGCCAGCGCCAGGCCCTGATCGAGGTCTACGAGGCGTTCGTCGGGGTCGGCGCCCGGCCGCGGCGCCACGCCACCGGCGGGTCCTAGCCGCGGCGCCCCTCGGCTGCCGGGAGCGGCAGCTCGGCGAGAAAGCGGCCATATGTTCCGGTTTCTCGCCGAGCTGGGCACAAAAAAAGGCGGACACGGTGAACCCGTGCCCGCCCAGGAAAAACTGACGCTTACAGCGAGATGAGCTCGCGCGCGGCCGAGACGGTCGCCGCGGTGACGTCGTCGGTCATCTTGGCGTGGGCATTGAAGAGGCTGGTGACGGCCTCGAACTGCGACTGCGCGCCGACCTTGCGCTCGAACTGGGTCAGACCGCCGACATAGCGCTCCAGCCCGTCCAGGTACGCGCCGCTGACCTTGCGACCGGCCTCGATGAACCGCTCGTTGGCCTCGCGGACCCGCTCAGTGGCGGCCTCGAGGTCGGGATAGACGTTGTTCTGCTGCTTGGTGGAGGTGGCTGCCATTTTTTCTGCTCCTGAATCGTTTTCTGGGGAGAAGTCGTGAGTGCGCTAGCCGAATGCCGGGTAGCTCGCAAACTTGCAAGCACTAGACCCTGGCATCAGCTTGCTTGCAGGTTAGCACGTGACGAGCTAACTAGCAAGCGTTATCGGCCGCGATTGATAAGGTCCTGCCCCCCAGATGGGGGGTGGCGGGTTGTGAGAAAGGAATTCAGATGGCCACAGGATGTGCCCCGACCTTTGAGGAGATTGCGCTCACCGACTCCCTGACCGCTTGGACGGCGGCCGTCGAGGGGCTGACCGGGTGGTGGAGCGGCGCCATCCGACGGCGCGCCACGCCCGCCGACCTCATGCTCGACTGCGTGCGCTGGTGGGGGGAGATGGCCGGACGGCGTCCGCCGAGCTGGAGCTCGCCCCATGAGATCGTGTTCGAGGCGCCGGTCGCGCGGTTGCGGGACTTCTCCACCACGGGGCCCCGCAGCGCGGTCGTGCCGACGCTAGTGCTGCCGCCCCAGGCGGGCCATGACTCGTGCATCGTCGACTACTCCACGTCCCAGAGCCAGATGCGCACGATCCTGGACGCCGGGTTGACCCGGGCGTTCACCCTGGACTGGATCGGCGCCACCCCGGAGACCAAGGACGCCACGGTGGACGACTACCTGGATGTGATCGACCGGGCGCTGGATCACCTGGGCGGCCGGGCCAACCTGATCGGCGACTGCCAGGGCGGCTGGCTGGCGACGATCTACGCTGCGCTGCGTCCGGAGCGTGTCAACACGCTGACGATTGCCGGCGCGCCGATCGACTTTCACGGCGGCGAGCCCGTCATCCATGCCGCGCTCAAGACGTTTGCGCCCAACGGCAACCTCGAGTTCTACCGGGGCCTGGTCAGGGCCGGCGGCGGCATGCTCACCGGCGAGCACATGCTGGCCGGCTTCGTCGTCATCAAGCCGGACAACGAGATCGGCCGCCAGCTCCAGCTGCTGGCCAACCTCGACGACGTCGCCCACGTCGAGCGCTACCGGGAGTTCGAGGACTGGTTCAAGCACACCCAGGCGATCCCGGGCGCCTTCTATCTGTGGATCGTCGAGCACCTGTTCCGCGACAACGAGCTGATCGCCGGCCGCCTCGAGGTGGAGGGCCGGCGCGTCGACCTGGGTCAGATCACCTGTCCGCTGAACCTGCTGGCCGGCGCCACCGACCACATCACCCCGCCGGACCAGGTGTTCGCCCTGGCCGACCACGCCGGGACGCCGGCCGCGAACGTCCTGCGGGACACGACCCCGGGCGGCCACCTCGGCCTGTTCATGGGCCACGACTCGCTGAAGGATCACTGGCCGCCGCTCCTGCGGGCCGTGTTCGAGCACTCGCGCTAGCTATCCAGCCCAGCTCAGGCCACCCAGCGGGGGGCGCTGCCGCTTCCCGGCGCCCGCTGCCCGAGGCTGTCCTCGGCCTCGGCCAGCCGGCGCACGGCCTCGACCAGCTGGTCGGGCGGGAGCGTGAACGGGAGGCGCAGCCGGTGTTCGAACCCGCCGTCCGGACCGAACCGGGACCCGGGAGCGACCCGCACGCCGTGCTGGAGCGCCCGGACGGCCAGGGCCGAGCCGGACGTCCGCGCCGGCAGCTCGACCCACAGGCAGAGCCCGCCCGCCGGCGGCCGCACGCCCCACTCGGGCCGGTGCTCGGCGAGCGCTGCCACCAGTGCGTCCCGGCGCTCGCGCAGGGCGGCCCGGCGGTCGGCCACGATTGCGTCCAGGCGGCCGAGGGCCTCGACGGCGAGCAGCTGGTCGAGCACCGGGCCGCCGATCTCCTGGCTGGAGCGGGCCACCGCGATCCGGCGCAGCAGCTCGTGGTCGCCCCGGATCCAGCCTGTCCGCAGGCCGCCCCAGACCGTCTTGGACAGCGAGCCAAGGACCAGCACGGGCGCCTGGTGCAGCGCCCCGCCGAGGGACCCGGCCCGGCCGCCCCGGGGGAGTGCGGAGTCTGATTCCAGCCACAGATCGGCCAGGCCCTCGTCGCTGACGACCGTGACCCCGGCGGCGCGGGCGTCGCGGGCCATCCGCGCCCGGGCCAGATCCGACGCCGACGAGCCGGTCGGGTTGTGGAAGTCCGGGATGAGGTAGGCCAGGCGCGGCCGGGCGTCGCGCAGCGCCGCGCGCATCTGCGCCTGATCCCAGCCGTCGGCGCCGACCGGCACGCCGACGGCGTGGCAGTGATGGGCGGCGATCGCGTCCAGCGCCGACGGGTACGTCGGTGTCTCGACGAGCACTCGGTCACCCGGCCGGGCCAGTGTCCGCAGGCACAGATCGAAGCCGTGGAGCGACCCCTGGGTGATCAGGACCTGCTCGGGATCGGTGGCCAGGCCCCGGCGGCCGAGGTGGGCCGCGACCGCCGAGCGCGCCGCTTGAAGACCGAACGGCGCATAGCCCGCGGTGCCCAGTTCCCCGCCGAGCGCCGCGGCGGCGGCCGCGGCCAGGGCGGCGAGATCGGCTGGGGCGGATGGGCTGGCCACGGTCAGGTCGAGGACGCCGGCCACGGCGGGCGACGCCTCGTCGGGGCGCGGCTGCGCCGGTCCCGGGTGCCTGATCCAGCTTCCGGCTCCGCGTCGCGACTCCAGGTAGCCCTCCTGCCGGAGCATCTCCAGGGCGCCGGTGGCCGTGTTGCGCGACACGCCGACGGCCACCGCCAGGGCCCGCTCGGAGGGCAGGCGCGTGTACGGCGGCAGCCGTCCCTCCACGATCAGCGCCCGCAGGGCCGCCGCCAGCTCCAGATAGGCGGCGCCCCCACCGCGCCACTCGCCGAGCAGCCGAACCAGGTGCGGCGTGGGGAGCCGACGGAGGAGGGGAGGGCCATCGGCGGCAAATTGGCCCTGTTGCAATGGTGCCAAGATCGGCAGCCTACACCTCGTGCCGCGTCTGCTGTTGCCCATCCCGCCGGATCACCGCGCGCGCCGCGGCGCGCAGCTGATTGCCGGGCTCGTCCTGTACGGGGCCACGGCAGCCATGATGGTGCTGGCCGGCCTGGGGCTCGATCCCTGGGACGTGCTCCACCAGGGCCTGGCCCGGACCTTCGGGCTTCAGATCGGCACCTGGGCCGTGATCGTCAGCGGCGCCGTCCTGGCCTTGTGGTGGCCGTTGCGCCAGCGGCCCGGCGTCGGCACCGTGACCAACGCGGTGCTGGTCGGCCTGGTGATGGACGCGATGCTGGCGATCTGCCCTCCGCCGCACGCCACCTGGGCGCGGGTGGCGTTGTTGGTCGGCGGCGTGATCGGCAACGGCGTGGCCACCGGGCTCTACATCGGCGCCGGTCTGGGTCCGGGGCCGCGGGACGGGTTGAGCGTCGGGATCGCGGGCCGCGGGCACTCGATGCGCGTCGTCCGGACGAGCATTGAGCTGAGCGTCCTGGTCACTGGCTTCCTGCTCGGCGGCACGGTGGGCATCGGCACGCTGGCCTACGCGGCGGCGATCGGGCCGATCACCCACGTCACGATCCCGGGGCTGGCGATCGCCCGCCGCGGCGCGGCGGGCGCGGCGTCACATGTCCATGCCCCCGTTGACGCCCCAGATCGCTCCGGTGATGTAGGACGACTGGTCGGCGGCGAGGAAGTGGACGACGCGGGCGATCTCGTCCGGCCGTCCGAGGCGGCCTAGCGGGATCCTGGCCTTGATGCCCTCCATCACCTTCTCCGGGATGGTCTCCATCATCTCGGTGGCGATGAAGCCGGGCGCGACGGTGTTGACCGTGATGCCGATCCCGTCCTCCTCCAGCTTGCCGGCCTTCTTGAGCTGGTAGGCGGCCTCGCGGGCCAGCGTCTTCGTCAGGCCGAACAGGCCGGACTTCGACGCCGCGTAGTTGGCCTGGCCGATGTTGCCCATCTCGCCGATGATCGAGGAGATGTTCACGATGCGCCCGGAGCCCCGCTCGATCATGTGCGGGAGCACCGCCTGGGACATGAAGAACGCGCCGGACAGGTTGACCGACAGGACCTTGTACCAGTCCTCGTCGGTCATCTTCAGCACGGTCTTGTCGATCGTGATCCCGGCGTTGTTGATCAGGATGTCGAGGCGTCCGTGCTGCTCGATCACCTCCGCGACCGTGCGGCGGCAGTCCTCGGCCGAGCCGACGTTGCCCTGATGCAGGGAGGCGCTCAGCCCCTCCTTGCCGAGCTTGTCGGCGAACGCCTGGGCGGCCTGCTGGTCGCGGCCGTAGCCGGCCGCGAGCTCCGCGCCCTGCTCGGCCAGGCTGTGGCTGATGGCGGCGCCGATGCCGCGGGTGCCGCCGGTGACGAACGCGACGCGCCCGTGCAGACGGGGACGGTGGACCATGGTCTGGCTCGGGCCAGTGGTGGTCGTGGCCATGTCCTCTCTCCTTTGCCTCAGCGACCCGAGCGCTCGCCGAGCCAGTCGGCGAGCTCAGGCCAGATTTCGTGCTTGGCTTTCGATCCGGCCATCAGGCCGATGTGGCCGCCCGCGCGGTCGAGGTGCGTGACGTCCTCGCTGACGACGAGGTCGAGCAGCGGGACGGTGCCGCCGGGCGGCGCGATGTGGTCGGCTCCGGCGGTCACAATCAACAAGTTCTGCTCGATCCGGCGCAGATCGACCCGCCGGCCGCGCAGGCGCAGCCGTCCGCCGACCAGCCGGTTCTCCTTGTACATCCACGTGATCCACTCCCGGTAGGCCCGCCCCGGGAAGGGTGGGTTGTCGGCGACCCACTTGGCCATCGCCTGGTAGCTGTGGCGCGGGTCCCGGCCGTCCAGGATGTTTTCGAACAGCCGCCGGTACGTGGTCATGTAGTTGGTCACCGGCTTCATCAGCTTGTTGGCCCAGTCGATTCCGCCGCCGGGGATCGACTGGTAGCTGTCGGCGATCAGGTCGACGTCGAACTCGTCGCCTCCCACCCAGCGGGCATAGAGTGATTCGCTCGGATCGATTGGGGTCGTGAGCAGCACGGCGTTTCTGACCGCGCCCTCCGGATGCAGCGCGCAGTACATGGCGCACAGCGTTCCGCCGATGCACCAGCCGAGCAGCGTCAGCTCTTCCTGACCGGCGCAGCGCAGCGTCTCGCGCACCGCCCAGTGGAGCTCGTCGCAGACGAACTCGGCCAGGCCCATGTCGGCGTCCTCCTCATCCGGCACGCCCCAGTCGACGAGGAAAACGTCATAGCCCTCGGACAGCAGGAATTCGACGAACGAGTTACCCGGGCGCAGGTCGAAGATCTCCGGCCGGTTGATCAGCGCGAACACGAGCAGGATCGGGACCGGATGCTCCCGGCGTGACGACCGGTACCGGTACAGCGTCGTGTTGCGGTGGGTCCACACCACGTCGCGCGGGCTGCGGCCGATCGCCGCGTCCGGCGTGGTCAGGATCACGTTGGCGAACTCCAGGCTGGCCCGCGGCAGCCGGCTCAACGTGTCCAGCGCGCTCATGCTGAGGAGGGCGGCTCGTCGTCCTGACCGGGCTTCCCGGTCGACGCGCGGCCCGACCGGCCGCCGCGGTCGGACCGGGCCGGGCCGGTGCCCGACCCGTTGCTGGACCGCTTGCGTGAGGACGCTCCGGAGGCCGCCGGGCGGCCCTGCGCCGGCTGGTCGCTGACCTGGTCGCGCAGCTCCTCGAGCTCCTGGAGCACGCGCTCCAGCTTGTCCTCGGTGCGGCCCAGCTGGCGGGCCAGGCGGACCACGTCACGCCGGCCGGCCAGCCGCAGGTTGCGGATCATCAGGTCCAGCGTGTCGTTGCCGAGCTTGGTCAGCGCGGCGGCGTTCTCGGCCAGCTGGCCGAGCACCGAGGCGAACCCCTGTGAACCCACCAAACGCTCGCTCGCCTGGGCGGCCTGGGTTTCGGCCTGCTCGTAGAGCCGGGCCACCTGTTCGGATGGGCTCGGCGACGAACGATCCTCAGCCATGTGAGACGACCCTCTCCATGTGGACCTGGTCCTCACTGTACCCATCCGGCGCGCCCCGGAACGGTTTTCTCACGCTCGGGTCCGCGCACTAGGTTCCGGCGTGGCGCGCCGGAGGCGATTAGAGGCGGGCGGGTAGCGGGTACCCCGGAACGACGGTCCGATGTCCAATCGCCTTGAGCTAACCCGCGACGAGCACGCGCCCGCCACGGCGCGGTGGGCGCTTGGCGAGCTGATCGCTGACTGCGATGCCGCGACGGTCGCCGACGCGTGCCTGCTCCTGTCTGAGCTGGTGACCAACAGCGTGGTGCACGGCAGGGGCGAGATGATCACCGTGCACATCGACTCGGACCGGCCCGGGAGGTTGCGCTGCGAGGTGGTCGACGACGGGGACGGCTTCGTCCCCCGCGGTCGTGAGGACCGTCTGATCGGCGGCTGGGGGCTCGATCTGGTGGAGCGGATCGCCGACAGCTGGGGCGTGCGCCGGGGCTCGACGCACGTCTGGTTCGAGCTCTCCGTCGGCTAGCGGCCCAGTTCGAGCTCTCCGTCGGCTAGCGGCCCTCACTAGGGCTCGACGAGGACCTCTCCGGACTGGGCGACCGCGGTGACCGACAGAGGTGGCGGATAGGTGACGGTTTCCTGGCAGGCCACGCGGGCGCCGGAGTCGGCCAGGCTGGGCGCGTAGCTGCTCGCGCGGCCGGGGAGGAGGTCCCCGTCCCGGACCCAGCGGTAGCCGTCGAAGGCAAACCGCCGGGCCGAGGGTCGCAGGCCGGCCCACTGCGACCAGCCCGGCGCCAGGCACCGGGCCGCCTTCCCCACGCGTGGCGACCCGGCGACGGAGGGAAGCCAGCGCACGGCGGCGGGAGCCCCGGTCGTCACGTCGCCCAACGCGGACGCCCCGCCCTCATCGCTGAACCACATGCGCCCATCGGCGGCCGGGACGATGAACGCCGGCTGGCTGCCGGCGAGCAGTCCGGCGGTGAACTCGCGGACCGTGCCCCGGCGAGTCACCCGCCCCACCGCCGGGCGGGACCCCTCGTCGGTGAACCACATGCTCCCGTCGGGGCCGGCGGCGATCGCCACCGGCGAGCTGCCCGCCTCCAGCCCCTCCGAGCGCTCGCTCAGGTGCCCGGCCGCCGTCGCCTGGCCGATCGCCCCGGAGGCGTCGGCGAACCACACGACATGACCGGGGCCGCCGGCGATCCCCAGGGGCTCGGCGCCCGAACGCAGTCCGCTGGTGTACTCGGTGATGCGCCCGCCGGCCGTGACCCGGCCGACCGCGCACCGGCCGCTGCCGGTGCAGCCGCGGTCGGTGAACCACACCGTGTCGCCGGGCCCGGCCGTGATGCCGAACGGCACGCTCCCGCGGATCAGGCCCCGGCGGAACTCGGTGATCGTCCCGTCCGGCGAGATCCGCCCGATGGCCGGCCGGTCCCCCTGGGCGGTGAACCACATGTCGCCGCCCGGGCCCGCCGTGATCTCGAACGGCTGGCCGCCGGTCAGGCCGCGCGTGTATTCGGTGATCGAGCCCGCCTGGGTGACGCGGCCGATCGCGGCTGGGGTGCCCTGGTCGGTGAACCACAGGTCCCCGTCGGCGCTTGGGGCGATCCCGAGTGGGACGCTGCCGGCGTTCAGGCCCCGGCGGAACCCCACGACCGTGCCGCCCGGGCTCATCCGCGCGATCGTGCAGTGGCCGCGCCCCATGCATCCGGAATTGGTGAACCACAGCTGTCCATCCGGGCCGCCGGCCAGCCCGGACAGGTACACGTTCTGGTTGGAGCCGGCCGACAGTTCGTGGATGGCGCCGACCGACGGGTCGTTGGGCGCCGAGGCGGCGCGCGGCATTCGCAGCACTCCGGCCACAGCCAAAACGCCCACGGGAACCACGGCGGCTGCCGCGCCCGCCGCTAGTCGGCGCATCCTAGCGCCACCGAACCGCCCCCGGTCCATGTAACACGGTCTAGCACCCCCGCGGGGCTTTGAACAGAGTGCCGCCGTCTTGCCTTTACGGCGTGGCTGGCCGATGCTGGGCGCGTGCGGTTCGTCATCGAGCACGATCCCGGCCGGTTCGCTCCCCGGGTGCGGCCGCTGCTCGAGTCCGATCCGGCCAATAACGTACTGGCCACGGTGCTTTTGGGGATCCTCGACGGCCGGCCGGCCGACCCGCCACCCCTGTTCGCCTCCGGCCCCGACGCGGCGGGCGTCGTGCGCGCCGCTGCTCTCCGGGTACCGCCCCGGCCGATGTTGTGTACCAACATGGATGAGCGGGCGGCCGCGGGCCTGCTCGACGCATGGCTGGCCGAGGATCCGCACCCGGTCGGCGTCAATGCGCTGGCTGGCACGGCGAGATGTGTGGCGCGGGAGTGGGAGGCGCGGACCCAGGGCCGCTCGCGAGTCCGGACGAGGATGGCGTTGCATTCGCTGCGGGCGGTCACCGATCCGCCCCGGCCGGCACGCGGCCGGCTGGTTCCGGCGTCGCCGGAGCGGCGCCGTCTGCTGGTGGTCTGGTGGCGGGCGTTCGGGGCCGAGGCGGGGCTGTTCGGCGCCGGGGCCGATGCCAAGGCCGCCGTGGGGCAGCGCCTGGCGCGTGGCGACCTGTGGCTGTGGGACGACGAGGCGGGGGAGCCGGTGTCGCTGGTCGGGGTGAATCCCGCCGTCGCGGGGGTCGTCCGGGTGGGGCCGGTGTACACGCCGCCCCAGCACCGGTGCCGGGGCTATGCGAGCGCCGCGGTCGCCCAGGCCAGCCGGGACGCGCTCGGCGCCGGCGCGCGCTCGTGCCTGCTGTTCACCGACCTGGCCAATCCCACGTCCAACCGGATCTATGCCGACGTCGGCTACCGGCGCTTCGCGGAGTGGGAGGAGCACGAGTTCGAGCCGGCGCTCGGGTGACGACCGGTCACAGCGAGGGTGGGTCGACCGCCGGAGGTTTGCGCCCATCCCGCGCGGGAAGAGGGGGATGATCCCGCGCGGGAGGGAGGGGGTGCGGACCGGAGCGCATCATGCGCTCCGGTCCGCGGTCGGCACGTGTGGGGGCGCAGACGCACCGACGATTAGGTCAACTGTCTTCCCGGCCGGGCAATGGGACAAAACACGGAGTGTTGGCTGCCAACGAGGGCCGGAGGCGACCGGCGGCGCCACGGGACTCGCCCGCCGCGCCACCTGATATCCACCCACGCGTGACGCTTGTGCCCGCCAGTTCCCTGGAGCCGACCGCGTTGACCGACCTGTTCAACGCCGGCTACTCCGACTATGTCGTCCCCCTGAGACTCGATGAGCGGGCGTTCCGCGACCACGTGAGCGTGAACGACATCGATCTCGAGTGCTCCCGGGTAGCGATCGACGACGGGCCGGGCGGGGTGGGTGGGCCGGCCTCGTTCGCCCTGATCGGACGGCGGGGCGAGGCCGGCTGGGTGGGCGGCATGGGAACGGCGCCTGGGCACCGGCGGCGCGGTCTCGGCGAACGAGCGCTCGTCGCGGCCATCGACGCCGCGCGGCTGAGCGGCTGCCGCGCCGTCTGGCTGGAGGTCATCGACTACAACACGGCCGCGATCGCGCTGTACGAGAAGCTCGGCTTCGAGACGGTGCGGGAGGTGACGGTGTGGTCGCTCATGGGCGATGGCCCGCCCGTGTCGCAGGCCCGGTCGGTCGATCCCGCCATCGCGCACGCCTGGATCACCGGCAACCGGGCCAGCCGGGAGCCATGGCAGCGCGCCGACGAGAGCATCGCCCGGATGCGGGCGACGGGCGTCCAGTTGCACGGTCTCGTCGTGGCGCCCGGCTCCGACATGGCCGCCGCCGTCGTGTTCCGCTTCGATCCCGAGGTCGTCACCGTGCTTCAGATCGCCGCCATCGACGACGGGTCGGCCGGCGACGCGCTGCTCGCCGCGGCGGCGGGGGGCGCCTTGCGCCTCGGCAATGCCCCGGCCGACGAGCCCGCCTCGCGCGCGCTGGCGCGACTCGGCGCCCGCCCGGTCGTGCGCCAGCGGGAGATGCGGCTGCGGGTCTGAACCACCCGGCCGGCCCGATCGGCACGGGGGCGCGGCCCCATGAAGGTCGCATCGCCGCGGAAATCAACCGCCGGACCACGAGTAACAACCGTCCGGCCCGCGGGTAACCACCGTTACCGGGCTGACATCGGCGGCGCGCCGCTCATTAGGGTCCCCTAAGATTTTTCCGTCATGAGTTTTGCCGAGACAGTGCTGCTCGGGGCGATCGCGGGTTTCACGATCTACCTGGGCCTGCCCGTCGGACGCACCGGCGCGGTGGACGCCCGCGCGCGTGTGGGCCTGGCCATGTTCTCCGTCGGCCTGTTGGCGTTCATCTTCATGGACGTCACCAGCCACGCCCAGGGGATCGTCGATACCGCACTGGCGCAGTACAAGGCGCACCACGCCGGGTTTGGGCACGTGCTCGGCCTGTTCGCGCTGCTGGCCGTGGCCTTCCTGGCCGGCACGGCCGGCATCGCCACATGCGAGCGGCGGCTGCGTCCGCGCCGCCCGCCGATGGCCGGAGCCGATCCGGCGGTCGGCGTCGAGGCGCCCGGCGCCGCGGCCGAGAACGTCGCGCTCGTCCGGGCCCGCGCACTGCGGACGGGGATGACAATCGCGCTGGCCATCGGCCTCCACAACTTCGCCGAGGGTCTGGCCATCGGCGTGTCGGCCCGCGCGGGGCAGATCGGCCTGGCCACGGTGCTCATCGTCGGGTTCGGGCTGCACAATGCCACCGAGGGGTTCGGGATCGTCGGGCCGCTCGGCGCGGTCAAGCCCTCCTGGAAGTGGATCGGCCTAGCCGGGCTCATCGGCGGCGGGCCGACGTTCCTGGGCACGATCGTCGGCTATCAGGTGCAGTCCACCACCCTGGAGCTGTGCTTCTACGCGCTGGCCGGCGGGGCCATCCTGTACGTGATCGGCGAGATCTGGACGAGCACCCGCCGTTACGGGCACGTGACGCTCGGGCTCAACCTGATCGCGCTCGGCTTCATCGCCGGGATCGCCACTGATCTCATCGTCACCTACGGCGGAGGCTGAGCCGCCCGCCTCGGACACGCGGAGCCCGAGGCGCCTCGCTGAGGCGCGGCCGACCCCGGCGCTCCGCCCAAAACGCGCAACCCACCGGTTGCGCTAACCTGGCCGTCCATGGCCACCTCACTTCTCGTGCTCGGCGGGTCCGCGTTCGTCGGACGCGCGGTCGTCACCGATGCGCTTCAGCGTGGATGGGAAGTGACCACGTTCAACCGCGGGCGGGGTCAGCGCCACCCGCAGGTCCGTGCCCTGGTCGGCGACCGCCTGGACCCGGAGAGCCTGCGACCGTTGCGCTCCGGCCACTGGGACCTCGTGGTCGACACCTGGGCGGGCATCCCGCGCGCCGCGCGGGACAGCGCGGCGATCCTGGCCGATCGCGCGGGGCGGTTCGTCTACATCTCCACCGAGTCGGTGTATGCGCCGCCGCCTCCCCGCGGAGTCGACGAGACCGCCCCCACCGTCGACGCGAGCCCCGATGCCGAGGACGGGGAGTACGCGGCCCGCAAGCGCGGGGCCGAGATCGCCGTCACCGCCGCCTTCGGCGATCGCGCGCTCGTGGCTCGCCCCGGTCTCATCCTCGGCCCGCATGAGGACGTGGGCCGGCTGCCGTGGTGGCTGGGGCGGATGGCCCGGGGCGGGGAGGTCCTGTGTCCGGGGCCGGCCGATCTGCCTCTCCAGTACATCGATGCCCGGGATCTGGCGGCCTTCGTCCTCGACGCGGCCATGGCCGGGCACCATGGGCCGTTCAACGCGGTCGGCCGGCGGGGCGGCGCGACGATGGGCTCGCTGCTGGGCGCCTGCCATGCGGTGGCCGGCGCCGCGACCACGCGGCTGACCTGGGTGTCGCCGGAGGCGATCGCGGCCGCCGGGATCGAGCCCTGGACCGAGCTTCCCATCTGGCTGCCGCCTGATCACGAGTACGCCGCGATGCACGACGCCGACGTCGAGCGGGCGCACGCCGCCGGGCTGCGCGCCCGGCCGGTGGAGGAGACCGTGCGCGACACCTGGGACTGGCTGACCGCGCTGGACGGCCCGCCGCCAGTGCGCCCCGATCCGCCGCGGCCCGGGTTGGCCCCCGCGCGCGAACGGGAGGTTCTGCGCGCCTGGGTTGACGGCTCGCAATTCTCTGACTAACGTCAGAGAATGCCCGACGCGATGGTTGATCAGGTTCGCCGCTTCAACCGCGTCGTGACCGAACGGGCCGGGGCGCTCAACGATCACTTCCTCGGCCGGGGGCGACCGCTGGGTGAGGCGCGGCTGCTCTGGGAGATCGGCATCGACGGCTGCGAGGTGCGCCTGCTCCGCGCTCGCCTGGGCCTGGACTCTGGATACGTCAGCCGGCTGCTGGGCTCGCTGGAGCGGGCCGGCCTGGTCACGGTCGCCCCCGGCGAGCGCGACCGGAGGGTCCGCGTCGCCCGGCTGACCGGGGCCGGCCGGCGCGAACGGGCCGCTCTCGACCGGGGGTCCGACGCGTTTGCGCGATCGCTGCTGGAGCCGCTCACCGCCCACCAGCGCGAGCGCCTGGTGACGGCCATGGCGGAGGTGGAGCGCCTGCTGGCCGCGACGAGCGTGGCCATCCACGCGGTCGATCCAGAGGATCGGGATGCCCGGTACTGCCTGGCCGAGTACGTGGCCGAGCTCAACCGCCGCTCGGAGCGCGGCTTCGATCCCTCGGTCGGTGCCACCGCCCGGCCCCACGAGGTCCGGCCGCCCGCCGGGCAGTTCTTTGTCGCATACCGGCGCGGCGAGCCGATCGGTTGCGGGGCGGTCAAGCATCACGCGAGCGCGCCGGCCGAGATCAAGCGCATGTGGATCGCCCCCTCGGCCCGCGGGCTGGGGTTGGGCCGACGGCTACTGGACACGCTCGAGAGTTGTGCGCGGGCCGGCGGCGCGCGGGTGGCGCGCATCGAGACCAGCGCGGTTCTCACCGAGGCACTGGCTCTGTATCGCTCCACCGGGTGGGTCGAGGTCCCCCGGTTCAATGACGAGCCGTTCGCCGATCACTGGTTCGAAAAGACGCTGAGGCCGCCGGCGCCCGGGCTGACGTATGACACTTGACTGACGAACGCGCGTCAGTAGTATTCCCTGAGTCCGACCGGGCGTTCGAGGAGAGGCGAGGGACATGGAGCCGACTGACCACCCCACCGGGTTGTGCAACGTCAGCGATCTGGTGGGCGCCCAGGTCGAGGCGGGCCGCGGCGATGCGCGCGCCATCGTGGCCGACGACGCCACCCTGAGCTACGAGGAGCTTCGTCGGCAGATCAACCGCGCGGGCCGGCTGCTGCGTGAGCTGGGGGTCCGCCGTGAGCAGCGGGTGCTGCTGGTGCTCGACGACACCTCGGTGTTCCCGGTCGTGTTCCTGGGCGCCATTCGCATCGGGGCGGTCCCGGTTCCGGTCAGCACGCGTGACACCGATGAGAACTTCCGCCACTTCGTCGACGACTCGTATGCCGGGTTTGTGGTGACCGACGCGCCGATGCTGGAGCGCCTGCGCCCGGCGCTCGGCGGCCGCGACGTGCACTGGCTGGCGCCCGGCGGCGAGGGCCCCGGGGTGACGGAGCTGGCCGCCGGGCTGGCCGCGCAGGCCGACGAGCTCGACGCGGTGCCGACGCATCGGGACGACCCGGCGTTCTGGCTGTACAGCTCCGGCTCCACCGGAAAGCCCAAGGGCGTCGTGCACCTCCAGCACGACGTCGGCGTCACCTGCGAAAACTATTCAGAGGGCGTGCTCCGGCTCGGCCCGGACGACGTCTGCTTCTCGACGACCAAGCTGTTTCACGCCTACGGCCTCGGCAACGGCCTGTCGTTCCCCCTGTCGGCGGGAGCCACGGCGGTCTACATGACCGGGCCGACCCGGCCGGCGCCGATCCTGGAGACGCTGCGGCGTCACCGGCCGAGCGTGTTCTTCTCGGTGCCGGCGCTGTTCGCCGTGCTCGGACGACAGGAGGGGGTCGGCGACGCGCTGGGGTCGGTGAGGTTCTGCGTGTCGGCCGCCGAGCCGTTGCCCGCGGCCACCGTGGAACACTGGCAGCGGGAGTTTGGGTTGCAGATCCTCGACGGGATCGGCTCGACGGAGATGCTGCACATCTACTGCTCCAACCGGCCTGGCCAGGTGCAGGCGGGCACCTCGGGGTGGCCGGTGCCCGGGTACGAGCTGCGGCTGGTCGACGAAGCGGGGGCGATCCTGGACGGCCCGGCGGTCGGAGCGATGCAGGTGCGCGGCGATTCCTGTGCCGCCTTCTACTGGCACCAGCACGAGAAGACCAAGACGTCGATGCTGGGCAGCTGGTTTGCCAGCGGCGACCGGTACGAGCGGCGGCCGGACGGCGCGTATGCGTACGTGGGGCGCGTCGACGACATGCTCAAGGTGGGCGGCCTGTGGGTGTCGCCGATCGACATGGAGCACGTCCTGCTCGGGCATCCGCGGGTGGCCGGCGTGGGCGTGGTGGGGGTCACCGTCGGCGACGCGACCCGGATCGCCGCCTACGTCGAGTGCACCGGGGGCCCGGGCGACGACGGGCTGGCCGACGAGCTGCGGGCCTGGTGCAAGGAGCGGCTGCGCCGGTACGAGTATCCGCACATCGTCACGTTCGTCGACGAGCTGCCGCGCACGCTGACCGGCAAGGTGCAGCGCTTTCGCCTGCGGGAGTGGGCGGCCGCGACCCCGGCCGAGCCGCTCGCGGGGCCGGAGATTCCGGCCAAGACGTTGTAAGCCCGCCGGGGGTTCGGGATGTTTCTCCCGTATGGAGCCTGAAATCGCCCAAGACCTCGCCCGGGGATCAGTCGTCGGTCAGGAACCCCCGGATGGCGGCGACGACCTCGGCCCGGTGCTCCAGGTGCGGGCTGTGCCCGCCCGGCAGGACGAGCCGCGCGGCGCCCGGCACCCGGGCCTCGATCCGCTCCACCTGCTCCAGCGTCCCGTACGGATCGTCGGCGCCCTGGATGACGAGCGTCGGCGCGGTCACCCGGGCCGCCTCGGCCTCCAGGTTCCAACCCCGGAACTCCGGATCGAGCCACACATCGCACCAGCCCCAGAACGCGGCGTCGACGTCGTCGTGGTAGCGGTCCATCCGGTCGCGCAGCCCGCCGCCGACGAACGCCTCACGGGTCTCCCGGATGGCGTCGACGGTGATCTGCTCCACGAACACGTGCGGCGCCAGCAGCACCAGCCGGCTCACCGGATGACTCGCCGCGTGGATCAACGCAATCGACGCCCCGTCGCTGTGGCCGACGAGGACGGGCTCGGTCACCTGCAGCCGCTCGAACAGCTCCGGCAGCACCCGCAGCGCCTCGTCGTGGAAGAACGCCGGCGTGCGCGGCTCGGCCGGTGGCTCGGACCGCCCGTGGCCGTAGCGCGAGAAGGAGATCACCCGCCGCCCGGTGGCGGCCTGCAGGTCGTCCGGCAGGCCCCGCCACAACTCGACCGACCCCAGCCCCTCGTGCATCAGGATCAAGGGCGGGCGCTCGGCGTCGCCCGCCAGGTCGAGGATCTCCAGGCTCACGCCGAGCTGCCGAACACCACCGACTTGCACTCGGTGTAGAAGTCGAAGGCCTCCTCGCCGTGCTCCTTGCCGTAGCCGCTGGACTTCCAGCCGCCGAACGGGAGCTCGTCGTAGACCTTCGTCCGCGAGTTGATCCAGGTGTAACCGGCCTCGATCCGCTCGGCCGCCTGCCGCGCCCGCTGCAGGTCCCGCGTCCAGACCGAGGACCCGAGCCCGAACTGCGACGCGTTGGCCCGCTGAATCGCCTCGTCGAGATCGCGCACCCGCCAGATTGGCAGTGCCGGTCCGAACACCTCCTCGGTGGCCATCGGAGAATCGTGGGGCGGGTCGGCGACGATCGTCGGCTCATAGAAGAAGCCACCGGCGAGGGCCGGGTCGTCCGGAACAGAGCCTCCGGCCAGCAGCGTGCCGCCGGCGGCCAGCGTGCGCTCCACCTGGCCGGCCACCTCGTCGCGCTGGGCCGCGGTGTGCAGCGGCCCCATCTGCGAGCCCTTGACATCGCCGCGGCCCACCTTCAGCCGCTTCGCCTTGGCCGTGATCGCCTCGATTACCTGGTCGGCGACCGGCTCGAACACGTACACGCGCTTGATGGCCAGGCACGCCTGACCGCAGTTGTAGAAGCGGCCCATCGAGGCGGCGGACGCGGCGGCGTCGAGATCGGCGTCGTCGCAGATGATCATCGGGTCCGAGCCGCCGAGCTCAAGCGTGACCCGCTTCGTACCGCGCGCGGCCAGCGCCATGATCTGCTCGCCCACCGGGGTCGATCCGGTGAAGGCGATCTTGCGCACCCGCGGGTGGGCGACGAGCGCGGTCCCGGTGGCCGCTCCGCTGCCGGTGACGACGTTGAACGCGCCCGCTGGTAGCCCTCCCTGGCAGAGCAGCTCGCACAAGCGCAGCGTCGTCAGCGGGGTGGTGCCCGCCGGCTTGGCCACCACGACGTTGCCCGCCACCAGCGCCGGCGCGAGCTTGTTGCACAGCAGCGTGGTGGGGAAGTTCCAGGGCACGATCGCCGCCACAATGCCGAGCGGCCGCCGGAGCACGATCCCGTCGACGCCGGGGTCCAGGCCGGGCGCGTGGACGCCGCGCAACGACTTCGACAAGCCGGCGTAGTGGAGGAGCGTGTCAATCGCCTTGGTCAGCTCGATGCGCGAGTCCCGCAGGGTCTTGCCCTGCTCACGAGTCAGCAGCGGGATGAGCTCGTCCAGGTGTTCCGCGACGTGGCCGGCGGCCCGGCGCAGGATCTCGCCGCGCTGGGAGACCGCCAGCGCCGCCCACTCGCCGAATGCCCGGCCCGCGGCGGCGACGGCGGCGTCGACGTCCTCGGCTGTACCGCCGGGAACCTCGGCGAACACCTCGCCGGTCGCGGGATTGGACACCGGCAGCGCGTCGCCGCCATTCTCGTGCGGGCGGCCGTCGATGAACGCCCCGGCGTACGTGGTGATGGTCTCCGTTGTCATGCTCGGGCGAACTCCGGGGTGCGCTTTTCGACGAAGGCGTGGAGGCCCTCCCGGGCGTCGGGGGAGCCGAACAGATGCTCGACCAGCTCGGCCTCCAGCGCCAGGCCGTCCGACAGCGGCAGCTCGCCGCCCTCGTGAACGCAGCGCTTGATCGCCGCGATGGCCAGCCCTGGCCCATGGGACAGGGCCACGGCGTAGGCCCGGACGAGATCGTCGGCGTCCTCGGGATCGAACAGCCGGGCGACCAGGCCCCAGTCGTGGGCCTCGGCGGGGGTGAACGTCGCGCCGGTGACCAGCAGGTCCAGCGCGCGGGACGGCCCGAGTAGCCGGGTCAGCCGCTGCGTCCCGCCGTTGCCGGGGAGCAGCCCGAGGGTCACCTCCGGCAAACCGAGCTGGTAGTGCCCGGCGGTGGCCAGGCGCACGTCGCAGGCCAGCGCGATCTCCAGGCCGCCGCCCAGGGCGTGGCCGGCGATGTGGGCGATGAACACCGCGTCGGCCGCCGCCATGCGCCGGAACGCGGCCTGGCTGATGCCGATCATCTCCATGTTGGCGGCCACGTCCCCGGCCAGGAACTTCTTGATGTCGGCGCCGGCCGAGAAGAACTTCTCCGACGCGCTGCGCACCACGACGGCGCGGGCGCCGGACTCGATGGCGTCGTCGACCGCGGCGCCGAACTCGGACATGACGTCGACGTCGTAGGAGTTGGCCGGCGGGTTGTCCAGCGTGATCGATCCGACGCCATCGTGGTGCTCGAAGGACACCGCCATCAGGCCAGCCCTCCCACCACGACGGACTTGAGCTCGACGTAGGAGTCCAGCGCCTCGATCCCGTGCTCCTTGCCGTAGCCCGATGCCTTCAGGCCGCCGAAGGGCAGCTCGTCGTAGCCGTAGTGGATCTGGTTGACCCAGGTCATCCCGGCGTCGATCTCGACCGCGGCGCGGTGGATGAGCCGGGCGTCGTGCGTCCAGATCGACGACCCCAGCCCGTACGGGGTGGCGTTGGCGCGGCGCAGCGCATCGTCGAAGTCGCTGAACCGCATCACCGGCAGCACCGGGCCGAACACCTCCTCGGTCATCAAGCGCGACTCCGCCGCCGGCTCGGCGATGACCGCCGGCTCCAGGAACCAGCCCTTGTCCGAGGACCCGGTGCCACCGCCGATCAACAGCTCGCCGCCGGAGGAGACGCCGCTGTCGATCTGCTCCAGCAGCTCGTCGCGGCCGGCCCGGGTGTGGATCGGCCCCATCCGCAGCTTGGGCTTGTCCGGCTTGCTCGTGCCATCCCCGGGCTCGTAGCGGCCCACCCGCTCCACCAGCCCGGAGATGAACGGGTCGTAGACGGAGTCGTGCACGAACACCCGCTTGCAGCCCAGGCAGGCCTGTCCGGCATTCCAATAGCGGCCGATGATCACCGCCTTGACCGCCGCGTCGACGTCGGCGTCGGCGCAGACGATGACCGGATCGGAGCCGCCCAGCTCCAGCGACAGCCGCTTGAGGTCCGGCGCCGCCAGCTTGGCCACGTGGCGGCCGACCTCGGTCGAGCCGGTGAACGCGACCCGCCGGACATCCGGGTGTCCGACGAGCGCGTCACCGATCTGGGAGCCGCGCCCCGTTACCACGTTGAGAACCCCGTCCGGCACTCCGGCCTCGGAGAACAGGCGCGCCACCTCGAGCGTGGCCAGCGGCGTCGTGGCCGCCGGCTTGGCCACCACGGTGTTGCCCGAGGCGAGCGCCGGCGCCACCTTGGTGCCGAGCAGGGTGAGCGGGAAGTTGTAGGGGGTGATGGCGGCGCAGACGCCCATCGGCCGCCGGATGACCATTCCGTAGGCGGGGCCGAACGCCGACGGCAGCTCCTGATGCGCCCCGCGCACCTTGGTCGCCGCCTCGGCGTAGAACCGCACGCCGTGGGCCAGATGGGTGACCTCGCCGGCGGACTCGGCCAGCGGCTTGCCCTGTTCGGATGTCAGCGTCGCCGCCAGCGACCGGGCGTTCTCGGCGATGAGGTCGGCCGCCTTGGCCAGAATCGCCGCGCGCTTCTCCACATCCGTGCGCGACCAGTCGGCGAACGCGCGCTGCGCGGTGGCGACGGCCAGTTCGACGTCCTCCGGTGAGCCGGCGGGGACGCTGGCCACCGCATCCTCGGTGGCCGGGTTGACGACCTCCAGCTCGGCGCGCGCCGACGCCTGGCGCCACTCGCCGCCGATCAACATCTCAGGCACTGGGCTCTCCCTCCGTCCGTCCTCTCAGGTGATCCGCGTGTCGTCGGCGACGAGCAGGCGGCCGGTCGTCATGTATCTCTGGCTGAACTGCTGATACTCCTCCGAGGCGGTGCGCGTCCACTCCAGCGCCGAGCCGGACAGCTGCTTCTTCTCCACCGCGGGGACCCCGGCCGCCAGCATCTGCGGCGCCACCCTCACGCGCTCGGACACGACGGCGCCGGCGGCCACCAGCGCGCCAGCTCCGATGTGGGCCCGCTGGAGCACCACCGCGCCCATGCCGATCAGCGCCTCATCCTCGATCACGCACCCTTCCAGGAGCGCGCTGTGGCCGATCACGACCCGGCGACCGAGCACGGTGGGGAGGTCGTGTGCGCAGTGGATGACCGCGTTGTCCTGGATCGAGCACTCCGCGCCGATCTCGATGTAGGAGCTGTCGCCGCGCAGGACCGCGCCGAACCAGACGTTGGCGCGGTCGCCGATCCGCACATCGCCGGCCAGGACCGCGGTCGGCGCCAGGAACACTCCCTCGCCGATCGTCGGCATGACGCCGTCCAACTCGATGATCGTCGCCATCAGCGCTCCGCGGGCTCCCGGCGGTCGGCGATGTGCGTCCCGACCCGGCGGCTCTCCTCGCTTGACGGCACGCTCAAGAGACTATACGCTGGCGAGCGTAAGTCAAGTGTCATACCTGCGGGAAAGGCCGGGTGTTGATGGTTGCCACCGCCGCGGACGCGCTTGCGCCGCTCACCGAGGAGCAGGTCCAGGAGCACCTCGCCGCCGGCAAGCTGGTGGAGGGCCTTCAGCACATGTCGCCCACCTACCTGGAGGGCATTCGCCGCATCCTCACCGTGTCGGCCGACACCGAGTTCGTCTCGGCGCCCTCGTACCTGCGCGCCGCTCAGCACGCACCGGCGCTCAACAACTTCGGCTCGGCGATGTCGATCATCCAGGACGAGTTGGCCCACGCCCACATCGGCTACCGCCTGCTCGGCGACCTCGGCGTCGACATGGACTGGCTCATCTACGAGCGGCCGGCGGCCCAGTTCAAGTACCCCTACGCCTTCGACCTGCCCCTGAACTCCTGGACCGAGCTCGTCTGCGCCAACGCGATGTACGACCAGGCCGGATTCGTGCTCCTGGGCGACATTTACCAATCGAGCACGTTCGGACCGTGGAAGCGGGCGCTGGCCAAGGTGGACAAGGAGGAGACCTTCCACCTGCGCCACGGTCGCACCTGGCTCAAGAAGCTCGTCAAGGACCCCGAGCCCAAGCGCCAGGTCCAGGCGGCGGTCGACTGGATGTTCATCCTGACGCTCGAGTGGTTCGGACTGCCCGATGATCTCAAGAAGCACTCCGAGCAGCTGGACTACGGCTTCAAGGGCAAGTCCAACGACGAGCTGCGCCAGGCGTGGATGGGGGAGGTGGTGCCGTTCATGGAGGAGATCGGCATCCGAGTGCCCGCCCATCTCGACGTCGCTCAGGACCGGTACGTCATCGACTGCCCATTCCCGGCGCGCTTCGACGAGGAGCGGCGCGAGTGGCTGCTTCACGAGGGGCCCACCGGCTGGGACGAGGTGACCGCCCGCTGGCGGGCGCGGGGACCCATGAACGAGGAGTACGTCCGCCGCCTCCAGCGCGGATACCAGACCACCCGGCTGAGGCGGGCCGCGTGAGTGCCCTGGTGATGACCGCCGCCGAGCGGGTCGAGGCGCGCATCTGGGAGGCGCTGCGCCACGTGGAGGACCCGGAGCTCCCGGTCTCGGTTCTCGGGCTGGGGCTGATCGTGTCGGTCGCCTACCGCCCGGAGCGCCGCGCCGCCGATCTGCAGATCACGTTCACGGCCATGGGGTGCCCGGCCACCGAGTTCATCCAGGACGACATCCGCGAGGCGCTGCTCGCCGACCCCGAGATCGACGCGGTGGAGATGGAGGTGGTCTGGGACCCGGTCTGGACGAAGGACCGCATCCGGGCCGATGCCCGCGAGACGATGCGCCGGCTGGGGGTGGTGGTGTGAGTCGGGCCGACGAGACCGTGTGGGAGGTGTTTGCCCGCCAGGCCTACGAGGAGCCGCTGCACCATGTCGGCACGGTGACCGAGTCCGACGAGGATCTGGCGCTGGTCTCGGCGCGCGCCATCTACGACGAGCAGCCGTGGATCCACATGATCCTGGTGCCGCGCAGCCAGATCCGAGAGGCGATCCGCACATGAGCGCCACGCCGCCCGCGGTCGACATCGCCACCACCACCATGATCTCGCTGGTCGGCTCGCTGGCCGACAACAAGAGCGCGCTCGGCCGCCGCTACGGCGAGTGGGCGGTGAGCGCCCCCACGATCGAGTCCGCCGTGGCCGCGGCCGCGATGGCCCAGGACGAGCTCGGCCATGCTCGCTCCACCTACCCCGTGCTGGCCAAGCTCGGCGTCCACCGCGACGACGAGGGGCTCGACGCCGGCCATCCGCTCCGCGCCCTGGAGCACGAGCTGCCCGACTGGGCCTCGTTCATCGCCGCCAACCTGGTGATCGACGGGATCCTGACCACGTTCGTTTCCGGCGTGCGCAACAGCAGCATCGAGCCGCTGGCCCAGCGGGCCCGGAAGATCCTCCAGGAGGAGGGCGCTCACCGCGTCCATGCCGAGGCGTGGCTCAGGCGCATGTGCCGCAGCGGCGGCGGCGACGCCGAATTGCTCCGGCGGCGGATCGGAGAGCTCTGGGCGCAGGCCGCGCGGTGGCCGGGACCCGACGACGACGCCGGCTATCAGGCGGCGCTGGCCGAGGGGATGGTGGGCGAGGGGCCGGCTGAGATTCGCCGGCGCGTCCGCGAGTGGCTGTCCGGGCTGCTCGACGCCGAGGGCTGCGGCCTGGCCATGAACGATCCGGCGGACTGGTCGGGATGGGACGAGGTGACGCGCCGATGAGCCAGCCTGCGATCACCTGTCCGTTCTGCGGCTCCTCCGATGTGGAGGTGGTTGGGGCCTGGGGCGGGCAGCTCATCACCAGCCAGGTCCGGTGCCGCGGCTGCAACACGTACTTTGAGGTGATCCGAGACGCGGTTGACCCGGTGGGCGGCCGGACCGGGCCACCGCACGTGGACAACCGGGCGGTGCCCAACTCCCGCCCATGATTGACGACCAGCTCAGACGACGCTCCGTCGGCTCGCCCGCCGCCCGGTCGCTGCTGCTGACGGTCCTCGGCGAATACGTCCTCCCGCGGTCTGGCGAGGTGTGGCAGGAGACGCTCGTCGCCGCGCTGTGCTCCCTCGGCTACACCGAGCAGGCGGCCCGCCAGGCGCTCTCGCGCAGCACCCGGGACGGATGGCTGCAGACCGAGCGGCGGGGTCGCCGCTCCCGCGTGTCGCTGACCGGCTCCAGCCGGGAGTTCCTGGCCACCGGAGCCGAGCGGATCTATACCTTCGGCCGGCCGTGGGTCTGGGACGAGCGCTGGCTGATCGTCATCCTGCGCGTCCCGGAGCATCGGCGAGCCGTCCGCCACCAGCTCCGGTCGCGACTGGCCTGGGCCGGACTCGGCTCCCTGGGGGGCGGCGTGTGGCTGACCCCGCATGTCGAACGCGAGGCCGAGCTGACCGCGGCCATCCGGGAGGAGCCCGACGCCGAGGCGCGCTCGTTCGTGGCGGAACTCGGCGCGATGGGGGACCCGCAGGACCTGATCGCCGACGCCTGGGACCTGCAGAGCGTGCGCGGGCAGTACCAGGCGTTCATCGACGACTTCGTCCGGCTGCGCCCGTCCACTCCGGAGGCCTGCTTTCGCCAGCAGACGCTCCTGGTCCACGCCTGGCGCCGGTTCCCGTTCCTGGACCCGGACCTGCCTTCCAGCGTGCTGCCGGCCGACTGGCCTCGTGACCGGGCGCACGCGCTGTTCGGCGAGCGCCACGAGCGGTGGGAGAGGGCGGCCGGGGCGTATTTCGAGCAGCTGGAATCCGGCTACGGACTCGACTCCCGCGCCGCCTGAGCCCGGTCCGGCCCGCGCGGGGCGACCACCTGTCGTGGAGGATCGGGCGGGGCGATCGCCCCGCCGCGGGAGATCGCGCCCGGGCGCGGCAGCACGCACCTCGCCACCGCGGCCGTCCAGGCGGTGGCGAGCAGGACGCCCGCGGCCACATCGCTTGGATAATGGACGCCCAGGTACACCCGGGACGCGGAGATCCCGGCCACCAGCACGACCGCCACCGCCAGTCCGGCGGCCGCTCTGGCCCGGGACCGGGAGAGCGACGCGAACGCGATCACCAGCGCCAGATAGAAGGCGGCCGACAGGGTGGCGTGGCCGGACGGAAAGCTGGAATGGGCGACCACCTCCAGATGCCGCACCGGCGGTCGGGGCCGGCCAACGAGGAGCTTGTCCAGGTTGAAGATGACCGTCGCGCCGGCGGTGCTGACGGCGAGAAACAGGGCGGAGGCCGGTCCGGCCAGCCGATACAGGACGGCGCAGCACACCAGCGCCACGGGCACGATGATCAGGCTGCTGCCCAGCCGTGACAGGACGTGGGCGATCGCCGTCGCCGCCGGTGTGCGGTCGCCGGCGACGTCGCGGACGGCGGTCAGATCGGCGGTGTGCAACGAACCGATGAGCTCGCCGGCGCCCCATCCGGCCAGGATCAGCCCGGCAAGGACGGCGACCAGCAGGACCGCGCGCCGGCCGTCGGGCAGGGCGGAAGTGAGCCGGCGGGGCGGGGCAGGGTCGGTCGGCGGGCTGGATGCCATCACCACCGATGCTGGCACGCTTCGCCACGCCCGCAGAATGGGGCCGACCCTGTATCTGCGGTGCGAGCAACGCGCCGGTGCCCGAGGGCGGTGAGAGAATGCCGTCACGACCGATGAGAAACGCGCCGCCAGGGGGTCGATAGGGGTGTGATCGAGCCGAGCGTTCGTCCCAGCCCCTGCGCGGTCGTGTGCCTGCGAGGACCGTTGCGCAAGCTTGCCGACGGCTGCGCCGAGCATGAGCTGGCCGGCGGCACCGTCTGCGACCTGCTGCGCGGATTGGAGGCCGGTTACCCGGGCCTCAAGGGATGGATTCTGGACGAGCGGGGCCTGATCCGCCGCCACATCAATGTGTTCGTCAACGGCGAGCGCGGAGGCGAGGCGACGGCGGTGAGGTCCGGCGATCGCGTTGAGGTGGTACCGGCGATAACAGGAGGATGAGCGGTTGACCGAGCTGGTGGTGGGCACCAAGAAGGGGCTGTTTCTGCTCGACGGCGATCCGGAGAGCGGCTTTGACATCACGACGCGCGCGTTCGCCGGCGAGCCGGTCGACTTCGCGATGCGCGATCCGCGCAGCGGCCGCCTGCTGGCGACCGTGACCTCGCCGTTCTACGGCCCGAAGATCTTCTACAGCGACGATGGCGGCGCCACGGAGTGGGAGCAGGCCGATGGCGTGGCGCTGCCCGAGGGCGGCGAGAAGGCGCTGGAGCGGATCTGGGTCATCACTCCCGGGGAGGCCGACGGCGTCCTATACGCGGGGGGTGACCCCGGGGTTCTGTTCGAGAGCCACGACGGCGGCGCCAGCTGGGAGATCAACGCCGGCCTGTGGGAGCAGCCGTCGCGCCCCCAGTGGCAGCCGGGCGGGGGCGGGCTGTGCCTGCACTCCATCGCCACCTGGCCCGGGGATCCGAACCGGCTGGCCGTGGCGGTGTCGGCCGCCGGCATGTGGCTGACCGAGGACGCCGGCCGCACGTGGCGGCGCGGGAACTCGGGACTCAACCCGCGCTATCTGCCCGAGGAGGCGCTGGCGGACGAGAACGCAGGCCGGTGCGTGCACCATGTGGAGCGGGCGCCGAGGCAACCGGACCGGATGTTCATGCAGTTCCACGGCGGCGTCTACCGCTCCGACGACGCCGGCACCAGCTGGAGCGACATCGGGGGCGGCGGCCTGCCGTCGGACTTTGGCTTCCCGTTGACGGTCGACCCGGCCGACCCGGACAGTGCCTATGTCATCCCGCTCGTGGCCGACATGGACCGGGTCATGCCCGACGGCCGCGTCCGCGTCTACGAGACCCGGGACGGCGGCGCGCACTGGTCGGCCCGCGGCGACGGGCTGCCGGCCGAGCACGCGTACCTGACGGTGCTGCGCCAGGCGTTCAGCCGGGCCGCCGAGGGCGAACGGCTGGAGCTCTACTTCGGAGCCACCTCGGGCGATCTGTTCGGCTCCGGCGACGCCGGTGCGACGTGGACGACGGCCGCCACTCGGCTGCCCCCGGTGTTCTCGGTGGTCGCCGTGTAGCGCTTACGGCCGCGCCATCGTCACGGCACCCAGCGGTCGCCCGCGGGCGTGACCGTCAGCTCGTGCGTGAGCGAGCGGGAGCCCTGACCGACCAGGAACGAGACCGCCCGGGCGATTTCGTCCATGTCGCCCAGCGCCTCCGCCGGCACATCACGTGTGAACGACGCCGTCTTGGGAGATTCGATGGTGGCGTCGACGGCCAGGAGCGCGGCATGGATCCCCTCCTGGCGGAGCTCCTGGGCCGCGGCCTGAACCAGCGCACGGGTGGCGAACGCGCCCGCGGCCCACAGTCCCTTGCCCGGCATGGCGCGGCGAGAGGACCCGCCGGTGATCTGGATGAGCGCTCCGCCGTCCCCGTCGCGCAGGGCGGCGGCTCCGACCGAGAGGAACACGAACGCCTGCTCGGCCACCGCCACCGTCCAGCCGCGGAAGGCGTCGAGGTCGGCCGTGGCCAGCGGGCCGCCGCCGAACGGACCGCCGGTGGGCCGGGCGGCGGTCACGGCGTTGACCACCGCGTCGACGGAGCTGAGCTGTGCCCTGACGTCAGTCAGCGCCGCGGCCAGCGACCCGGCATCGGATGCGTCGGCGCCGACGGCCAGCGCGCCCTTCTCCCGCACCCGCTCGAGCGTCTCATCGCTGCGCGCCACGCCCGCGGCATTCCAGCCCAGGTCCAGGAAGTGATCGATGATCGCTCCGCCCAGGTTGCGCGCGCCCAGCACCACCACTGTCTTTGCCATCTCGTCACTCCCTTCGGATCGTGTGGTCGACGAGAAGTAATTCTTCTCTGCTTCAGCGCAACGGCGTCTTGGACTATGAGCAGGCCCGGGCCATCCTATGTCGGTGAGCAGGCCCGGGCCATCCTATGTCGGCTCCGCCGCCGGTTCAGGCGAGAGGAACGTAGAGCGAAACAGCACGGCCAGCTGATCGGCCAGCCGGCGCTTGGACCAGCGCCGGTCGATGAGGAGCGTCTCGATCACGTCGGAGGAGATCAGCGCCAGCAGCATGTCGGCCGCGGACGCTTCGGTCCACGGGCCAGCCAGCCGACCCTCGTCCGAGAGGCGCCCGGCCAGGCGCCGGCATCCGGCCAACTGCGCGGAGAGGACGCGCCGGTGGTGTGCGGCGGCGTCCGGATCCGTTCGCCAGACGCGCTGCACAGCGCGGTCGACGGCGAGCAGCCGGGGGTGATAGCGGGCCAGATGCGCCGCCCATTCGTCCAGTGCCCGGGCGGCGTCCGGGGCCTGCCACACGCGTTCGAGCGATTCCTGAAGTCCCTCGGTGGCGGCGACATGGTCGAACAACGCCTGCACCAGTTGCCCGCGCGAGCCGAAGTGCATGTACACCGTCCGCCGGGTCACCTGGGTCCGCTCGGCCACGGCCGTCACGGTCAGCGCCTGGAAGCCGTCCTGCTCCAGGATCTGCCGGGCGGTATCGAGCAGCTTGCGCCGGGTTCGGCGGCCGCGAGCGTTGGTCGGCGAGGAGATCGTCTCGGCCATGGCTCCGCCGTCAGCCGACGGTCCGGGCGTGGCGCTCGGGCTCGAGGCCCCAGGAGACGATCCGCTCAGGCTCGATCCGGATGACGGTCGCCGGCTCGTCGATCGCGCGGGCCCGGCCTCGGATCTCGATGCCCCGCGGCCGCCAGGGATCGACGCTCGCCAGATCGTCGATCACGATCGCCGCCCGCCCGCTGGCCTGGACGTCGCGGTACTTCTTGGTGTTGGCCAGGTCCAGGCCTCCCACCTCGATCACGTCGTGTTCCGGGTCGTACGACCAGCCGACCGGGACGACGTGCGGGGTGCCGTCGCGTCCCACCGTGGCCACCCGCCCCAACCGGCGCCCGTTCGTCAGGTACTCGAGTTCGGCCTGCCTGAATACGCTCACCATCAACCTCCGTCCACGACCTGCGCCATCTCAAGACAAAGTATACAAGGTGTATAGTAATGCACCTGCGAGTCGCCGCCCCCAGGCCCGCTACCGCCCGGGGCCCTTGCGGCGAGGCGGGGCGCCCCAGGCCGCCCGGTGAAGCGGCTCGCGCGCCGCCGGGCGCCGGACAGCTCCAGATCCGGGGGCTGCAAAATTCCCTGCATTTGGCCGGATTGGAGGGGCATCGAGCGGTTTGGGTGGAAATAGACCCTGACTTTGGGCGCCTTCGCGCGTACTGACGTACTGAAGTACAGCGTTGGCCGCCGGAGGTAGGCGACGGCGACCACGAAAGGGGAAGACCCGGGCTGGAGGACAACGACAGGTAGGACGTCTTTAGTTGTCGGCGGCCGCGTGCACCGGCCGCGCCGCCCAGTCGTCAGGGGAGCTGCGCCCCCACCTCCCCTGGCCCGCCGGGTGGGCCCGCATGGAGTGCGGGCCCACCCGGCCCCCTCTTCCGGCCCCCACCTGGCCCCCTCATCCGGCCCGTGTTCCCCGGACCGTGGACGCCCCGTCCCGACCGGGGTACTAGCCTGCGGCGCGTGTCCAGGTTCGCCGAACTGCTCCAGGCTCGCGAGGTTCTGCTCTCGGACGGCGCCACGGGCACCAACTACCAGGACCGGGGCATCGAACCGGGCGTGGCGCCCGAGGAGTGGCTGCTCGACCGGCCCGAGGAGGTGGTCGACCTCCATCGCCGCTTCGCCGACGCAGGGTCGGACATCGTGTTGACCTGCACGTTCGGCGCGTCGGCCGTGCGCCTGCAGGACAGCGCCCTGGCCGGGCGGGCGCGAGAGCTCAACCTGCTCGGCGCCGAGTTGGCCCGGCGAGCCGTGGGGGAGGGCGGCGTCCTGGTGGCGGGATCGATCGGCCCCTCAGGGCAGCTGGTGGAGCCGCTCGGCCCGCTGGGCCGGGACGAGTGCTCCAGCGCCGTGGCCGAGCAGGCGCGCGCCCTGGCCGACGGCGGGGCCGACCTCCTGGTGCTGGAGACGTTCTTCGCCCTGGATGAGGCGCTGTGGGCGGCCGAGGCGGCGCTGAGCGTCACCGACCTGCCCGTGGTGGTCTCGTTCAGCTTCGATCAGGGGACGCGGACGATGATGGGGCTGAGCCCCACCGATGTCGTGGCCGCGGTCGACAAGTTGCCCTTGGCCGCCGTCGGGGCAAATTGCGGTCGTTCCCTGGATGACACGGCGGCCGTCGTGCGGGAGTTCGCGCAGTCGGGGATGAGCGCGCCGCTGTGGATCAAGCCCAATGCCGGGGTCCCGCAGATCGTCGGCGACGCCGTCGTCTACCCGGAGGGCCCGGAGTCGTTCGCCGCGCAGCTGGCCGAGTTCGCGCCGGCTGGGGCGCGGATCCTCGGCGGCTGCTGCGGGTCAACCCCGGAGCACCTGGAGGCGCTGCGCCGCGCGCTCGGTGGGGTGCCGCGGTGATGGATCCATCCCGAGCGTTTGAGATCCGGACCCCTCAGGTAGACCGGCCCACCATGATCCGAAACCACATCGCCCGGCGGGCGGGACTCGCGGTGGCCGTGCTCGCGCCGCTCCTGGCGCTCATCAGCCTGGCCGGCTCGGCCGGCGCCCGCCCGGTCCAGTACTGCGCCCAGGTCCCGATCGTCTACGGCATCCCGCCGTGGGGCTTTCACACCGGGGCGCCGATCACCGGGGCAGCCGGCAGCTACGCCCGCGGCCATGGTCACATCAACCTGTCCGCCAACACGGTCTCCGGAACGCTCTGCCAGGTCAATCGCGTCCGCCACCAGCCGGACCGCCTGATCCTCATGTCGGTCGAGCACCACCTGGTCTATCACTCGCACCACGCCAGGATGTGGGGGGTGCCCGGGAACGTCATGAAGATCATCGTCCGCGTTCGGAGCAGCACCGACCCCCGCTGCGCGGTTGGCACCGTCGGCCGGGTCACCCTGTTCGCCAGCTACAACGGCGTGCGCAGCGACAGCGTCCGCTTCATGTTCCCGGCCGCCTGCCGGAGCCACAACCACCTGTACCACGGCCCGCAGGTCAACAACCAGGTCCCGCCGCTGTAAGTGTCTAGGGCGGCTCCCGCCGGGCTCCGACCCGACGGGAGGCCGCCTCCCCCGGACTCCTACCCGACGGGCTCCAGCTCCCGCTCGGGTTCGGGCGCGGTGACCGCGGCGCGGTCCCGCTGCTCGAAGAACTCCGCGCCCTCGATGCTGATGTGGGGGACGATCCGGTCCAGCCAACGCGGCATGTACCAGTTGACCTTGCCCATCATGATCATCAGGGCGGGCACCAGCAGGCACCGGACGACGGTGGCGTCGAGGATGACCGCGACGGCCAGTCCGATCCCGAACTGCTTGACGGTGGGGTCGCCGTTGAGGACGAAGCTCCCGAACACGAACACCATGATCAGTGCCGCAGCGGTGATGACCCGGGCGCTGGTGACCAGGCCGCGCACCACCGAGCCCTTGTTGTCTTCGCCGGCGTGGACATGCTCCTCGATCTGGCTGACCAGGAACA
>JBPYFQ010000110.1:0-15187 GCA_051985625.1 Solirubrobacteraceae bacterium
GGGGATCGTCGATCATGCCCTTGGGGGCGCCCAGGAGCAGGGCGGGAACCTGGAGGCGCTCGGCGTCGGGGGTCGAGAAGAGGTCCAGGCCGTCGTCGCGGACGACCTGGGGGTTGACCGAGGAGCGCAGCTGGGGCGGCTCGCCGACCAGGTCGTGGGCGGCGTACGCCTCCAGGTCGCCCGGGTCGACGTCGGCGCCGGCTACCGCCGGGTGCTGACGCCACCAGTCCACGTAGGCGGCCAGATCCGGGAAGGTCATGTTCAGCCGGGCGAGCGTCGCGCTGAGGAACGCGGCGATGAACTGCTCGGGGTCGGCGGCCTGGCGGCTCTCCGGGATGATCAGGCCGCCGTCGACGAGGACCAGGCGCTCGACGCGGTCCGGGTGCGTCGTGGCCAGCCGGGCCGCGACGTAGGCGCCGAGCGAGTGCCCGGCGACGGTGGCGCGCTGCAGCCCCAGGTGGTCGAGCACGGCGAGCATGTCGCGCACGTGGGCGTCGAGCCCGAACGGCGGCGGCAGTTCATGGCTGCTCCCGCGGCCGCGCAGGTCGACCGCGATCAGCGCGGCACGGTCGCCGAGCGCCCGGGCGCTGGCCAGCCAGGTGCGCGAGGTGGAGGTGATCCCGTGGATGGCGAGAACCGACGGGGCGTCGGCGCGGTGGGCGCCGAGGCGAAACGCGGCCAGCCGTCCGCCCTCCACGGCCACGTCGATGCGGTCGTTCACTGCCCGACTCGATCCGGCTCTGGCTCGGGCTGCGTCGTCTCCCAGGGCCGGGCCACCCACAGCCAGCCGACGCCGGCGGCCAGCAGCGTGGCGCACAGGATCCAGCCGAGCATCGTGGTGGCGATGCCGACGTACTTCAGGCCGGAGGCGAAGATGGTGAACGCGATCGCCGGCCGGACGTAGCGATCCGGGACCGAGGAGGAGAGCAGCGAGCCGATGAAGACGGCCGGAACGGCGCCGATGATCAGCGACCCGGTCACCGGCAGTTCGACGTGGCCGAACGCCAGCGCCCCGAGCGCGGCGGCCAGCGTCAGTGGCACGGCCTGGACGAGGTCGGTCCCGACCAGCTGGTTGGCGCCGATCCGCGGGTAGATGAACAGCAGCGCCACGATCATCAGCGATCCGGAGCCGACCGAGGTCATGCCCACGATCAGCCCGCCGATGATGCCGATGGCCAGCGTGGGCAGCGGCCGGGCGACGATTTCTGAGAGGTAGGCGTCGCGATTTGAGCTGGACCGGCGGTCGAGCACGAAGCGCAGGCCCATGGCCGCCGCGCCGATCAGCAGCGCGGCGCCGAGGAACACTTCGATCGTGTTCTCGGCCGACTTGGCATTGCCGAGCAGATGCAGGAGGTAGGCGCCGAGGAACGCGGCGGGCACCGAGCCCAGCACCATCCAGCGCACCAGCTTGGTGTGGACGGTCCCGGCGCGGATGTGGACCGCGGCGCCGATCGGCCGCATGACCACTGCCGCGACGAGGTCCGAGGAGATCGCCGCCGACGGCTTGACCGCGAACAACAGGATCAGCATCGGCGTCATCAGCGCGCCTCCGCCGGCTCCGGTCATGCCGACCAGGAGGCCGATGATGGCGCCGCCCAGGATGATGTAGGGGTCGAGGTGCACGCCGTGTGGTCAGCCGGCCGCCGGCCCGCCATTGGGGATCTGAACCTCGCCGGTGCCGCCGTCCGCGGCCCGTCCCGGCGGGGGCCCCGACAGCAGCCAGCCATCGCCGGCGGCGCGGATCAGCCCACGCCGGCTCAGATCCGACAGGGCGCTCGTGACGGTCGGCCGGCGGGCTGCCACCAGGTCGGCCAGGACCGCGTGGGTGAGGCGCAGAGGAACGAGCACCCCATCGCTGCGCACCCGGCCCCACCGGCCGGCGAGATGCCAGAACAGGAGATGGAGGCGGAGATCGACGCGGGCCTGATGGACGATCGCCATGTTGACGGCCAGCTGGCGCGAGCGCAGGACCGAGCGGCCGAACAGGCGACCGGCCACCTGGGGGAAGCGAGCCAACTGACGCACGAAGCGCTCGTCGAGGACGGCGACCCGGACGCCCTCCAGCACCAGCCACTGGGCGGTGAGCGGGAGCGTGGAGCCCTCGCCCTCCTGGCGCAGCGAACGGAGCACGTCGCCCTCGCCGATGAGCTCGGCGCCGTACCGGTTGTCGATCCCCACGCGGTGCAGCAGGACGCCCTCCAGCACGAGCAGGCCGATCCCGCCGTCGACGGGAATGGGACGGCCGCGCCACTCGCCGACCGCGATCCGCACCTCGCGCGCGATCAGGGCGTCGGTCGCCTGAGCGCGGCGGCTGGGCTCGATCGCCTCGGCCAGCTCGGGGTCCTCGCGGAGGACCCAGCACACGTTCGTCGAGGTGGTCATTCCGTTCACCGCTGGCACCTTGTCAAACCGGTCCGCCGCTCAGATCCGGGATCGCGGCCGGAGCGCGCGCCAGCCGCACCAGCGCGTCGCTCAGCTCCCGGGGGCGCTCCAGCGGCGACATGTGCCCGGTGTCGCGCAGCTCGATCAGCCCGGCCGGCTGGGGGAGCTCCGCCGCGATCCGGCTGGCGTGGGCGGGCGGGGTGAGCCGGTCGCGATCGCCGACGACCACCAGGGTGGGGACGGTGAGGTGGGTCAGCGCGTGCCAGAGGTCCATGTCCGACAGCGCTACCCCGACGGCGCTGCGGGCGTCGGTGGGGCACTGCATGAGCATCCGCTCATAGAACGCCACCTGGGCGGGCGTGGCATCCGGTCCGAATGCGGTGTGGCGGATCAGCGCCTGCTGCAGGGGGGTCGAGACCGGCGGCACGGGGAGGCGGGCGCCGATGACGGCGTGGCTGACGCGCGGGTGGTTGATGAGAACCTTGCCCGCCTGGCCGAACAGCAGGTGGCCGGCCAGCAGATCGCCCAGTCCGGTGTTGACCAGCGCGGCGGCCTGCGCGTGCTCGCTCGGGTCATGGTGCTCGGCCCAGGCCGCGATCGCCATCGCGCCGAGCGAGTGGCCGACCACGATCGCCTGGCCGTCGCCGAGATCGACGGCGTTGAGGACGGCCTCGAGGTCCTCGCCAAACCGGGGCAGCGTGTAGTCCGCCCCGGCGGCGGTTCCGCTACGGCCGTGGCCGCGCAGGTCATAGGCGATCCGGCGCAGCCCGGTGTCCTCCAGGCACCGGATGACCGGCGCCCAGAAGCGCAGCTCTTCGGTCCAGCCGTGGGCGAAGACGAATGCCGGTCCGTCCTCCGGCCCGTACGCCTCGCCGTACAGGGAGGTCCCGTCGGCCGACGCGACCCGGAACGGCCGGCCCCCGAGCGGCGCCGTCAGGCGCGCGTACTCCGGATCGGCCTTCAGCCTCTGCAGATGGCGAAGCTCGATCGCTGCTCCCGCGGCCAGCCCGCCCGCTGCGGCCAGCGCGACGGCGGTGCGGCGTCCCAAGAGCCTGGAGTTGAGAACGTGCATCGCGAAGGTGCAACCCTACCCGCCGCGGACGGGCGACAGACCCGTCGGGCTCCCCGCGTAGGATCTGGCGCGTGCGAATCGGCATCCTGACCGGAGGCGGCGATTGCCCCGGGCTCAACGCCGTCATCCGAGCCGTCGTGCGCAAGGGCGTCGATGAGTGGGGGGACCACCTGGTCGGCTTTCGCGACGGATGGCGCGGCGTGCTGGAGGACGTCGGCGAGGAGCTGACCGTCGACTCCACGCGCGGGATCCTGCCCCGGGGCGGGACCATCCTGGGCAGTTCGCGGACGAACGTGTTCAAGCGGGAGAACGGCGTGGCGCTCGTGCGGGAGACGTTTGCGCGGCGTCAACTCGACGGGCTTATCGCGATCGGCGGGGAGGACACCCTGGGCGCCGCCAACCGGTTGTCCGCCGAGGGGCTGAACGTGATCGGCGTCCCCAAGACGATCGACAACGACCTGAGCGCGACCGACGTCACCTTCGGCTTCGACACCGCGCTCCACGTCGCCACCGAGGCGATCGATCGCCTGCACACGACCGCCGAGAGCCACCACCGCAACCTCGTGGTGGAGGTCATGGGCCGCAGTGCGGGCTGGATCGCCCTGCACTCCGGGCTGGCCGGTGGGGCCGACGTGATCCTGATCCCCGAGCTCCCCTTCGACATCGACGAGGTCTGCCGGCTGATCAACCGCCGCCATGCCCGCGGCCGGTACTTCGCCATCATCGTGGTTGCCGAGGGCGCAACGCCCCGGGAGGGGACGCTGGCGGTCTCGACGAGCGGGGTCGACGAGTTCGGGCATCCCCGGCTGGGCGGCATCGGGCAGGTCCTGGAGCGCGAGATCGAGGAGCGGACCGGGTTCGAGACACGCGCCACGGTGCTCGGCCACGTCCAACGGGGCGGGACCCCGACCGCGTTTGACCGGGTCCTGGCCACGCGCCTGGGACTGGCGGCGATCGACGCCGCCCACGCCGGGCGATGGGGCGAGATGACTGCTCTGCAGGGCACCTCCATCAAGCTCGTCCCGATCGCCGACGCGGTCGCCCAGGTGCGGCGCGTCCCGGTGGAGGAATACGAGCGGTACGGCGTGTTGTTCGGCTGACGGGACGTCCGGCAAGCGCCCGCTCATTCACCAAAACGCCGTTTGACCCTGGCTGGATGCGTCTATTCTCGAAAGGTGAGCCGAACATAGGCGTGCGAGCCGTGAGCCGGCCCCGTCCCTCCGGATAAAGGAGACCGTGACGATGAGCACCACCGAAGCTACGAACGTCAATCAGAACCTCAAGCGGCTCGTCGAAGCCGGGACCAGCCCCTGGCTCGATCTGCTCCGCCGCTCGCTGATCACCGAGGGCGAGTTGGCCCGCATGATCGCCGAGGACAGCCTGCGCGGCGAGACGTCGAACCCGTCGATCTTCGAGAAGGCGATCCTCGGCTCGGACGAGTACGACGACCAGCTCGCCGAGCTGGCCGGGCAGGATCTCGACGCCCAGGCGATCTACGAGCACATCGCCATCAAGGATGTCCAGATGGCCTGCGACGTCATGCGCGACACCTGGGAGGCGACCCATCATCAGGACGGCTTCGTCTCCCTGGAGATCGCCGCCGACATGGCGCATGACACCGAGCGCTCGATCGCAGCCGCCCGTGACTTCTGGCAGCGCGTGAAGCGGCCCAACGTGATGATCAAGATCCCGGGGACCCCGGAGGGTCTGCCGGCGATCGAGAAGGCGATCTCCGAGGGCATCAACGTCAACATCACGCTGCTGTTCGCCGTCGAGGCCTACGAGCGCGTCATCGACGCCTACATGTCGGGGCTCGAGAAGCGGCTGAACAACGGCGAGTCGCTCGACGTCGCGTCGGTGGCGAGCTTCTTCGTCTCCCGCGTCGACACCGCCGTCGACAAGCGCCTGGAAAAGCTGGGCCGCGAGGATCTGTACGGGAAGGCGGCCGTCGCCAACGCCCGGCACGCCTACCGGCGCTTCGAGGAGCACTTCGCCACGCCGCGCTGGGAGGCGCTGCACCACGCGGGCGCCCACGTCCAGCGTCCGCTGTGGGCATCGACGGGCGTGAAGAATCCCCGGTACCCGGACACCATGTACGTCGACGAGCTGGTGGGCCCGCACACGGTCAACACGATGCCGCTGGAGACGCTGCAGGCGGCGGCGGACCACGCTCACATCACCGGGCCGACCGCGACCCACGACCCCACCGAGGATCTGGAAGCGCTGCAGAAGGCCGGCATCGATATGAGCGACGTCACCGACGAACTGCTCGTGGACGGCGTCAAGCAGTTCGAGGACGCCATGAACCGCCTGCTCGACGGCATCCGGGAGCGCACCAAGCGTTGACGGCCGGCGCCACTTCGCCCACGCAGGTCGCGGAGTCCGAGAACCCGCTGGTCGCGGGCCTCGAGCGGCTCCCCGTCCATCCGACGGCGCTGGTCATCTTCGGCGCCACGGGTGATCTGGCCCATCGCAAGCTGCTGCCGGCGCTGTACAACCTCGCCCACGAGGGTCAGCTCCCGGAGCGCTTCGACGTCATCGGCGTGGGCCGGCGGACCCACGAGGACGAGGAGTTCCGCGAGACGGTCCTGGACTCGATCGAACGGTTCTCCCGGCGGCGGCCGGACCAGGCTGTGCTGGAGGGGCTGCTCCTGAACCTGCGCTATGTCCAGGGCTCCTTCGACGACGACGCCGTCTATGCGGAGCTGGCCGACAACCTGCGGGCGTGCGACGACGAGATCGGCCGTCCGCTCGATCGCGTGTTCTATCTGTCAACCGCCCCCGAGTTCTTCCCGGTGATCGCCGAGAAGCTGGGGGCGGCGGGCCTGAACCGGTGCGAGAACGCCGCGGTACGCATCGTCGTCGAGAAGCCATTCGGCTACGACCTGGCGTCGGCCCGCGCCCTCAACGCCGAGCTGCTGGAGGTCTTCGACGAGACCCAGATCTTCCGGATCGATCACTACCTGGGCAAGGAGACCGTCCAGAACCTGCTGGCGCTGCGGTTCGCCAACGCGCTGTTTGAGCCGGTCTGGAACCGCAACTACATCGACAACGTTCAGATCACCGCTGCCGAGGACATCGGCATCGGCGGGCGCGCCGGCTACTACGAGCACGCCGGGGCGCTGCGCGACCTGGTCCAGAACCACATGCTCCAGCTGCTGGCACTGCTGGCCATGGAGCCGCCCACGGCGTTCAACGCCGACCGGCTGCGCGACGAGAAGCTCAAGGTCCTGGAGGCGATCGTGCCGCCGACGCTCGACGAGGTCCCGTCGATGGCGGTCCGGGCCCAGTACGCCCCCGGCGTGGTCGGCGGCGAGGAGGTTCCCGGCTACCGCGAGGAGGAGGGCGTGGCCCGTTACTCGCGCACGGAGACGTATGCGGCGCTGCGGCTGCACGTCTCCAACTGGCGGTGGTCCGGCGTGCCCTTCTACCTGCGCACCGGCAAGCGGCTGGCGCGCAAGCTGACCGAGATCGCCGTCATTCTCAAGCCGGTCCCGCACGTCGCGTTCCAGTCCTCGGGCTCGGTCGGGATCCAGGCCAACCAGATCGTGTTCACGGTGCAGCCGGACGAGGGCGTGTCGGTGGCGATCGGCGCCAAGATCCCGGGCACGAGCATGCGGATCCGCCCGGTCAACATGGAGTTTCGCTACGGGACGTCGTTTTTGTCCGAGTCGCCGGAGGCCTACGAGAGGCTGATCCTCGACGCCATGCGCGGAGACGCCACCCTGTTCACGCGTAACGACGAGATCGAGGCCCTGTGGGGGATCATCGATCCCATCCTCGAGGCGTGGCAGAAGGACAAGACGTCGACGATCGCGCAATACGAGGCCGGCTCGTCCGGCCCGCGTGAGGCCGACGGGCTGCTCGAGGACGGCGACATGTGGCGGCGCCTGTGAGCGAGGATGTCTGGGCAGAGCAGGACACCACCCCGGACGCGATAGAGGCGGCCCTGCGCGAATTGCTGCGCGAGCGGCACGCCGCCAACGAGGCGCTGGCGCCGGCCCGGGTGCTCAACCTGGTGGTCGTCGTCGACCGCGAATGGAAGGGCGAGATCGCCAACCGGCTGGCGCGGGTCGGCCGCTACCACGCCTCGCGCACCGTGCTGTGCGCGGTGGAGGAGAAGCGGCGGACGCTCGACGCGGTCGCCACCGTCAGCTATCAGGAGCCCCGCGACGGCGCGCTCGGCGTGATGCACGAGCAGGTCGAGATCGACCTCGGGCCCCAGCACCTGCTGGCCCTGGCGACGATCGTCGATCCGGTCCTGGTGAGTGAGCTTCCGACCGTGGTGTGGTCGCCGCACGGGCACCCCGAGGCGGTCGACGCGCTGCTGCCGCTCGTGGATGTGATCCTGCTCGACTCCGACGACATGGAGGACCCCGCCGACGCGTTCGACCGCGCCGAGGAGCTGCGCAAGCACGCGTACATCGTCGATCTCGCCTGGCTGCGCACGACGCCGTGGCGCGAACGGCTGGCGGCCAGTTTCGACCTTCCCGAGCGACTCCCCGCCCTGCACGAGATCACCGAGGTGGATATCCGCCATCAGGACTCCTCGATGGCCAGTGCATTGCTGCTGGCCGGCTGGCTCGCCTCGCGTCTGCACTGGCAGCACAGCCGGCTGCAGCGCAGCGGCGGGCGCGCCGCGGGGCAGGCGCGGGACGGCGGGGAGGACGTCGTCGTCGCTCTGCAGAGCGCCCCGCAGGAGGCGCCGGGACTGGCCGGAGTCACCGTCGCCTGCCTGAGCGGGGCCTCGCTGTCGTTGCAGCGCGGGGCCGGCGGCCTGGACGCCACCGAGCGCAGCCGGGACGGTACCGAGCGGCAGTGGAAGATCCTCGGCGCCTCGCGGGGCGAGGGCGGGATCTTGGGAGAGGGCGTCCGCCAGGCCCTGCTGCGCGATCCCACCTACGCGCCGGCGCTCGGCGCGGCCCGGGAGCTGGCGCCGGCATGAGCGTGAACGGCAAGCAGAGGCACGCGTGAGCGTGGAGATAGAGGTGCTGGACGACCCGGCCCGCGGCTGCGCGGCGCTCATGGTGGGCGCGGCTCTGGGCGACGGGCACATCGTGCTGACCGGCGGCTCGACGCCGCGGAGCGCGTATGAGGATTTCGTGGAGGCGGTCCGGCTGCTGGGCCTCGACCTGACCCGGACGACGTTCTGGATCGGAGACGAGCGCTGCGTCGATCCCGACGACGACCGCTCGAACTTCAAGATGATCAAGCAGTCGCTGCTCGATCCACTGGGACCGGACAATCAGCCGGTCATGCACCGCATGAAGGGCGAGCTTGGCCCGGAGGCCGGAGCTGAGGACTACGAGCGCACCCTGCGGGAATTCGCTCCCACCCACCCCGAACCCGAGTTCGATCTGCTGCTGCTCGGTATCGGCCCGGACGGACACTGCGCATCGCTGTTCCCCAACCAGGACACGCTGGCGGAGCGGTCGCGCCCGGTGGTCGGCGTGCCCATGTCGGGGCTGGAGCCGTTCGTCCCCCGGATCTCGCTGACGCTTCCGGCGCTGACCGGGGCCCGGCACGTGGCCTTCCTCGCCAAGGGGTCGTCCAAGGCGGACGCCCTGGCCGCCGCGTTCGGTCCGGACGCGCGGCCCGTTCCGTCCGTCCCGTCATCGCTGGTGGCCGCCGAGGCCGATCTGGTCTCGGTCCTCGTCGACCGCGACGCGGCCGCCCGCCTGGGCAACGGAGCCGCGAAGTGAGCAGCGTCATCGGAGTCGATCTGGGCGGCACCAAGATCGCGGCCGCCGGGCTGACGGACTCCGACCTGTCCGAGCCGACGTTGGAGCCGACCGAGCTGTCCAGCCAGGACGCATTGATCGACCAGCTGGTGCGGATCATCGACGACCACCGGGGGGACCGGCTGGATGCCGTCGGCCTGGGCGTGCCGTCGATCGTGGAGTTCGACACCGGTCGGGTCGTCTCATCGGCCAACGTTCCGCTGCGCGACGTCCCGTTGCGCGAGGTGCTCGGCGACCGCGTCGGCGTCCCGGTGTTCGTCGACAACGACGCGACGGTGGCGGCGCTGGCCGAGGCCCACGACGAGCAGATGCGCATGGTGGCCCGCGACCTGGTGATGATCACCATCGGCACCGGCGTCGGCGCCGGGCTGGTGTTGGGCGGGCGTATCTACCGCGGCGCCTCCGGCGGCGCCGGCGAGCTGGGGCACACGCTGATCGGGGTCGACCTCACCCGGCCGGTGCCACCGCCGGGCGGGTTCCCCCAGCAGGGCTCGCTGGAGCACGCGGCCGCTGGCCTGGCGCTCGACGTGCTGGTGTGCGAGGCGGCGATCCGCGAGCCCGAGTCGGCGCTGGGCCGGCTCCGCGCTCAGGGCAAGAAGGTGGCCGGCCCGGAGGCGGTGGAGGCGGCCCGCGACGGAGACGCCACGGCCTGCAAGCTGATCGAGATCTGGGGCGGCCGGGTGGGCCTCGGCGTCGCCAACGCCATCAACACGTTCGACCCGGAGGAGGTCGTCATCGGCGGCGGCGCCGCGCAGGCCGGCGACCTGCTGATGGATCCCGTCCGCCAGGCCGCGGCCGACTACGTGCTTCCCGGGCTGGGCACGCGGACGACGATCCGGGTGGCCCGCCACGGCGTCGGTGCCGGCGTGCTCGGAGCCGCGCTGCTGGCCGTGCACGAGCTGGCCGACGCCGACCGGGAGACGCGGACCGAGGTCTCGGGATGATCGTCGCCTGCGGGTTCGATCACGCGGGGTACATCCTGCGCGAGCGCCTGCTCGACGTGATCGCCGGCGCCGGGCACGAGGTGCTCGACTTCGGCACCGACGGCCCGGAACCGATCGACTACCCGGACAAGGCCCTTGAGGTCGGCCACGCGGTCGCCGACGGCCGGGCCGAGCGCGGGATCATCGTGTGCGGATCCGGGGCCGGCGTCTCCGTCGCCGCCGGCAAGATCCCCGGGGTCCGCGCCGCCACCATCCACGACACCTACACGGCCCACCAGGGGGTGGAGCACGACGCCGTCAACGTGCTGTGCCTGGGCGGCCGCGTCATCGGGTCCGAGGTGGCGGCCCAGATCGTCCTGGCGTTTCTGCGAGCCGAGGTCTCCGGCGAGGACCGCCACGTGCGCCGCCGGGCGAAGGTCGAGGAGATCGAGCGCACCGGCGGTGGCCTGCGGGTGGACGTATGAGGCCGCGCCATGGCTGACCACGTGTACATCGTCCGGCACGGCGCGACCGAGTGGAGCGTGTCCGGCCGACACACCGGCCGGACCGACCTGCCGCTGCTGGTGTCCGGCGAGGAGCAGGCGCGCGTGGCCGGCGCCAAGCTGGCCGGACACGACTTCGCGCTCGTGCTCTCCAGCCCGCTCCTGCGAGCCCGCGAGACGTGTCGGCTGGCGGGCTTCGGCAGCGCCGTCGAGATCGACGACGATCTGCGGGAGTGGGACTACGGGGACTACGAGGGCCTGACCACTCCGGAGATCCGCGAGCTCAACCCGGACTGGAACCTGTGGCGCGACGGGTGTCCGGGCGGCGAGTCCCCGGCCCAGATCGGCGCGCGGGTCGACCGCGTGGTGGAGCGGCTTCGCCAGGCGGATGGCGACGCGCTGGCGTTCGCGCACGGCCACGTGCTGCGCGTGCTGACCGCCCGCTGGCTGGAGATGGAGGTGGCGGCCGGCGCGCGCTTCCGGCTGGAGGCCGGCGCGCTGGGCATCCTCGGCTACGAGCGCGAGACCTCGGTGCTCCACGGCTGGAGCGTCTAAAAGCCCGATCGGCCCCTGACAAAAGTCATGCCTGATTTCGGCCTCTCGCCACTTACGCGCGGGGTCGGCCCGGCTTACTCTGCCGGGCATGAACTCAACACCTGCAGTCGCGCCGGCGATCGAGGTCGATGGCCTGCGCAAGTCCTACGGAGAGCTGGAGGCGGTGGCCGGCGTCAGCTTCGAGGTGGCGCGCGGCGAGGTCTTCTGCCTGCTCGGGCCCAACGGGGCCGGCAAGACCTCGGTGGTGGAGATCCTGGAGGGCTATCGGACGCGCACCGGGGGCGACGCTCTCGTCATGGGGATCGATCCCGCCACCAACGCGCGCGAGCTGCGCGAGCAGGTCGGCATCGTGCTCCAACAGTGCGGCGTCCAGCCGGATCTATCGGTCGCCGAGCTGCTCGAGATGTATGGCCGCTATTACATCCGCAGCCGCCCGGTCGATGAGCTGCTCGAGCTGGTCGAGCTCACCGACAAGCGCGACGTCCGCGCCAAGAAGCTGTCTGGCGGCCAGCAGCGCCGCCTCGACCTCGCCCTGGCGCTGGTCGGCGACCCGGAGCTGATCTTCCTCGACGAGCCGACGACCGGCTTTGACCCCGCCGCCCGCCGCCAGGCGTGGTCGGTGATCCGCTCGCTGTGCGGGCTGGGCAAGACGGTGTTTCTGACCACTCACTTCATGGACGAGGCGCAGTTTCTGGCCGATCGCGTCGCGATCATGCGCGCCGGGCAGATCATCGCCGCCGGGCGACCCGACGAGCTGGGCGGCCGCGACGTGCGCCCGGCCGAGATCCGCTTCTCGCTGCCTCCCGACTGGTCGCCGGGCGACGTGCCGGAGCTGCCGTCGGAGCGGCGGAGCGCCGAGGGCGACCGAATCGTCGTCCACACCCGCGAAGCCGTCCGCGCCACCCAGATCCTGACCACCTGGGCGCTGGCGCACGACATCGACCTGGGCCACTTCTCCGTGACCCAGCCGACGCTCGAGGACATCTACCTGGAGCTGACCGGCGACGCTCAGCCCACCGACGAACGACAGGAGGCGCTGCGATGAGCGCGCTGGTGGAGAAGGAAGTTGCGGCCGCCGGCCGGCCGGGCCTGCGACGGGATGTGGGCCTGATGGGCTGGCAGGTCCGCTACGAGCAGCGCGCCTACTGGCGCAACCGCGGACGCGGCGTGTTCACGTTCGTGTTCCCGGTGATGCTGCTGGTGATCTTCGCCAGCCTGGACCAGGGCGCGCGCATCGCCAGCCGCGGCAACATCCCGTACGACGATTTCTTCGTCCCCGGGATCCTGGCCTACGGCGTGATCACCACGACGTTCGTCAACCTGGCCATGGGGACCGCGGTGCTGCGGGACGCGGGCGTTCTGAAGCGCATGCAGGGGACGCCCCTGCCGCGCTGGGCCTACGTAACCGCACGGGTGCTGTCGGCCTCGCTGGTCACGCTGGTCATGTCGGTGGTGGTGCTCGTGCTCGGCATCACGCTGTACGGGCTCGACTTCCGGGTCGAGCAGTTGCCGGCGCTGATCGTGACCCTGCTGCTCGGCACCGCCGCGTTCACGACGCTCGGCATCGGCATCACCCGCTTCATCCCGTCGGCCGAGACCGGCCCGGTCCTCATCAACTTGCTGATCTGGCCGCTCACCTTCATCTCCAACATCTGGTTCCCGATCGACTCGCTGCCGAAGATCCTGAGGACGATCGCGGATATCTTTCCCATCAAGGCAATGGCCAGCGGCCTGCAGTACGTGTTCGATCCGCGCCATCACGGCTCCCTGTTCGACGCCTCCAGCCTTCGCACTCTGGCGATCTGGACGGTGATCGGCATCTACCTGATGGTCCGGTTCCTGCGCCAGCCGCAGGGAGAGGTGGCGTGAACCGCAGCTTCACCAGGTGGGTGCCGGACCGCGGCCTGTTCTCCCGGGTCGCGGAGGACCGCTGGGCCCAAGGGCAGCGGAACGGCCGTGCCCTGGCCGGGCTGATCTGGCTCGCGTTCATCCTGTTCCCGTTGGTCAACGCGCTCACGGAGCGGGATACGGCGATCGGGCGCGCGCTGACGGTGGCCGGCGCGTTCATCTTCACCGCCGCCTACGTGTCGCTGGTGCTGAGAATGTTCGATGCCGGGCGAGCAGCGACGCGCTATGCGTTGACGGGAACGCTGCTGGTGGTGGCCATCGCCTTGACGGTGCGCCAGCCGGATCAATGGTGGTTCCTGTTCACCTACTGCGCCGCGTGCGTGGCCATGGTCGCGCCTCTGGACCGCGGGTTCTCGGCGGTCCTGGCGCTGACGGCGCTGGCCGTGGGTGTCACGGCGGCTGCGGGAGGTGCCGGGGGACAGGTGATCAGCGCCGGGACCACCACCGTGGCGATCGGGCTGCTCATGCTCCTCATGCACAACCTGCGCCAACGCAACCACGAGCTGTCCGAGGCTCGGGCCGAGCTGGCCCGCACCGCCGTGGCCGCCGAGCGCGAGCGCTTCGCCCGGGACCTGCACGATCTGCTGGGGCACTCGCTGTCGGTCATCGCCATCAAGGCCGAACTGGCCGGGCGCCTGCTCCCCGGCGACGTGGAGGGGGCCGGCCGCGAGGTGGCCGACGTCGAGCAGGTGGCGCGCCAGGCTCTGGGCGAGGTGCGCCAGGCGGTCAGCGACTACCGCCGGCCGACCCTGGATGGCGAGCTGGAGGGCGCGCGCATGGCGCTGACCGCCGCCGGAATCGACGCCGAGTTCGACCGGGCGCCGGGGCCCCTGGACCCGGAGGTGGAGGCGGTGCTGGCCTGGACGGTGCGCGAGGGCGCCACCAACGTCATCCGTCACAGCGGCGCCCACCACTGCCTGGTCCGGGTCCGGGCCGGCGACGGCGATGCCGGGGTGGAGGTGCTCGACGACGGGGCGGGTCAGGAGACCGGCGACGGCGACGCGGCGTCCAACGGGCGTGGAGGCAACGGGATAGCGGGCCTGCGGGAGCGCGCCGAGCGCCTCACCGGGCGGATCGAGGCCGGCCGGCGGCCCGACGGCGGCGGTTTCCGGCTTGCCGTGTCGGTTCCCACGACAGCTGCCAAGTCATGATCCGGATCCTCATGGCCGAGGACCAGGGCATGGTCCGCGGCGCGCTGGCCACGCTGCTGGGGTTGGAACCGGACCTGGAGGTGGTCGCCCAGGTCGCCCGGGGTGACGAGGTGCTCGACGCGGCCCGTCAGGTTCGGCCGGACATCGCGCTGCTGGACATCGAGATGCCGGGCATCACCGGGTTGGAGGCCGCCGAGCAGCTGGCCGCCGAGCTGCCGGAGTGCCGGGTGCTGATGCTGACCACGTTCGGCCGGCCGGGGTATCTGCGCCGCGCCATGCAGGGCGGCGCGGCCGGCTTCGTGTTGAAGGACGCCCCGGCGAGTGAGCTGGCGGCGGCGATCCGCCGCGCTCTGCGGGGGGAGCGCGTCGTCGACCCGGGCCTGGCGGCCGCCGCCCTGTCTCAGGGCGAATCCCCGTTGACCCCGCGGGAGCACGAAGTCCTGGCCGCCAGCCGCGACCACGCCACGGTCGCCGAGTTGGCCCAGGCCCTGTACCTGTCGCCCGGCACGGTTCGCAACCACCTGTCCTCGGTCATGCAGAAGCTCGATGCGCGCAACCGGGGGGAGGCGGTGCGTCTGGCCGAGGAGCGCGGCTGGCTGTAGCGGCCTGGGCGATTGCGCGCCCCGGCCCGTATCACGCGCCGCGGCCGGGGCAATCGCGCGCCCCGGCCCCGGGCGCAGGCAAACAATGCGGCTGAGAGGACTCGAACCTCCACGGGCGTGAGCCCACACGGACCTGAACCGTGCGCGTCTACCAGATTCCGCCACAGCCGCGGGAGCAAGGAAGTTATCAGGGCGTCGTGGGATGCGGACTGACGAGAGAAACCCACGCTAAGCTCAAGACGTCGATCCGCTCTCCCGGGCAGATCGAACCCGTCCCGCCGCTATCGTCTAGGGGACTAGGACGCCGCCCTCTCACGGCGGAAACCCGGGTTCGAATCCCGGTAGCGGTA
>JBPYFQ010000111.1:0-10817 GCA_051985625.1 Solirubrobacteraceae bacterium
TGTCGCGCAGGTTGGCGATCATCTGGTTGATGTTGTCCTTGAGCTCGGCCACCTCGCCCTGGGCCTCGACGGTGATCGACCGCGTCAGGTCACCCTGGGTCACCGCGGTCGACACCTCGGCGATCGCACGCACCTGGGTGGTGAGGTTGCCGGCCAGCTGGTTGACGTTCTCAGTCAGCCGCCGCCAGGTGCCCGACACGTCCTCCACCTCGGCCTGGCCGCCCAGCTTGCCCTCGGTACCCACCTCGCGCGCCACGCGCGTCACCTCGGCGGCGAACGACCGCAGCTGCTCGACCATCGTGTTGATGGTGTTCTTGAGCTCCAGGATCTCGCCCTTGGCGTCGGCGGTGATCTTCTGCGACAGATCGCCCTGCGCCACCGCCGTGGCGACCTGGGCGATGTTGCGCACCTGATCGGTCAGGTTGTTGGCCATGCCGTTGACCGACTCGGTCAGGTCCTTCCAGGTGCCGGCCACGCCCGGCACGTCGGCCTCGCCGCCGAGGACGCCCTCGGTGCCGACCTCGCGCGCCACGCGCGTCACCTCGTCGGCGAACGAGGAGAGCTGGTCGACCATCGTGTTGATCGTGTTCTTCAGCTCCAGAATCTCGCCCTTCACGTCCACCGTGATCTTCTGGGTCAGATCGCCCTGCGCCACCGCCGTGGTCACCTGGGCGATGTTGCGCACCTGATCGGTCAGGTTCGACGCCATGAAGTTCACCGACTCCGTCAGGTCCTTCCACGTTCCCGCCACACCCGGCACCTCGGCCTGACCACCCAGCACACCCTCGGTACCCACCTCGCGAGCCACGCTCGTCACCTGCTCGGCGAACACCCGCAGCGTGTCGGTCATCGAGTTGATCGTGTCGGCCAGCGCCGCCACCTCACCCTTGGCCTCCACCGTGATCTTCTGCGACAGGTCACCCTGCGCCACCGCGGTGGCGACGTAGGCGATGTTGCGCACCTGATCGGTCAGGTTGTTGGCCATGCCGTTGACCGACTCGGTCAGACCGCGCCACGTACCGGACACGCCCTGGACCTCGGCCTGGCCGCCGAGCTTGCCCTCGGTGCCGACCTCGCGCGCCACACGCGTCACCTCGTCGGCAAACGAGGACAGCTGATCGACCATCGTGTTGATCGTGTTCTTCAACTCCAGAATCTCGCCCTTGACGTCCACCGTGATCTTCTGGGTCAGATCGCCCTGCGCCACCGCCGTGGTCACCTGGGCGATGTTGCGCACCTGGTTGGTCAGGTTCGACGCCATGAAGTTGACCGACTCGGTCAGGTCCTGCCACGTCCCGGCCACGCCCGGCACCTCAGCCTGGCCGCCCAGCTTGCCCTCGGTACCGACCTCGCGCGCCACACGCGTCACCTCGTCGGCAAACGCCGACAACTGGTCGACCATCGTGTTCACGGTGGTCCCGATGCGCAGAAACTCGCCCTTGACCGGCTGACCGCCGATCTTCAGGGCCATCTTCTGAGACAGATCGCCGTCGGCGACCGCGCCGATCACGCGCGCCACCTCGGTCGTCGGCCGGACCAGGTCGTCGATCAGCGCGTTGACCGACTCCACGCTGGTGGCCCAGGCACCGCCGGCGCCGTCCAGCGTGGCTCGCTCGGTCATGCGGCCCTCGCGGCCGATGATCTTGCCGACCCGGACAAGCTCCTGCGACATGTGGTCGTTGCGCTCGAGCAGCCCGTTGAAGGCGTCGGCCAACTCGGCGAGCGGGCCGTCGGTGGGCGCGGTCACGCGGGCGGAGAAGTCCCCGTCCCGGGCGGCGCGCACGGCCGCCAGCAGGTCCGACAGCTCGGCGTCGGCCACGGCGATGGCGCCGTTGCCCGGGTGCCGTCCTGCCCCCTTATCACTGCTCATCGTTGGCGTTTCCTCTCGCGGAATCGATGTATGTCAAGCGGCGCTTCCCGGTAGGTCGAGCCCCTGCCCGCGCAAACAGTACCTATCGGGCCTAATCGGCGACGGATTCGTGGCCAATGCCACGAGGCCGGTGTCATCAAACGAACGCGTGCTTGACGAGCGAACGCTGCTCATGGGATGCGTAATCGGCAAACCGCTCGCCAAATTCATCCCGGGCCGCGGCCTCGTCGACCGACAGCCGATCGACGAGCACGCCCATGGCCAGGCAGGCGCGGCCGCCGCCGGGCAGCGCGGCCACCTCGTCGGCCAGTGAGGACAGCATCGCCATCTGCACTTCGCGGTCCTGGTGGCGGCCGAGGACATCCTGCAGGGCCTTGAGCGCCTTGACCATCGGGGCCACGTGCTCCTCGTCAAACAGCTTGACCCCGAACAGCTCGAGCAGGTAGCGCAGTTCCTTGGCCTTCTTGCGCAGTTCGTGGTAGGCCTCCGGCGGGCTGGACGGGTCGATTTCGCGACCCATGCGGACGATCCGCTTGTAGACCTTGCGGATCCGCTTGCCCGCCGCCCGGCCGATCGGCTGGGCAGCCAGCGGGCGGTCATCGACCGGGCGTTCGACGAGCGTCTCCAGAAACCGGTCCCAGTCCTCCATAAGCTGGACGGCCCGGGGCGAGCGCAGGGCCCGTGCCATGTCGGCCCGCGCGGCCGCGCGCCGATCCAGCAGGACCGGGCGAAGCGGATCCAGGTCCGGCCGGAGCCGCTCCGGCAACAGCCCGGCCAGCGATCCGAAATCGGTGACGTAGACGTCGAGGTCGCGAGCCGGTCCGGTGGCCTGCTGCAACCAGCGGAAATCGGCGCGAAATCCGGGGAGATCGCTCGGTCCGAACACCCCGGCCAGCTGGCGCTGGACGGTCCGCGAGCGGCGCACCGCGATCCGGAGCTGGTGCAGGTACTCGTCGTCCTCGCCCTCGATCGCCCCGTCGACGTTGTCGCGGACGACCGCCAGCAGCCGGCGCAGCACGGCGACCGCCGCGGCGTCGGCCCGCATGTCATAGGCGAGCGGGACGTCGACCTTGGCCCGGCTGACCGGACTCGCCGCCGCGCTCATCGCATCAGCTCGCCCACCCGCGCCACCGCCATATCAATTTCAGTCTCCTGAACAATGAGCGGCGGCTCGAAGCGGATGGTGCTCGGTCCGGTGGCATTGAGGACGAGCCGCTGCTCCACGAGCGCGCGCTGCACCAGCTCCGGCGCCGACACCCCCGGGACGAGGTCGCAGCCAACCATCAGGCCTCGTCCCCGGACGTTAGAAACCAGCGGTAGCTCCGTCAAGGCGGCGGCCAGTCGCTCGCCGAGCGATTGGACCCGCGTGAGCAGATCCGGGTCCGAGCAGATGTCCAGGGCGACGAGCGCGGCGGATGTGACGAGCGGCCCGCCGGCGAACGTCGACCCGTGATCGCCGGGCCGGAAGACGTCGGCCAGCGCGCCGTTGGTGACCAGCGCGCCGATCGGCAGGCCGCCGCCGAGGGCCTTGGCCGACGTCAGGGCGTCCGGGACGACGTTGGTCTGCTGGTAGGCCCACAGCGTCCCGGTCCGCCCCATCCCGGTCTGGATCTCGTCGAAGATGAGCAGCGCCCCGGTGCGGTCGCAGGCCGCCCGGGCAGCGGACAGCAGCTCGGCGGCCAGCGGATGGATGCCCGTCTCGCCCTGGATCGGCTCGAGCAGCACGGCGGCGGTGTCCTCGTCGACGACAGCGTCGAGATCGGCCGGGTCCTTGGCCACCACCTCGAACCCGGGGACGAGCGGCGCGAACGGCGCCTGCTTGGACTCCTGCGGGGTGGCCGACAGGGCGCCATACGTCCGGCCGTGAAACGCGTCCTCCAGGACGATGATCTTGCCGCCCGGGCGGGCGCGGCGAGCCAGCTTGATCGCGGCCTCGTTGGCCTCGGCGCCGGAGTTGCACAAGAACACCTTGCCCCCGAGCGAGCTGTCGGACAGGCGCTGTGACAGTTGCATGGCCGGGGCGGTGTAGTACAGGTTCGTGGCGTGGGTGAGCCGGCCGGCCTGCTCGCGGACGGCCTCCACCACGCGCGGGTGGCAGTGGCCGACGTTGAGGACCGAGATCCCGGCCAGGAAGTCGAGGTACTCGTTGCCGTCGGCGTCCCACAGGCGCACGCCCTCGCCCCGGACGAACTGAACCGGGTTGCGGACATACGTCGGGACGGCGTAACGGCGCTCCAGTTCCTGGAGCTCGGCGAGCGACGGCTGTGTGCTCATCCGGCCGGCCCGATCTTGGTGCCCTGTCCGGCGTCGGTGAACAGCTCCAGCAGGAGCGAGTGGGGCACCCGGCCGTCGACGATGTGGGCGTAGGACACGCCGCCGTTGATGGCGTCCAGGCAGGCGGCGAGCTTGGGGCGCATGCCGCCGGCGACATCGTCCAACGCCGTCTGGACCGCGTCGGCGCCGATCTCGGAGATGACGCTCGACGGATCCTCCGGATCCCGGAGCCAGCCCGGGACGTCGGTCAGGAACATGATCTTGTACGCGCCGAGGGCGCGAGCGACGGCGCCGGCCGCCTCGTCGGCGTTGATGTTGTACGAGTTGCCGTCCCGGTCGGCGCCGACCGACGCCACCACCGGGATGTAGTCCTGGGCCACGTGGTTGAGGACATCGACGTCGACACGCTCGATTCGTCCCACGAAGCCGATGTCCTGCCCCGAGGGCGACGCCTGGCGGGAGGCGCGGAACAGCGACCCGTCGTCGCCACACAGGCCGATGGCCGGCTGGCCGTGGCGGTTGAGCAGCAGGACGATGTCCTTGTTGACCTTGCCCACCAGGACCATCTTGGCCACCTCGACGGTCTCGGCGCTGGACACCCGCAACCCGTCGACGAACTCCACCGGCAGATCGAGCCGGTGCATGTAGCTGGAGATCTCCGGCCCGCCGCCGTGGATGACGATGGGGTTCATCCCCACGTATTTGAGGAGGACGACGTCACGGGCGAACTCCTCCTTGAGCTCTGGGTTGGTCATGGCCGCCCCGCCGTACTTGATGACGACGGTCTTGCCGTGGAACTCGCGGATGTACGGCAGCGCCTCGAGCAGCGTGCCGACGTCGCGCATGCTCATCACTGCGTCGCCTCGGGGGGTTTTGGGCTCGTTCTGACATATAGGGGCAGAAACGTCCCCAGACCCCCCGCGCCGAGCGCGATCACGTCGTGTACTCCGCGTTGATCGTCACGTACTCGTGACCGAGGTCGGAGAAGTAGACCTCCGCCTCGGCCCCCTCGCCGGGCAGGCCGATCTCGTACTCCACCTCGTCGCGGGCGACGGCCTGCGACAGGGCGGCCGCGTCATAGGGAACGGCCGCGCCCCGGGCGCACACCTGCACGCCCTCGATGCTGATGTCGACCATCAGCGGCGCAACCGGTCCCCGCCCACCCAGCGCCTGTCCGACGGCCTGGATGATCCGGCCCCAGTTGGGGTCGCCGCCGTACAGCGCGGTCTTGACCAGGGGTGAATTTGCCACCGAGCGGGCGACGGCGTCGACGGCATCCGGGTCTCCCCCACGGGCGACGACCCGGCCGACCCGGTGGGCGCCCTCGCCGTCGCGGGCCACCATCAGCGCCAGCTGGCGCATGACGGCGTCCAGCCCCTCGCCGAAGCGCAGCTCGTCCTCGGTCTCGGGCTCGACCCGGACGCCGGACTCGCCGCTGCACTGCAGGATGACCGTGTCGTTGGTCGACAGCTGGCCGTCGACGGAGATCCGCTCAAACGACCGCTTGACGCAGACGCCGAGCAGCAGGTCGCACGTCTCGGGCGAGAGCTGCGCATCGGACTGGACGAACGCGAGCAGCGTGGCGAAGTTGGGCGAGATCATCCCGGCGCCCTTGGCCTGGGCGGTGATCGTGACCGGCCCGGACGGCAGCGACACCTGCACCCGGGCGCGCTTCTCGAACGCGTCGGTCGTCTGGATCGCCCCCGAGAACGCGGCGTCGCCGGACGGCGACAGGGCGTGGGACGCGGCGACGATCCCCTTCGTGATTCGGTCCATCGGCAGCGGCACCCCGATCACGCCGGTCGAGCAGACCGCCACCTGGTCCTCCTTGACCCCGGCGACCAGGGCGCCCGCCCCCTGCATCTTGACGGCGTTCTCGAACCCGGGGCGGCCGGTGGCGGCGTTGGCGTTGCCGGCGTTGACCACGACGGCGCGGACCGCCCCCAGGCGGCAGCGCTCCCGGCACAACAGGACCGGTGGCGCCTGGGTGGCGGAGGCGGTGAAGCGGGCCGCGCTGGTGGCATCCGGGCTGTCGCAGATGAGCAGGCCGACGTCGGGGGCGCCGGAGGGCTTGATCCCGGCGGCCACACCGGCGGCGCGGAACCCGGCCGCCAGCCCCTCGCCGCCGAGGTCGGTCACGTGGTCCGGGCGCGGCACCCAGCGGCTGGAGAAGAACGTCCCTTGGGAAACACTCATGAAATCCCCTCCTCCTCCGGGCGACCGAACATCAGGTTGAGGTTCTGGACGGCCTGGGAGGCCGCGCCCTTCCACAGGTTGTCGATGACCGAGAACACGATGACCCGTCCGGTCCGCTCGTCGCGGTGCACCGAGATCCGGCAGATGTTCGTCTCACGGACGTCGCGCACCCCGGGCGGGCCGCTGACCACCTCCACGAACGGCTCGTCGGCATACGCCTCCCGGTACATCGTCGCCACGTCCTCGGCGTCGCCCGTGGGGGTGACATAGCAGGAGACGAGCTCGCCCTGGTCCAGCGGGACGAGGTGCGGCGTGAACGTGATCGTGACGTCGGCGCCCAGCGCCGCCAGCTCCTGCTCGATCTCCGGGGTGTGGCGGTGGCGGGGCACGCCGTACGGGTTGAGGTTCTCGTCGACGGTGACGAAGTGGGTCTTGTCGTTGGCGCCGCGGCCGGCACCGGACACTCCGGACTTGGCGTCGATCACCACGTCGCCGATGAGCCCGGCGCGGGCGAGCGGCGCCAGCGCCAGCACCGCGGCCGTCGGGTAGCAGCCCGGGTTGGCGACGATGGCGGCGCCGGCGATCTCGTCGCGGTAGTGCTCGGGCAGGCCGTAGACGGCGTCGGCGATGAGCGCCGGCTCGGGATGGGGGCGGTACCACTCCTCGTAGACGGCCGGGTCGCGCAGACGGAAGTCGGCAGATAAATCAACAACTTTCACCGCGCGGCGGTGCAGCTCTCCGACCAGCTCGGCAGCCGCGCCATGCGGATAGGCGACGACCGCGGCGGCGACGTCGGCGTGGCGGTCGAGGTCGAGCTCCTCCAGCACGAGCGGCACCCGGTGATAGGGGTAGATGTCGTCGAGGCGCCGGCCGACGTCCGAGCGGGCGGTGACGGTCGTCAGCATGAAGTAGGGATGGCGGTGCAGCAGCCGGGCGCTGAGCGCGCCGGCGTACCCGGCGGCCCCGAACACGGCGACCTCAGGATTCACGCACGCGTCCCTCCAGCTCGGCGCCGAGCGCCGCGGCGATCTTGCGCCGCCGGGCGGCGACCTCCTCGTCGGTCAGCGTGCGGTCCGGCGCGCGGAAGTGCAGACGCAGCGCCAGCGAGACCCGGCCGGCGCCGATCCGCTGCTCGTCGCGGTAGACGTCGAACACGCCGGCGTCGGCGAGCAGCGCGCCGCCCGCCCGCCGGACGACGTCGAGGACCTGGGCGGCGGTGACCGTGTCGGCGACGATGACGGCCAGGTCCTCCCGGACCTCCGGGAAGCTGGTCACGTCGGCGTACTGTTTGACCTGCCCGCCCAGGACGCGGGTCACCACGTCGAAGTCGACCTCGAACGCGGCGATCGGGTCGGGCCAGTCCCAGTGAGCGGCCACCGAGGGGTGGATCTCGCCGATCCACCCCGCCCGCGTCCCGCCGACGATCACCTCCGCGGCACGCCCCGGATGGAGGAACGGCTCCGGCGTCTCGGCCGGCGTGACCGCCCAGTCGGCGTGGAGGGCATCCAGCAGTCCGGCCAGCACGCCCTTGGCGGCGAAGAAGTCGGCCGGCGGTGGATCGGCCTCCCGCCAAGTCGCCGGGCGCACCGCCCCGGCCAGCAGCGCGGCAATCCGGTACGGCTCATCCGGCGGCCCGTCGGGGCGGGATAGGTACACGGCACCCGCCTCGAACAGACGCAGCGCTGCGGCACCGCGGGAGCGGTTGCGCTGCCCCACCTCCAGCAACGAGCCGAGCAGCGTCGTGCGCAGCCGCGACTGGTCCCCGGACATGGGGTTCTCCAGCTCCACCACCGGCTGGGCGGCGATGCGCAGGCGCTCGGCCGTCTCCGGCCCCTCGAAGCTCCACCCCACGATCTCGTGCAGGCCCTGGGCGGCGAGGGCGTCGGCCGCCCGCCGGCGCAGCCGCTGCACATCGGTCAGCCGGCCGTAGGCGCCGTTGCGGGACGGGAGCGTCGCCGGCAGATCCTCCAGCGCGCCGAGCCGCGCCACCTCCTCGATCAGGTCCGCCTCCCGGGTGACATCGGTCCGGCGGAACGCCGGGACGGTCACCTCCAGTCCGTCCGGCGCCCAGTCCACCTTGAACTCGAGCGCCCGGAGGATCTCGGCGGACCGCTCGCGGCCGACCTCGATGCCGAGCAGCCCGGTCACCCGCGCGTCGCGCAGCGCGATCGTCTTGGGCGGGGGGCCGTCGCCGCCGATGTCGACCGTTCCCGGGACGAGCCGCGCGCCGCACAGGTCGATCATCAGCTGGGCGGCGATCGCCTGGGCCTCCATCGCCTGCTCGGGCTGGATCTGCTTCTCGAACCGCGACGAGGCCTCGCTGCGCAACCCGAGCCGCAGCGACGTGCGGTGGGTGCTGGCGCCCTCCCAGCAGGCCGCCTCCATGAGCACGCGCGTGGTGTCCGGTGCGATGTCGGAGCGAGCGCCGCCCATGATCCCGGCGATGGAGGTCGGGCCGTCGCCGTCGGCGATCAGCAGCATGTCGGAGTCCAGCGTTCGCGTCTGGCCGTCCAGGGTCTCGATCGTCTCGCCGTCGGCAGCCCGGCGGATCGTGAGCTGGGCGCCGGCGATGCGGTCGAGGTCGAAGGCGTGCAGCGGCTGGCCGGTGAGCAGCATCACGTAATTGGTGATGTCGACGACGTTGGAGATCGGCCGCTGGCCGGCCGCCATGAGCCGGGCCTTGAGCCAGGCCGGCGATGGTCCGATGGTGACGTCCTCGAACGCGCGGGCGGTGAAGCGCGGGCAGCGCTCCGGATCCTCGACCGTGATCTGGATGAGCTCGTGGACAGCGCCGTCGGTCGCGGTGTCCGCACCGGGGTCGTCCTTCCACGGCGGCGGTTTGAGCGGTGCTCCGGTGGCGGCATGGGCCTCGCGGGCGACGCCGTAGATGGCCAGGCAGTCCGGGCGGTTGGGCGTGATCTCGAGGACGAGCACGTCGGTGGCGATCGGCAGCACGCGTTCCAGCGGGGTGCCCGCCGGGATGTCATCCGCCAGCACCATGATCCCGTTGTGCTCGGTGCCGATGCCGACCTCGTCCTCCGCCAGGATCATCCCGTTCGAGGCCTGGCCGCGGAGCTTGGCCACCTTGAGTTTGGTGCCGTCCGGCATGACCGCACCCGGGCGGGCGACCGCGACCGTCTGCCCGGCGGCGACGTTCGGCGCGCCGCACACGATCTGCGACGGCTCGCCGTCCCCGGTGTCGACCTGGCACACGCTGAGCCGGTCGGCGTCCGGGTGGCGCCCGGCCTCCACCACCTTGCCGACGACGAAGTTCTCCAGGCCGGCGACGCCGTGGGTCTCGACGCGCTCGACCTCGGTCCCGGTCATCGCCAGGCGGTCGGCCAGGTCGAACGTGCTCAGCTCGGGCCGGCAGTACTCGTGAAGCCACTCAAGCGGTACGCGCACTAGAACTGCTCCAGGAAGCGGACGTCGTTGTCGTAGAACAGGCGCAGATCCGGGACGCCGTGCTTGAGCATGGCGATCCGCTCGATCCCCATGCCGAACGCGAACCCCTGCACCTTCTCCGGGTCGTAGCCGTTGTCGGCCACGTGGGCCAGCACGTTGGGGTCGACCATGCCTGAGCCGAGGATCTCGATCCAGGCCGTCCCCTTGCACAGCGGGCAGCGCGACCCGTCGGCGGTCACGCCGTCGACGCAGTTGAAGCAGGAGACGTCGACCTCGACGCTCGGCTCGGTGAACGGGAAGAAGTCGGGGCGCAGGCGAATCCGGCGCTCCTCGCCGAACACCGAGCGCGCGAACACCTCGAGCGTGCCCTTCAGGTCCGCGAGCGTCACGTCGGTATCGACCGCGAGGCCCTCGATCTGGTGGAACTGCGGCGTGTGCGTGGCGTCCGTCGGGTCGGGCCGGAACACGCGCCCCGGCTCGATGATGTACAGCGGCGGCGGCTGGAGCTCCATCGAGCGGATCTGGACCGGGCTCGTGTGCGTGCGCAACAGCACCTGGTCGGACACGTAGAACGTGTCGGTCTTGGCGCGCGCGGGGTGCGTGACCGGGTGGTTGAGCGCGTCGAAGTTGTAATAGACGGTCTCGACCTCGGGGCCTTCGGCGACGTCGAACCCGAGCCCGATGAAGACCTCCTCGATCTCGCGCCGGGTCTGGGTGATGAGGTGGAGACCGCCGCGATTGGGCAGCGGGTCGGCGGGGAGCGTGACGTCGATCCGGTCGTGCTCGAGGCGGCGGTCGAGCTCGCTCGCGGCGAGCTCGGCATGGCGCTGCTCGATCGCGCACTCGAGCGCCTGGCGGGCCTCGTTGGCGGTCCGCCCGGTCTGGGCGCGCTCCTCGGGCGGGAGGGTCGCGACCGCGCGCAGAAGGTTGGGCAGCTCGGCTTTGCGGCCGAGGTATCTGATCCGCGCCTGCTCGAGCTCGTCGCTGGTCGAGGCGCCGGCGATCGCGTCCTGGGCCTCGGCCCTGATCTGCGCGACCCGTTCGAGCGTCTCACTCATCGCGCGCCATCCTA
>JBPYFQ010000112.1:0-13934 GCA_051985625.1 Solirubrobacteraceae bacterium
GCCGCCGCGACCCGCTGCTGCGGGGGCGGAGCCGCCGGGGAGTCCTCGTCCGCGGCCCGCACGGCGCGCAGCCCGCCGGCGGTCCGCAGCGCGGTTTCGAGGCGCTCGATCCTCGCCAGCAGCGCGGCCGTCGAAGGGTCGACCTCGGGCGCGGCTGCCTTGATCAGCGCGAGCTCGAGCTGGATCCGCGGCTGGGCGCCGTTCGCGGTGGCGTCGAGTGCGGCCGAGACCAGGTCGAGCAGCCGCACGGCATCGGTCTCCGACAGCGCGTGCGCCTGCTCCGAGAGCCGGCGATCGCGCTCCGGGGTGATCCGGAGCTCTGGCGGCACGTCGCCGAGGATCTGGACGGTCAAGAGCTCGCGGCCGTGGACCTCCAGGTCGCGGAGCAGCTGCCCTGGGTCGCGGCCGGATTCGGTGAGCCGTGCGGCCGCGCGCAGCGCGCCCGCCGGATCGCGGGCGATGATCGCCTCGACAGCCTCGAACAGCTGCTCGGCGTCGGCAACCCCGAGCACCGCGAGCACGTCGGCGGGCGCGATCCGCTGCTCCCCGGCGTAGGTCACGAGCTGCTCGAGCGTACCCAGCGCGTCGCGGAAGCTGCCGGTGGCGTGGCGGGCGATCAGCGCCAGCGCGCCGTCGTCGATCGCGATCCCCTCGGCCTCGGCCACGCGCCGCAGCACGGTCGCCACCTGCTCGACCGACGGGCGGCCGAAGTCGAAGCGGTGGCAGCGGTCGACGACGGTCGGCAGCACCTTCTGGGCCTCGGTGGTGGCGAGCACGAAGATCGTGCGCGGCGGCGGCTCCTCGAGCGTCTTCAGGAAAGCGTTCCAGGCCTGCGGCGAGAGCATGTGGGCCTCGTCGAGGATGTACACCTTGTGCCGACCAGAGACCGGGGCGTAGGCGACCTTCTCGCGCAGGTCGCGAATGTCGTCGACCGAGTTGTTCGACGCCGCGTCCATCTCAATCACATCGAGCGAGGTCGCGTTGGCGATGGCGACACACGAGTCGCAGCGGCCGCACGGCGCCACCGTCGGCCCTTCGGCGCAGTTCAGGCAGGCGGCGAGGATCTTGGCCATGCTCGTCTTGCCCGTGCCTCGCGAGCCCACGAAAAGGTAGGCGTGGTGGACCTTGCCCTGGGTGACGGCATTCGAAAGCGTCCGTACGACATGTTCCTGACCGACGACGTCGGCGAACGTGCGGGGGCGGTGGCGGCGGTACAGAGAGGGACCGGTGGACACGGACTGTCGAGTCTAGTCGCGGCCCCGGAGGCGCCGACCGGCGCTAGCATGACGGACGACCGTGCTAGGCGGGGACGTAGCGGCGCCCTGAATCCGCAATCCGCTTTAGCGGGGCTGAATTCCCTCTCGAGGGGCTTGAGGCCCGAGGTCAGCGCCCCGTTTGAGGCGGTGATGGTCCGGTCCCGTTGCGATGGAGAGCTGTGAACCAGGTCAGGTCCGGAAGGAAGCAGCCTTAAGCGGTCATCTCCAGGCGCGGCGGGAGTGCCGGGTCGGAGTCATCAAACGGCGGTCGCGGTCTCGGGTACGGCATCGACAGAGGGTGCACGGTCCATTTTTTCGCACTCTGGGAGCGATTCGGCCCGTTTTGGGCCGAATCCGTCCCGGAGTCGCGACTCGTCTGAGTCCGCGACCGTTTTTCGGTCGCAGATCACGACGAGTGGCGCGCCGGGCCAGACCGGCCCGGCATCTAGACTCGGCAGGACCGTGTCGACCGGCCCCTCGCTCTACCGCCGCCACCGCCCCCGCACGTTCGCCGACATGGTCGGCCAGGGGCAGGTGGTGCGCACGCTGTCCAACGCCATCACCCGGGACAAGGTCCATCATGCCTACCTGTTCGTGGGCTCGCGGGGGACGGGGAAGACGAGCACGGCCAAGATCCTGGCCGCCTCGCTGAACTGCGTCAACGGCCCCACGGTCACCCCGTGCGGCGTGTGCGAGTCATGCGTCTCGATCGCCAACGCCACGTCGCTCGACGTCATCGAGATGGACGCGGCCTCCAACAACTCCGTCGACGACATCCGGGAACTGCGTGAGCACGTCGCCTACGCACCGCTGTCGGGCCGCCACAAGGTCTACATCCTCGACGAGGCCCACATGCTCTCGCCGCAGGCCTGGAACGCGTTCCTCAAGACGCTGGAGGAGCCGCCGCCGCGGACGATCTTCGTACTGGCCACCACCGAGGCCCAGAAGGTGCTCCCAACGGTCGTCGACCGCTGCCACCGGTTCGACTTCGGCCGCCCCACGGTGGAGCAGGTGGCCACCGTCGTAGCCCGGGTCGCCGCCGCCGAGCAGATCGACATCGAGCCCGGGGCCACCGCTCTGATCGCCCGCCATGCCACGGGGAGCTTCCGGGACGCCCTCGGCACCCTGGAGCAGCTGGTCACCTACGCCGGCGACGAGCAGATCTCCTCGGCCGACGTGCTGGCGGTGCTGGGGGTGGCCGACGCCGAGCAGCTGTTCGAGGCCCTGGACGCCGTCGTCGCCCACGACCCCGCTGCCGCCCTGCGGGCCGCGGCGCGACTGACCGAGTCCGGCCGGGACCCCGGGCAGATCCTCCGCGACCTGGAGATCCACGCCCGGGAGCTGCTGGCGGTCAAGATGCTCGACGAGGTCCCGGAGGAGCTGCGGGTCACCCCGGAGCGCGACGAGCGGCTGCACGCCCAGGCCCAGCAGTTGGCCGGCACCGACGTGGTGCGCCTGCTTGACCTCGTGTCGGCCGCCCTGGAGGCGACCGCCAACGGCGCCCAGCCGCGGATCCAGCTGGAGCTGGTCCTGATCAAGGCCACCGCCCCGGAGGTCGACCCGTCGACGGCGGCGCTGCTGGCGCGGATAGAGCGGCTGGAGGCAGCCGTGGGGGGTCGGGCGCCCGCGCCGCCGCCACCCGCACCGCCGCCGCCTTCCTCCGCCCCCGCCGACGCTGGGCGGCCGCCCGCGCCCCAAGAACCGGCCGCGGCGCCAGCCGCGGCCCCCCCAAAACCACCAGAACCGCAGGCCGCGGCGCCGCAACAGCCCAACGGGGAGCCGGAGCTCGACACGGTGGCCGCCTGCTGGCCGGCCGTCATCGACGTCGTGCGCCAGGAGAACCAGATGCTGGCCGCGCTGCTCGCCGACGCCCGGCCGGTCGCTCTCCACGACCAGGGCGTGACCGTCGCATTCCCCTCCGGCAAGGCGTTTCTCAAGCGCAAGGCCGAGCAGGACGAACACCGCCGGGCGACCGCCGAGGCGCTGCGCGCCGTCGTCGGCACGCCGCTGGCGCTCCGCTACGAGCTGCGCGACGAGCCGGAGCCGGCCGAGGAGGCCGCCCAGCCCGGCATCTCCCACGAGGACCTCGTGAAACGATTGGTGGAGGAGTTCGACGCGCAGGAAGTGCTTGACGACGACGACGAGGAGACCCACTGATGCCCCAGCCGCCCAACATGCAGCAGCTGCTCAAGCAGGCCCAGAAGATGCAGGAGGACATGCTCGCCGCCCAGGAGTCGCTGAAGGACGAGGTCGTCGAGGCCTCGGCCGGCGGGGGGATGGTGTCGGTCAAGGTGTCCGGCGACCTTGAGGTCAAGGAGATCCGGATCGACCCCCAGGCGGTCGACCCCGATGACGTCGAGCTGCTCCAGGACATGGTGCTGGCCGCCGTCAACGAGGGGATGCGCGCCGCCCAGGAGCTGGCCGCGTCGAAGATGGGCAGCATCGCCGGCGGGCTCGGGGGTCTGGGCGGCCCGGGCGGCCTGGGCGGCCTGATGCCAGGGATGTAGGTGTACGCCCCTCCCGTCCAACGGCTGATCACCGAGCTGTCCAAGCTGCCCGGGGTCGGCGGCCGCACCGCCCAACGGCTCGCGTTCCACCTGCTGCGCGCCTCCGACGAGGAGGCGTTCGCGCTGGCCGACGCCATCCGGGAGGTCAAGGAGCGCATCGGGTTGTGTACTGAATGCTTCAACCTGGCCGACGGCCCCCGCTGCCGGATCTGCGCCGACGAGCGGCGCGACCCGGAGGTGATCTGCGTGGTGGAGGAGCCCTCGGACCTGATCTCGATCGAGCGCACGCACGAGTTCGGCGGCCGCTACCACGTGCTGGGCGGGGCCCTATCGCCGATCGACGGGGTCGACCCGGAGGACCTCAAGATCGCCGAGCTGTACGCCCGGGCGCAGGACGGCGCCGTCCGCGAGGTGGTGATCGCCACCAACCCCACCACCACCGGGGAGGCGACCGCGCTGCACATCGCGGCCGGGCTGCGCGAGCGCAACCCGGACATCTCGGTCACTCGGCTGGCCAGCGGCCTGCCGGTCGGGGCCGATCTGGAGTACGCCGACGAGCTGACCCTCGGCCGGGCCCTGGCCGGGCGCCGCGCGGTCTAGCGGCGGCCGCCGCCCTGGCCGGCCGCCGGGCGGTCTAAACGGCCGGCTAACGCAGCTGGGCCACCAGGTCCCGGTAGGCGAAGAAGGCCGGCTTGGGCACGTAGGCGTCGGTCATCAGGCCGTACTGGGTCTGGAAGTTGGTGGTGTTCGACAGCGCGTCGCGCAGGTCAAACCAGCGGTAATCGCTGATGTTGAACTTGGCTCGCCCGGCCTGGACCGCCCCGACGGCGGCGCGCAGGGCCTCCACCTGCATGGCCGGCGTCCGGCCCGGGCCGGTTGGATAGCCGCTCTCGGAGATGTGGATCGGCACGCTGAACGGGATCCCGGCCAACGGCAGGTAGACGCTGCGCAGGTCCGTCAGGGCCGCGTTCATCGCCGTCGTGGTGCCGCTTGAGAGCGAGCCTGACAAGGGTGCGCCCCACGTGCCCGGGTAGATGTCGAGGCCGACCCAGTTCAGCGCGCGCACGAACGCGGCGCCGCCCCGGCTGCCCAGGTAGCTCCAGAAAGCGCGCGGGTCGCCCGTGCCGGCGACGGCCCAGTTGAAGCCGACCCCGACCTGGTGAAGACCGTGGGCCTGGATCGCCGCCCGGGCGGCGAGCACGCCGCCGATCAGAGCGTCCTTGGCCCCGGCGTAGTAGCCGTCGGAGGCGTTGGGCGCGCCGCCCACGTTGGCCTCGTTGGTCACCTGGAGAGACACGAACCTGGGATTGGGCCCGAAGCTGGCCAGCGTCTGTGAGACGAAGCCCTCAAAGCCGCTGACGTCCTGGGGCGAGCCGCCGTCGGTGGGCCGGTAGGTGACGACCAGCTCCACCTCGAAGCCCGCCGCGGTGTACTGCGCCACGTTGGCGCCGACCTGCTGGGCGGCCGTCCAGCCCCCCGGGCCGGTGTATCCGGCGTACATGTGGACCACGAACGGGACGCCCGGGGCGCGGAGCTGCTGAAGCGCGGCCAGCCGCTTGGCCGGGTCCTCCGGCGCTACCGGCCCGTTGGGTCCCGTCGTGCCGGCCGCGCCGCCGGGATAAATGCCGAACACGAGCGGCGCCGGGCCCGTGGCGGCGGCGACGGCCACCAGCCGGGCGTGCCGGATGTGCCGGGCGCGGCGGACGTGCCGCGCGTGGCGAGCCCGCCGGTGGCGCTTGGAGTGGTGGTGGCCCCGGCGGTGGGCGCGGCGGTGGGCGTGGGCAGCGCGGTGGGCATGGGCGGCGCGGGCGGTGTGTCCGCCGGTCGCGCCGGCGGTGGCGCTGGTGGCCAGGCCGAGGACGAGCGCCGCCGCCCAGGCCAGGCCGAGCAGGGCCAGGGCCGAATGGCGCCGTCGGCTGTCTGGGGCTCGGCGCGGCGCGGGCACGGGAGCAGCCTCGACGCGCGCCGCGGCGCGCCTGAACCCGCGTGGCCGGACTGGACGTTTGATCGACGCCGCGCCGGACCTCGCTCGACGGATCAACACGTTGACACCTCCCGCCGGTCTGCCATCGTCTCAGCCGCTGGAGCCACGGCAACATCGGGGACCCCGGATGGGTCGCCGGCCAAGGCGCCAGCGGACATGCCAGTCACGGATGAATCGCATGGCCGGGGGGTCGTGTGCTCGAAGCTCCTGCGCGTGGCCCACTGGACGGGGCGCGCGCCGACACCAGCGAGATAGGGACCCACGGCGCCGGACCGTCGCGCGCGCCGGTCGAGCGGCGGCGGTCGTGGCGGCGCAATCGCCACAACCGTCACCTGAGGGCGGGGCTGACGCGCGCCCGGCGCGCTCGGCTGGCCTGCCTGATCGCCGCCTGGTGCCTGCTCAGTGTGTGGGCGTGGGCCTGGTGGCTGGAGCCCGCTCACGTGTCCTCGCCGGCCACGGCCGCGGTCAGCACGGGGCTGCTCGGCTTCGAGATGGTGTTCGTGCCGCTCTGGTTCTTCTTCTGGATCTACCGGATGAAGCGGCCCAACCAGGACCTGGAGCCGCCCGAGCTGCGGGTGGCGATGGTGGTGACCAAGGCTCCCAGCGAGCCGTGGGCGGTCGTGCGCGAGACCCTCGAGGCGATGCTGGCCCAGGACTACCCGTACCCGTTCGACACCTGGCTGGCCGACGAGAGCCCCGCGGGGGAGACGCTGGGGTGGTGCGCGGAGCATGGCGTCCGGGTGTCCACGCGGGAGGGCGTCGCCGACTACCACCGTCCCACCTGGCCGCGGCGGACCCGCTGCAAGGAGGGCAACCTCGCCTACTTCTACGACATGTGGGGCTACGAGCTCTACGACGTCGTCGCGCAGCTCGACGCCGACCACGTTCCCGAGCCGGACTACCTGCGCCACATGGTGGTCCCGTTCCGGGATCCGCTGGTCGGCTACGTCGCGGCGCCGAGCATCTGCGACCGCAACGCGGCCGATTCGTGGTCGGCGCGCGGTCGGCTGTACGCCGAGGCCGTCCTGCACGGCCCGACCCAGGCCGGCCACAGCGGCGGCTATGCCCCCAGCTGCATCGGCTCGCACTACGCGGTGCGCACCTCGGCTCTGCGCGAGGTCGGGGGCCTGGGCCCCGAACTGGCGGAGGACTTCACGACCACGCTGATGCTGAGCTCTCATCGGTGGCAGGGCGTCTTCGCGATCGACGCCGAGGCCCACGGCGATGGCCCGGCCACGTTCGCCGACTGCATGACGCAGGAATTCCAGTGGTCCCGAAGCATGATGAACGTGCTCCTGGGAATCAATCGGCAATACCGCAAAGGGCTTAGCCGGGCGGCGCGAATCCGGCTGGGCTTCTGCCTGTGGTGGTATCCGCTGTTCGCCCTGCTGATGCTGGCCTCGGTGCTGTTGCCGATCGTCGCCATCGTCACCCGCACGCCGTTCATGCGGCTCTCGCTGGGCTCGTTCTACGCGCACTTCGCGCCGGCCACGCTCGTGCTGCTGCTCACGGTCCTGTGGCTGCGACGGCTCGGCTGGCTGCGGCCGCGGGACGCCCGCCCGGTCAGCTGGGAGATGGCCCTGTTCCAGCTGGTCCGCTGGCCGTGGGCGCTGTTCGGCTGTCTGCACGCGGTCGCGGGGCGGCTCGTCGGACGGGAGTTCGCGTTCAAGGTCACACCCAAGGGGACGCGGTCCGGGGTGGCGCCGGTCCCGATGCGGGTCATCACCCCGTACCTGGCGCTGGCGGCGATCTCGGCGCTGCCGTCGTTGCTAGGGTTGCACGCCGGGGCCGCGCACGGTTACTACACGCTCGCCACCATCAACGTCGCGCTCTACACAGTCGCCGCTGCGGCGATCATCGGCCTCCACGTCTACGAGCATCCCCGCGCTCTGCGAGTGGGGGCGTTGCGCAGCTCGCTGGCCAAGATCGGCGTCGTGAGCACGTCCGGGCTGGCCAGCCTGGGCGCCATCGCCGCACCGGGATTGGCCCTGAGGTTCGCCGCGCACCAAGCCCCGGAGCCCAAGCCCGTCCCGATCGTGGCCGGCGTCCATCCCCGCCTGACGATCGGCGTGACCACCCTGGCCCTGGCCGACAACTCCACCACGCCCTGGACCAAGCATGACCTTGGTCAGGTGAACGGGTTCGAGCAGGCGGTGCACACGCACGCGGGAATCGTGATGTGGTACGCCGACTGGCAGCACTCCCAGCCGAACCTGAGCCAGCTACGCGCCATCGCCGCCCGCCACAGCGTCCCCGAGATCTCCTGGGAGCCCTGGGACTACAACGGCAGCACCACCCACCAGCCGCGCTACACCCTGAAGTCGATCATCTCCGGTCGCCACGACGCCTACATCCGCAAGTGGGCGCTCACCCTGCGGCGCTTCGGCCGCACCGTGTACCTGCGCCTGGCCCAGGAGATGAACGGCAACTGGTATCCGTGGTCCGAGGCGGTCAACCACAACCGGCCGGGGCAGTTCGTGGCCGCCTGGCGCCACGTGCACCGGATCTTCACGCGACTGCACGTCCACAACGTCCGCTGGGTCTGGAGCCCGGCGGCCGGAACGGCCAGCCTCAAGGCCCGCCTGTACCCGGGCCGTGCCTACGTCGACATCGTGGGCGTCTCGGTGTTCAACGGCGGCAGCACGCTCAAGAGCTGGGGCGGCTGGCGCAGCTTCGCCCGGATCTTCAATCCGACCCAGCGGGTCCTGGCGAAGATCGCGCCCGGCAAGCCGATCCAGATCAGCGAGGTGGCCAGCGCCGAGGCCGGCGGCAGCAAGGCCGCCTGGATCACCGGCATGTTCGCCGACCTGCGCGCCCACCGGCAGGTGACCTCGCTGGTCTGGTACGACCTGCGCAAGCAGGCCAACTGGCCGGTCACCAGCGATCGCGCCGCCCCCCGGGCCTTCGCCGCCGGCGTTCGCCGGTCGGCCCGCTAACCACTCAGCCGCGGACCGCGCCGCGCCGCCCTCCGGAGCGCGTCGCCCTCTGCGAGGCGCACCGCCCCGCGGGGCGCGAGCCCCTACCCTGTCGGGCGTGTCCGAGACAGTCGTGATGAAGTTCGGCGGCACGTCGGTGGCCGACGCCGAGCGGATCAAGGCGGCGGCGCGGCGGATCGTCGGCCAGCGGGAATCCGGCAAGCGGGTCGTCGCGGTCCTGTCGGCCCGGGGCCAGACCACCGACGATCTGATCGCCATGGCCACGGAGGTCTCGCCCGAGCCGGACCGGCGCGAGATGGACATGCTCCTGTCGACCGGGGAGCGAATCTCCTGTGCGCTGTGCGCGATGGCGATCAATGATCTGGGTCACCGCGCCATCTCGCTGACCGGCTCGCAGGCCGGGATCGTGACCGACACGTCCCACACCAAGGCACGGATCCTCGACGTCCGCGCCGACCGCATCCGGGAGGCGCTCAGCGAGGACCGGATCGTGCTCGTGGCCGGCTTTCAGGGCGTCTCCACCAGCCGCGACGTGACGACCCTGGGGCGCGGCGGGTCCGACACCACCGCCGTGGCCGTGGCGGCCGCCATCGACGCCGAGGTGTGCGAGATCTACACCGACGTGGCCGGCGTGTACAGCGCCGACCCCCGGATCGTTTCCAACGCCCGCAAGCTGCCGTACGTCAGCTTCGAGGAGATGCTGGAGATGGCCGCCTCCGGCGCCAAGGTGCTCCAGCTGCGCTCGGTGGAGTACGCCCGCACCCACGGCGTGCGCATCCACTGCCGGTCCAGCTTTGACCCCGCCCCCGGTACCTTTGTGCTCGGAGAAGACGAGACCATGGAACACCCCCTGATCACCGCCGTCACCCACAACACCGACGAGGCGCGGATCACGCTGATCGGCGTGCCGGACCGCCCGGGCGCCGCCGCCGCCATCTTCAACGCGCTGGCCGACGCCAACTGCAACGTCGACACGATCATCCAGAACGAGCCCCGGACCGAGGGCGTCGACGCCGAGGTGTCGTTCACGATCGGCACCGAGGACCTGCGCGCGGCCGAGCAGGCGCTCGCACCGGTCCGAGCCGACCTGGAGCTGACCCGGGTCGATACCGACACCGAGATCGGCAAGGTATCGATCGTCGGCGCCGGCATGCGCTCGCACCCGGGCGTCGCGGCCAAGGTGTTCCAGACGCTGGCCGACGAGAACATCAACATCGAGATGATCTCCACCTCGCCGATCAAGATCTCCTGCGTGATCCGCCAGGACGACGTGCCGTCGGCGGTGCGCGCCCTCCATGCCGCGTTCGACCTGGGCGCGGAGGCGGTCGAGCTGGAGCAGGGCCCGCGATGACTCGCGTAGCGGTGGTCGGCGCGACGGGCAACGTCGGCCGCGTCATGCTCGACGTACTGGCCGAGCGCTCATTCGGAGCCGATGACCTCGTCCTGTTCGCCTCGGCCCGCTCGGCCGGCCGGGAGATCGACGGCCGGCCGGTCCACGTGCTCGACGATACGGCCGACCTGGACGGGATCGACATCGCGCTGTTCTCGGCCGGCGGCGGCACCTCGAAGGAGTGGGCCCCGCGGTTCGTCTCCAGCGGAGCGGTGGTGGTCGACAACTCCTCGGCCTGGCGCCGGGATCCGAACGTCCCGCTGATTGTGTCCGAGGTCAACCCGCACGCGCTGGCCGGCCACCGCGGACTGATCGCCAACCCCAACTGCTCGACGATGCAGCTGATGGTGGCGCTGGCGCCGGTCCATCGTGCCGTCGGGATCGAGCGGCTGATCGTGTCCACGTATCAGTCGGTGTCCGGCACGGGGAAGAAGGCCCTGGACGAGCTCGACGCCCAGACCCGGGCCGACCTGACCGGAGATGTAATACCGGACCCGGCCGTGTACCCGGACCAGATCGCGTTCAACGTCATCGGCGCCGCCGGCAGCTTCGCCGACGGTGACGACCACACCGACGAGGAGCGCAAGATGATGTTCGAGACGCGCAAGATCCTCGAGGACGAGGCCATCGGCATCGCGGTCACCTGCGTCCGGGTGCCCGTCCGGGTCTCCCACTCGGAGGCCGTCAACGTCCAGACGCGGGAGCCGATCTCGGTCCACGAGGTCCGCGAGCTGTTGGCCGCCGCGCCCGGCATCGCCCTGGACGACGTTCCCTCGCCGCTGCAGGCGGCCGGCCGGGACGAGGTGTTCGTCGGCCGCCTCCGCGGCGACGAGTCCCATCCCCGGGCGTTCTCGATGTGGGTGGTGTCCGACAACCTGCGCAAGGGCGCCGCCACCAACGCGGTCCAGATCGCCGAGCTGCTGGCCGGCGACCGGGCGTCGGCGTAGGCCTCACCGCCCGTGGCCGACCCGATCTACGAGGTCATGCGCTGCGCGCCGTCGACGCGGCGCTTCACCGACCAGCCGGTCCCGCGCGAGGTGCTGGAGCGCGTGCTGGACAACGCCCGCTTCGCCCCCAGCGGCGGCAACCGCCAGGGCTGGCGGGTGGTGGTGATCACCGACCAGGACACCCGGCGGCGGCTGCGCGAGCTGTACGAGCCACACTGGATGGAGTACACGCGGGCGACGGGCGCCCGGGCTGCACTGGAGGCCGGCGAGGCGAGCGGCCTGCCCCCCGGGCGGCTGCGCATGCTGCGCGGCGCCGACGAGTTCGCCCACCGCTTCGACGAGATTCCGGTCCACCTGGTCCCGTGCGTCGAGCTGAGCGCCCTGGCCATCACCGACGCCGAGCTGGATCGGCCGAGCATCGTCGGCGGGGCCTCAATTTACCCATTCGTCCAGAACATCCTGCTGGGACTGCGCCACGAGGGGCTGGGCGCCGCGTTCACCACGCTGCTCGTGCCGGCCGAGGCCGAGGTGCGCGAGTTGCTGGCGATCCCGGAGGGGATGGCGCTGGCGGGCCACATCGCGACCGGGTACCGGGCCGATCCGTGGCCCCGGCGCCTGAGCCGCCGGCCGGTGAGCGAGTTCGCGTTCGGCGAGCGCTTCGGCCGGCCCTGGTGAACGCGGCTCGGCCGGCGACGCGGCTTCGCCGGCGACGCGGCTTCGCCGGTGACGCGGCTCAGCCGGGGACGCGCAGCTCGCGCCGGGTGCTGACGCCGAGCTTGCGGTAGATGTTGCGCGCGTGGGTGCGCACGGTCTCCACGCCGACGTGCAACTCCGCGGCGATCTCGGCGTTCGACCGCCCGCCCTGCAGCAGCTCCAGCACGTCGGCCTCCCGCGGGGTCAGCTGCGCGGCGTCGGTGGTCTCACACCCCTGAGCGTCGGTCGACGGCATCACCTGAAGTCCCCGGCTGGCCAGATCGATGGCCTGGAGCAGGTCACGCGCGCGGGTCGACTTGGACAGGCAGACCGTGGCCCCGAAGCCGATCAGCTGGCGGCACTCGGCGGCCGAGGGATTGTCGGCCAGGACCATCAGGCGGACGTCCGGGAAGCCCGAGTGCAGCGCCCGGAGGTCGGCGGGGCGGGACAGCGCGGCGACATTGAGGATGGCGATGTCCGGGGCGGACTCGGCGAGCGTCTGCTCCATCTTCGTGGCTGGGACGTCGACGGCCACCAGCCGGAGGTGTGGATCCCCCTCGATGAGCCTCCGCAGGCCCAGGCTGACGATGTCCTCGAACTCAGCGACGGCAAGCGCAATCGGTTGTCGGTCGTCGATGGCCACGGAGCGGGAGCGCTCCCGGGGAGGACGCTCTCACCCGTTTCTTTACCCCATATCCCCCCAAATTCACCCGCTGAAGGTGAGATTGATCACCGTTCTTCCGTGGAATCCTCTCCTTGCAAGTCTTTGGGAGCCCGTGATGGCTCCAGGGACGGGCAATGGGAACAGAGTAGGGCGCGGGGTAACTGGTGGCTCCGCGTCCTGCTCCCTTTATAGGGGCGATGCTTAAGCCGGGGCGCCGGCGACGACCGATGCGGACCAGTCGATCACCGAGGTCGGCTTGACCACGTGCTTGGTCATGCCCAGTTCCTTGGGCTCGAGCCCGAGGGCCAGGCCGAGCAGCTGGGGGAGATGGAGCACGGGCAGGCCGAGGTCGCGGCCGGTCTCCTTGGCCGCCAGCGGCTGCTGGAGGTCCAGGTTGAGGTGGCACAGGGGGCACGGCACCACCAGGCAGTCGGCCTCGGCGTCGAGCGCGTCGCCGAGATGGCGCCCGGCCATCTTGAGCGAGGCCGTCTTGTTCATGGTGATGATCGGAAAGCCACAGCACTTGTAGACGCCGGCATAGTCGATGACCGTGCCGCCGAGCGCTTCGATGACCATGTGCATGTACCGGTCACGCGGGTGCTCCTCGTCGATGCCCAGCCGGTTGACCGGGCGGACGATGTAACAGCCGTAGAACGGGCCGACCTTGAGGTCGGTGAGCGGGCGCTTGACCTTGGAGCGCAGCGTGTCGAGGCCGATCTCCTCGACGAGCAGCCACAGCAGGTTCTTGTTGGTCAGGCCTTTCTCGTAGGTGAGGCCCTCGTCGCTCAGGTTCTGGTTGATGAACGCCCGGTACTCGGAGTTGGCGTCCAGCCGCTCCTGGCACTCGGACTGTGAGCCCTGGCAGGTGGAGCAGATGTTCATCATCAGCTCGCCGTCGGTCTGCTGCGCCAGCGCGAACGTGCGCGCATTGAGGGTGTCGGCGAGCTCCTGGTTGTGCTCGGCGATCACGCCGGCGCCGCAGCAGGCGGCGCGGTCGAGCTCGACCAGCTCCAGGTCGAGCAGCGGCGCGACCTTGGCCATCGAACCGTGGAGCTCTGGCGTGAACCCGCGGCTCACGCAGCCCGGCCAGTAGGCGACCTTCATTTCTTCTCGCTTTCGATCGAGGCGGTCGGGTCTCCCGGCGGTGGCACCGTTTCCTCACCGGCGGCGATGAGCTCGGGCTCGTCCTCGTAGCCACTGACGTACAGGTTCAGCTCGACGCGCTGCGGGCGGTCTTCGACCCTGGCGTAGATCCGCTTGATGGCGCTCAGGTCGGCCTTCGGCAGCTTGTGGCCCAACATGGCGATCTTGGGGTTGATCTTGCCGCGGACGACGCCGGTGATCACCGTGCTGAGCGAGGACAACAGCTCCTTGCCGGCCGCGGGATGGAACTTGCCGAACCACGAGTTGCCGCCGTAGGAACGGGGCAACAACTCGGCCTCGTTCAGCAGGCCGTAGTCGCGCACCAGGGTGACGAACGCGTCCTCGTGGCGGTGGCCGTTGTTGTGGTCGACGATCTTGTGGTCCGAGCCGGCGCGGCGCCGCAGCCGCATGATC
>JBPYFQ010000113.1:0-16941 GCA_051985625.1 Solirubrobacteraceae bacterium
GCCGAGCCGATCGGTCGCTTCACCGGGTGGCGGGCGCAACGGCCGGTCGTTCAGTGGAGCGCGGTCAAGTGACCGTCCACTTCATTGGGGCGGGGCCCGGCGCCGCCGACCTGATCACGCTGCGCGCCCAGCGGCTGATCGCTGCCTGCCCGGTGTGCATGTACGCGGGTGCGCTCGTGTCCGATGAGGTCGTGGGACACGCCCCGGCGGGCGCGCGGCTGGTCGACACCCAGCAACTCGACCTGGACGCGATCGTGGCCGAGATGGCGGCGGCGCACGACCGGGGCGACGATGTCGCCCGGCTGCAGTCGGGCGACCTGTCGATCTACAGCGCGGTGGCGGAGCAGGCTCGCCGCCTCGACGCGCTGGCGATCCCGTGGGACCTGACCCCGGGAGTGCCGGCGTTCGCCGCCGCCGCCGCATCGCTGGGGCGCGAGCTCACGATTCCCGAGGTCGCCCAGACGGTGATCCTCACCCGCCACAGCGCCAACGCCTCGCGGATGCCCGACGGGGAGCGATTGGCGGACCTGGCCGCCCACGGCACGACGCTGGTCATCCACCTCGGCGCCCAGGCGATCGACGACCTGGCCGCCACGCTGTCGGCGGCATACGGCGCCGACTGCCCGGCGGCGGTGGTGGCCCGGGCCAGCCATCCCGACGAGGTCGTGCTGCGCGGGACTCTGGCCACGATCGCCCCGGTGGTGCGGGCGGCCGGGGTGCGGCGCACGGCGACGATCGTCGTCGGTCCGGCGCTGGCCGCCGAGGGCTTCCGCGACAGCCACCTGTATTCCCACGCGCGCGTGCGCGGGCAGCGGAACGGCGAGGTCAGCGGCGGCGCAGCAGGTACAGGTCCATGATCCAGCCCCGGCGCTCGCGCGCCTGCCCGCGCAGCCGCTCAATCTCGCCCGCGACGTCGGCCAGCGGGCCGGATACGAGGAGCTCGTCCTGCGTCCCCAGGTAGGCGCCCCAGTAGATGTCCAGCGGTTCGTCGGCCACGTGGCGAAACGAGCAGTGGGCGTCGAGCATCACCACGACGTCGTCGACGCCGTCGGGCAGGCCGTGCTCGGCCAGGCGCCGGCCGGTGGTGATCAGCACCGCGCCGCCGACGCGGTTGAGCGCGATCCGGTGGCGGGCGGTCAGCGCGTGCAGGCTGCTGATCCCGGGCAGGACCTCGTAGCCGAATGCCACCCGGCCGCGCCCCCGGATCTCGTCGAGCACGGCGATCGTGCTGTCGAACAGCGACGGGTCTCCCCAGACCAGGAACGCGCCGTGGCCGTCGGGGCCCAGGCCGGAGCCGATCGCCTCCTCCCACACGTCGGAGCGGCGTGCGCGCCAATCCGCCACGGCCCCGGTGTAGTCCGCCGCCGTCCGGTCGCGCTCCGGCTCCTCGATCCGCCGCACGGCCGGGTTACGGCCCGGCCTCAGATGTCGCCGGCAGAGCTGCGTGCGCGCGTGCGTGAGGTCGTCGGCGCCACGGGCGATCTCGAACAGGACGTCGGCGGCGTTCAGCGCGTCCACCGCCTCGACGGTGACCTGCGCCGGATCGCCGGCGCCGATCCCGATCACCGACAGCTTCCTCATCAGGGGGCGCTCCGGTGATCCTGGTCCTCGGCGGCACGGCCGAGGCGCGCGACCTGGCCGCCAGCCTGCACGTGCGCGGTCTCCCGGTGACGACCTCGCTGGCCGGCCGGGTGGCCCGCCCGCGTCTGCCGGCCGGCCAGGTACGGATAGGCGGCTTCGGCGGGCCGGACGCGCTGGCCACGTGGCTGGCGGAGCACGGCGTCCGCGCCGTGGTCGATGCCACCCACCCGTTCGCTCAGCGGATCTCGGCCTCGGCCGGGGCGGCCTGCGCCGCCGCCGGCGTGCCGCTGCTGCGCCTGGAGCGCCCGGGTTGGAGCGAGCGCCCGGGCGACCGCTGGACGTGGGTGGACAACCTGGCCGGCGCCGCCGACGCGCTCCCGGCGCTGGGCGAGCGGGTGCTGCTGACCACCGGCCGCCAGGGACTGGCCGTGTTCGCCCGGTCCGCCGAGGTGTGGTTCCTGGTGCGCTGCGTGGACCAGCCGCAGCCGCCCCTGCCGCCCCGCCACGCGCTCATCCTCGACCGCGGCCCGTACACGCTGGCCGGCGAACTGGGGCTGATCGACGAGCACCGGATCGACCTGGTCGTCACCAAGGACAGCGGCGGCCGGCACACGCGGGCCAAGCTGGATGCCGCCCGGACGCGGGGGTTGCCGGTGATCGTCGTGCGCCGGCCGCCCCGTCCGGACGCACCGGTCGTGGCCGCGGTCGACGAGGCCTGTCGCTGGGCGCTCGGTCATCCGGGGTAGCGCCGCGGCGTATAGACGCGCCCCCCCGGCAGCGCGCGGGTGGTCGAGGAGCCGACGATCAGCAGGGTCCGCATGTCGACGGCGGCGGGGTCAAGCTGGGCGAGGGTGGTCACGGTCACCGCCTCCTCGGCGGCACCCACGGCGCGGGCGACGACCACCGGCGTGTCGTGGTGGCGCTGCGCCCGCAGCACCTCGAGCGCGCGGACGAGCTGCGTCCGCCGGGTCCGCGAGGCCGGGTTGTAGAGCGCCAGCACCAGGTCGGCCCGGCTTGCCGCCTTCAGCCGGCGCTCGATCACCGCCCACGGCTTGAGCTGGTCCGACAGCGAGATCACGCAGAAGTCGTGACCGAGCGGCGCTCCGGCGCGAGCGGCGGCCGCCTGCATGGCCGACAGCCCCGGAACGATCCGGACGTCCAGGTCGTCGACGTCGCCGAGCGCAGAGCGGTCCTCGACCGCTTCCAGGACGGCCGTGGCCATCGCGAAGATGCCGGGGTCGCCGGAGGAGACGACGGCCACGCGCCGGCCGGCGCGGGCCAGCTCGATGGCGTGGGCGGCCCGCTCCAGCTCGACCCGGTTGTCGGTGGCCAAGCGCTCCTGCCCGGGGCGGACCGGCACGCGGTTCAGATAGGTCTCGTAGCCGATTAGCACCTCGGCCGCCGCCAACTCGGCGCGCGCCTCGGGCGTCAGCCACTGCGGTCCGGCCGGCCCCAGGCCGACCACTGACACCCGCCCGGCCCGACCGTTCCCCGGCACTGACGGCTCGGCCGATGGGACGAGCACCAGCGACATGTACGGCACGTCATCATCGACCGCCTCCAGCGCCGCCACCTGCTCGGCGTCCGAGCTGGCCCGCTCCACGTAGATGCCGCGCGCGGCCACCCCGGCGCGGCGGGCGGCGTCGCGCACCTTGGCGAACGTGCGCCCCAGCTTGAGCACGACCGACGCCTCGCTGCCGCGCAGCCGCGCCTCCAGCTCGTCGGGCGGCAGGGTGCCGGGGACGATCGTCAGCACGTCGTCGCGCTTGACCAGTGGCGTGCCGGCCGCCGCGGCGGCGGCGCAGAACGACGGCACTCCGGGGATCACGACCGTCTCGTAGCGGTCCGCCAGCCGCTCGTGCAGGTACATGTACGAGCCGTACATGAGCGGGTCCCCGGCGCACAGGATCGCGACGTCGCGGCCCCGGTCCAGGTGCGCGGCGACCTCGGCGGCGGCCTGGTCGTAGAACTCGCGGATCGCGGCCTCGTAGCCGCCGGGATGGTCGGTCGCGCCGGTGGTGACCGGGTAGCGCAGCGGGAGCTCTGTCTGCTCCTCCCGCAGATAGGGCGCCGCGATCCGGCGGGCCACGCTGCGCCCGTGCTGGGCGCCGGGATAGGCGACGACGTCGGCCGCCTCGATCGCCTTGCGCGCTTTTATGGTCATCAGCTCGGGGTCGCCGGGGCCGACGCCGACGCCGAACAGCCGTCCGGGCGATGTCCGCGGCGCGGTCATTCGGCCGCGCTCGCCAGGGCGTTGACGGCGGCGGCGGCGATCGCGCTCCCGCCACGGCGGCCGTGCACCACGACGTGCTCGGTGCTCGACGGGTGCTCGGCCAGCGCCTGCTTGGACTCGGCGGCGCCGATGAACCCGACCGGGACGCCGACCACCGCCGCCGGGGCCGGCCCGCCGCGTTCGATCATCTCCAGCAGGTGAAACAGCGCGGTCGGGGCGTTACCGACCACGACGAGCGCGCCCGCCAGTCGTGGGCGCCACAGCTCGACCGCGGCGGCGGTCCGGGTGGTCTGGAGGTCGGCCGCCAGGCGGGCCGTCCGGGTGTCCGACAGCGTGCATACGACCGGGTTGCCCGCCGGCAGCCGTGACCGGGTGACGCCCGAGGCGACCATCTGCGTGTCGCACAGGATCGGCGCCCCGTCCTGCAGCGCGCGCTCGGCGGCGGCACCGAAGCTGGGGGAGGCGTCTACGTCGCCGGCCAGGTCGACCATTCCGCAGGCGTGGATCATCCGGACCGCGACGCGCTCCAGCACCGGGTCAAACCGCGCCAGGTCGGCCTCGGCGCGGATCGTGGCGAACGACCGGCGGTAGATCTCGGCGCCGTCGCGGACGTAGCTCATCGTGCCGAGTCCTGCTCGACCTGCAGACGGCCGTCGGCCGCGGCGGTGAACGCGGCGTGGGCGCCGGCCGGGCGCCCGCAGCGCCGCTCGCAGGCCGACCAGTGCTCTCTGGGTGACTGCGCCGTCCGCAGCCGGGCCCGATCGGCCGCCTCGGCGCGGACGTCGCGCCGGGCGAGGGCGCAGGCGCCCAACCCGGCACACGCGGTCAGGCCGTACCAACCCGACGCTGGGTCGGTGACCAGGCCGAGCCCGGCGAGGCTCCGGACCACTTCCGGGGCGTCGTCCTCGGCGATGTCGACCAGCGTCAGCGCGCGCTGGGCGGAGACGCGCACGTCGGTGTGGTGGGCGCGGGCCAGCGCCGCCAGCCCCTGGACGGTGGGCGGGTCCAGCCGGGCCAAACGGGGCATCGCCGTGACCGCCACGCGCCCGTCGCGCTGGCGCAGCGGGCCGAGTGCGAGGGACCTGACAGACGTCGGCGCCGCGCCTGGGCCCGGCGCGCCCGCGGCCGCCGCCACCGCCGCCCGGGCGGCGTCCGCCCACGGCAGCGCGTCCGCCGTCGGCTCGCCACCCACGTGGAGGCGAAACCGGGCGGCGTCATGGGCCACCAGCAGCACGTTGGCCGGGCGGTCGCCGTGCAATCCGCTGCCGTCGTCGACGGCGAACAGAAAACGCCCGGACAGCGCGGTCAGGGCCGGGTCGGCGCAGATCCGGCGGTCGAGGTCGGCGACGACGTCGTCGATCCCGGCCCGGGCGGCCGGGTGGCGGCCGGCCACGGGACTGGCCTGGATGTTGCGCACCCGGTCGTGATCCGGAGACGGGAGCAGGCCGGCGGGTGCCAGCAACGCGGCGCATGGCTCGGCCGCGCCGGCTGGCAGGCCCCGGATCTGCACGGCGGCCCGCGCCGTCAGCTCGATCGTCCCGTTGCCCAACGCGGCGGCCTGCGCCAGTGCGGCCAGCCCGTCGGGGCCGATCCGCCCGCCGGGGAGGCGGACCCGGGCCAGCCGGCCGTCGGCTGCCTCGTGCAGGCGCAGCACGCCCGGGCAGCGATCGGTGGCGGCGATCATTGGCCGGCCTCCCGGGGCGTGCCGGCAGCCTGCGCGGCGGCCTCCCAGCGCGCCTCGACGCGACCGAAGCGCCACACGGCGAACGCCACCAGCCACACGACGACAAACAGGGCCACGATCAGGTACCCGGCGGTGTTGAGGTCGAAGTTGGCCATCGCGTCGCCGAACCAGCCGTGCAGGTGCAACTCGGTGGAGATCAGTCCCACGACCTCGATCCCGCCGACGAGGAATGCCACCGCGACCGACAGCCCGGTGATCGTAAGGTTGTAGTAGACGCGGCGCACCGGCCGGGCGAACGCCCACCCGTACGCCGTGTTCATGAAGAACCCATCGAAGCTGTCGAACAGCGTCATACCTCCGGCGAACAGGAGCGGGAGAGTCAGCACCGCGTACCAGGGCAGGCCCTGGGTGGCGGCCGCGGCCGTGCCGGCCAGCAGCAGCACCTCGGTGGCGGTGTCGAAGCCGATCCCGAACACCGACCCCACGAAGAACATCTGCCAGGAGTGGTTGATGGAGCGCATCCACCTTCCGAACACGCGGTACATGAGCCCGCGGGACTCCAGTTGGCGCTCCAGCTCTGCCTCGCTGAACTCACCTCGGCGCATCCCCCGGAACACGCGCAGGATCCCGGCGAAGATCACCAGGTTCAGCCCGGCGATCAGCCACAGGAAACTCGCCGACAGCGCCGTCCCCGCGACCCCGCCGGCCGTCTCGAACGCCGAGCTGGGATCCACCACCGCGTGGAACATCGACCTGGCCGCGATCGTGATCCCGGTGCCGACGACGAGCATGATGCTGGCATGGCCCAGGGCGAAGAAGAACCCCGTCCCGAGCGGCCGCTTGCCGTCGGCCATCAGCTTCCGCGTCGAGTTGTCGATCGCCGCGATGTGGTCGGCGTCGAACGCGTGCCGGCAGCCGAGCGTCCAGGCCGTGAACGCGACGCCGAGCCCGATGCCCAGGCCGCTGTAGTGGAAGCGGTGGGGCAGGATCGCCACCACGAAGATCCCCCAGCCGGCGGCGTTGAGCCCGGTGATGGTTGCCAGCATCAACCCGGCCTGGCGGCGCCCGCCGGGGCCGAGCCTGCGCCACCCCTGCCCGAAGCGCCGAGCGAAACTGGTCAAGCGTCATCCTCCATGGTGCGGAGGACGAAGGAGCCCTCGCACTCATGGAGCGCGCGAACCGCCCTTCATCCGAGGACTGGTATCGAGACGCTGGGGTAGGCGACCGGGCTCGTCCCCAGAACCTGGGGCGTTACCGTTGCGGGACAGCGCCGGGATCAATACCGGACTTCGCTGCACTCAGCGCCGCGCCGGTTGGGCCGGCGCGGCGCGATCGTATCAGTGCATGACCGGCGGCCGTCAGCTGAGAGGCGGCGAGGCCGCGCGGCCCACCACACTGGGGGAGATCCGGCCGAAAAACGGCCGCATTTCCCCCGAAGTGGGCGCGTCTTCTTGGGTCGGCTATTCCCGTCCGCCGGCCTGGGGGTGTCCGTCAGGCAGTGGCTTTGCGGTAGCTCCCTCGCTAGCCGCTGATGCTCTCGAGGCGCCGTGCCAGGGCCAGCATCGCCTCGCGGCGGCTGTCCCCGGTGGCCGAGAACATCACCACTCGTCCGGCCAGGCCGCCCTCGTGCCAGATCTCGGCGACCCACTCGGGGGCCCCAAGCTGGCCGGCCCGCTCGCCGATCGTGAGCTGGTCGCGGCGCTCATTCGCTGCCGTCTCGAGGTGACGCACCAGATCGCCATCGCTCATGGCGTCGAATCTGTCCTGCTGTACGGCCATCGGTCACTCCTTCACGGTCCGCCGCTGTCGTCCACATCCTGGCCGGACCCTCGCAGGGCCGGCGATGCGGCAGGTGTTAGCGACGGGGCGCCGGGCCCGCATCCTCCGAACTGGATGACGCGACCTGGCTGCCACCTCGGCGGCTAACGGGACTGGGAGTCCCGTTTCTCGCCGAGGTCCCGGGGCGTCTGCGGCCACGCGGTGTCGGTGAGCAGTGGACGATGCTGGGCTCGAACCAGCGACCTCCGCCTTGTCGAGGCGGCGCTCTCCCAGCTGAGCTAATCGTCCGGGAGGACGTAAATGTAGCGGAGCCGAACAGGGGAGCGGAGGCGGAACGTGGGGGAGGGGGCGGACGTGGCGGAGGGGGCGGATCCTGGGCCGGAGCATGGAATCCGGTGCGCTGCGCGGCGGGGAGGCGTAGACTCGGCGGCGGTGAGGCGCGTGCTACTCATCCTGTCCGCGGCGGTTGCGGGCCTGGCGCTTCTGGCCGCCGTGCCGTTCGCCGGCGCCAGCGGCAGCGCCCCGTCGCCGAGCGCGGCGCATGTGCGCCCGTCGCAGGGAGGCCCGCGCACCGCGTTCACCGTCACCGTCCGGATCCCGGCCCAGACTGGGACGATCGGCCAGTTCCGGCGGTTCGATTCGCTCAGCGTCACCGGGCCGAGTCGCCGGGGGTGCGTGGGGGGCGCCGAGCGGCCGCTCCCGGCCCGCGCGGCCGGCAGCATCGTCCGGCTCCGGCTCGCGCCGGGACGCCGCGCCCATTGGTGCACGGGCACGTACCACGGCGTCGTCACCCAGAGCCAGACGGTCACCTGCGGCGGCGGCCCCCAGATGGCGTGCACGATGATGATGATCCGGCCGCAGACGATCGGCCGGTTCCGGTTCGTCGTCCGGCGGCGCTGATCGCCGGGTGCCGGGCCCAGCTCGGCAAGAAACCGGAACATATGGCGGCTTTCTCGCCGAGCGTCGCGCCGGTCCCCGGCGCCGCGGGGTCGCGGGGCCGCGGGGCCGCGGGGCCGCGGGGTCGCGGGGCCGCGGATCAACTCCGCTCAGCGCAGGTAGACGGCGAAGAAGTCGCGGTCGTCCGGCGACAGGTAACGCGACACCGGGCGGGTCATGCTGGACAGCAGGCTGCTCGGATTGCCCGCGCCCGGCCGCGTGTAGGAGTTGAACGTCACCCAGTAGGAGTTGATATCGAGCTCCATCCCGCGGACGGCTCCCGCCCGGATGAGGATGTCGGCGAGCGATCCGACGGTCTGGTAGTTGGCGGCCGCGTAGATGAGGTCGCCATGAGCGTCGATCCCGATCCCGGAACGCCAGACACGGACCGCGTTGCCCAGCGTGGCGCCCCACTCGGGCCCGTCGCTCAGATTGGGGTTGGGGTGACCGCCCTCGACGATGAGGGGCAGGTTCTGCCGCGCGTAGTCGACGTTCGACGGGTTACGCGGGCCCCACTGCCAGTCCTGGATGTCAACGCGGCCGTCGGTGTAGTGCACGAACGTCCCCATCCCGTTCTGCAGGGGGGCGTACGTCCGCCCGCCCACCGCGAACCCGCCGTGCGAGTCCTGGAGCTTGAAGCCGCTGTTGAAGGTGGCCAGGAGCCGCGAGCGCAGCGTCGTGGGCACCTCCGAGGGGCCGCGGTTCGGAATGGTGACCGACGGCTCCTGCTGGCCGGGGTAGAGCACGATCGAGGTGCGATGTGGGTCGATCCAGGCGACGCCGGCGACCATCTGCGGGTAGTTGGGATCGCTGCGGAACTGGGTGATCTGAACCGGCGCGTTGGATCCGCTCCACGTCTCGGTGGGCTGCCAGACGCCCTCGCCGGGCAGGTGGGGCGAGATCAGCGGCGTGATGTCGCGAGGATGGATCTGGGACGCCGCCCGCGCCTTGAGCGACAGCTTCCGGAGGGCCGGACCGCCGGTCGACGGCGCGTTCATCGAGTAGTACCAGCTCTCGATGCTGGTGGCGATCCCGGCGCCGCCGTGGTCGCGCAGCCACTCGAACGTGCGGATCGTGAAGCTGGAGTTCGACGGTCCGGCCATCGTCGCCCCGAATGAGATGACGATCGGCGTCAGGCAGATGGCGATCGTCAGCCACAGCACGCGGCGCAGCCGCTGCCCAGGGGTCAGCAGCGGCGGCAGTGGCCGCCGGCGGGCGGCACGGGGGCGACCGGCGGCGAGGTGTCCTGGTGTCGACATCAGAGCAAGTCGGGGGGCCGGGCGTCGGCCGTGGTTTCCACGTTCGCCTCGGCGGCTCGACATTCCTGCCGGTCCGCCTGACGTGAGAGGAATCTCATCGCGCGTACGCAGGCGCGACGCCCGCTGCGGCGAAATGAGCATACTGGGGATCGACGATGGCCAAAGCACAAGCGGCGCCGCGCGCTAAATCCGCGGCCGAGCCCTGGTATGACATGGCGGAACCCATCCTGGAGAGGGACCGCCGCGCGGCGCGCTCGCCCGAGCGCCCCGGATCGGAGGACCGCCGCCCGGCGCGTTCGCCCGACCGCTCCCGACCGGAGGACCGCCGCCCGGCGCGTTCGCCCGAGCGCTCCGGATCGGAGGACCGCCGCCCGGCGCGTTCGCCCGACCGCTCCCGATCGGAGGACCGCCGCCCGGCGCGTTCGGCAGAGCGCCCCGGACCGGACCGGCGGGAGCGCATGACTGAACGCCGCCGCCGCGCCGAACACTTCCGCCGCCGCCGGCGAGACCTGCTCGTCGACGCTGGCGTCGCGCTGGTCCTGACCATCATCCTCGTCTCGATCACCGCCGGCCTGGGCATCCTGCTCCTGCTGGTGGTGCCGGTCGCCGCCGGGCTGGTTGCCGAGCGGATCATCCGGGCCCGGCGCGCCCGGCGCGCAACCGGAGCCGCCCGCCCCCCACGGGCGAACCGGCAGCGCAGCGAGCCCCCCAAGCGCCCCGCCCGCAACCGCTAGCCGCGGGGACCGGGCAGCGCTCCGCCGCACGGCGAGTGGCCACTCGCGCACACACGCTCGCATTCGAGGCGCGCCCGTGCGTACGCGAGCGACCACTAGCATCCGCCCCGCAATGGACTACGAGCTTCCCGACGGGACGACGCTGTCCCTGCCCGACGGGGCGACCGGCGCGGACGCGGCGGCGGCGATCGGCGCCGGGCTGGCCCGGGCTGCGCTCGCCATCAAGGTCGACGGCGAGCTGCGCGATCTCGCCCGGCCGCTGCCGGCGGGCAACGGGGGCCCGCCGAAGCTGGAGATCCTGACCGAGCGCAGCGGCGACGAGGCGCTCCAGCTCGTTCGCCACGACGCCGCCCACGTGCTCGCCGCCGCGATGCTCGACCTGTACCCGGGTGTGAAGATCTCGATCGGCCCGGCCATCGACAACGGCTTCTACTACGACTTCGACTTCCCGGACGGGGTCACCGTCAACGACGACGACTTCCAGCGGATCGAGGCCGAGATGCGGACCCACATCCAGGCCGACGAGCCGTTCGTCCGCGAGGACGTGCCGGTGCAGGAGGCGCTCAAGCGCTTCCGAGCCGAGGACCAGCCCTACAAGGTGGAGCTGATCGAGGATCTCATTCGCAACGAAGGCGCCGAGACGGTGTCGCTGTACACGAACGGCCCGTTCACCGACCTGTGCCGCGGCCCGCACGCGCCCACCACCAAGCGGATCAAGGCGTTCAAGCTCCAGTCGGTGGCCGGCTCCTACTGGCGAGGCGACGCCAGCCGGCAGATGCTCACGCGCGTCTACGGGACGGCGTTCTTCTCCGACAAGGACCTTCAGGAGTACCTGGAGCGTCTCGAGCGGGCCCGGGCCAACGACCATCGCCGCCTCGGACCGCAGCTGGGCCTGTTTCAGTTCTCCGAGGTCTCGCCCGGCGCCGCGTTCTGGCTGCCGGCGGGCACGGAGGTGTTCAACTCGCTCGTTGCGCTCAGCCGCGAGATGGGCCGCGAACGCGGCTACACCGAGGTCAAGACGCCGCAGATCTACGACAGCTCGCTGTGGAAGACCTCGGGGCACTGGGACAAGTACTCCGAGAACATGTTCGTGACCGAGTACGAGGACCGGCAGATGGCAGTCAAGCCGATGAACTGCCCGGGCCACTGCCAGCTGTACTCGCTGCGCCCGCACTCCTATCGGGACCTGCCGGTGCGCTACTGGGAGCCCGGGCTCCTGCACCGTCGCGAGCCAAGCGGCACCCTGCACGGCCTGCTGCGGGTCCGCCATTTCGCCCAGGACGACAGCCACATCTACTGCGCCGAGGACCAGATCCAGCAGGAGGTGGCGGGCGTGCTGGACTTCGCCTTCGCCACCTACCGGATCTTCGACCTCGACGTCCGGCTCGAGCTGTCCACCCGGCCGGAGGAGCGGATCGGCTCCGATGACCTGTGGGATCGCAGCGAGGCGGCGCTCGCCGAGGCTCTGAAGGAACTGGGCCTGGATTACACCGTCAACGAGGGCGACGGCGCGTTCTACGGGCCGAAGATCGACATGCACATGACCGATTCGCTCGGTCGCTCCTGGCAGCTGGGCACGTGCCAGCTGGACTACAACATGCCGGCCCGGTTCGGCCTGACCTACACCGGGGCCGACAACGTCGAGCATCAGCCGGTCATGATCCACCGAGCCCTGATGGGCTCCTACGAGCGGTTCATCGGCATCCTGCTGGAGCACTTCTCCGGCGAGCTGCCGGTCTGGCTGGCGCCGGTCCAGGCGATCGTCCTGCCGATCGCCGACCGCCATCTGGAGTACGCCGCCCGGGTGCGATCGGAGTTGGCCGGGACGGGCCTACGGATCGAGGTCGACGACCGCACGGAGTCGGTCGGGCGCAAGATTCGGGATGCGGAGCTGCGCAAGATCCCGTACATGCTGGTGGTGGGGGACAAGGAAGCCGAACGGGATGAGGTCAGCGTCCGGGAGCACAAGGAGGGCGACACCGGGACCGTGACGGTGGCGGCATTCGCCCAGCGGCTGAGCGAGCAGGTCAAAAGTCGCTCGATCACGTGACTCCGCCGCTATACTCGCTCGCGTTGATTCATCTTTTCCCCAAACGGCGCGGCTCCGCTTGACGCACGCCGTCGTGCCAACCAGCTAGTGCCGGTCCCCCGCAGATTCGACCGGCGCCCGCCCGAGCGGGATCTCACTCGGATCAACGACCGCATTCGCGTGCCCGAAGTACGGCTCGTGGGTGAGGACGGCAAGCAGATCGGCGTCGTCAAGACGTCCGAGGCTCTCGCCTACGCGCAGGACCGCGACCTGGATCTGGTGGAGGTCGCTCCCGACGCCCGTCCGCCGGTGTGCCGCGTGCTCGACTACTCCAAGTACAAGTACGAGCAGGCCCAGAAGCAGAAGGCCGCGCGCAAGCACCAGCAGCAGATCACCATCCGTGAGATCAAGTTCCGGCCGAAGATCGCCCAGAACGACTACGACACCAAGAAGGGCCACGTCCGCCGCTTCCTGCTCGGCAAGGACCGGGTCAAGGTGACGATCATGTTCCGCGGCCGGGAGGTCACCCACCCGGAGCGGGGCACCGCGCTGCTGGAGAAGCTGGCCGACGAACTGTCCGAGATCGCCGTGGTGGAGCAGCACCCCATCCAGGACGGGCGCAACATGACGATGATGCTGGCGCCGTCGAAGGCGGTCCTGTCCGGCGAGAAGGATGGCAAGAGCGACGACGGCAAGGGCGACGCGGCCTCATCCGACGGCGGATCCGGTGGCCACGGCCGCCGCGAGAGCCACGACGAGAATCAGAACGGCGCCGAGACCAGCGCGGAGAACGGCGCCGCCGACGCGCGCTCGTCCAGCCGCAGCGACGCCGCGGCCTGACCGCGTTCCGGCGCCCCGTTTGCTCGGCTTCCTGCCGGGCAGACACGGTCGGATGGCGTTGACAACGAAACCACGTCTCCGCCGGCTGACCGGTGGCGCGGGCTTTGCCGCGACCGCCTACGCGTTTGCGGCGACGATGATCGGCACGACGATGCCGACGCCGCTGTATCCGCTCTACCAGCGTCAGTTCGGGTTCTCGGAGCTGACCATCACGGTCATCTTCGCCACGTACGCCGCCGGGGTGATCGCCGCGCTGCTGGTGGCCGGACGGTTGTCGGACGAGATCGGGCGCCGGCCCGTCCTGCTGGCGGGGCTGGTCTTCTCAGCGCTCAGCGCGATCGCGTTCCTGCTCGCCGACGGCCTCGCCGCCCTGCTCATCGGCCGGATCCTGTCCGGTCTGTCGGCGGGCATCTTCACCGGGACGGCGACCGCCACGCTGGTCGATCTGCTCGGCAGCCGGCGGGCCGACCGCGCCACGCTGGGGGCATCGATGGTGAACATGGGCGGGCTCGGCCTGGGGCCGCCGCTGGCCGCGATCGCCGCCACCATCGCCTGGCCGCTCCGACTGCCGTTCTGGCTGGACCTGGCGCTGCTCGTCCCGGCTCTGGCGGCGATCCTCCTCATCCAGGAGCCGGTGGCGGCGCCCGCGCCGGTCCGCCGGGTCCGCCTGCGCCCGCAGCGGCTGTCGGTGCCGGTGGAGATGCGGGGCACGTTCGTGAGCGCCGCCCTGGCCGGCTTCGCCGGGTTCGCCGTGCTGGGGCTCTCGACGGCCGTCTCGCCGGCGTTCCTGGGCAAGACGCTCGGGGTCACCAGCCTGATCGTCGTCGGCCTGGTGGTGTTCTCGGGGTTCGCCGCCTCCACCGCGGGCCAGTTGCTCCTGGAGGTCGTGCCCCCGGCGCGGGCCGTGCCGGCCGGTTGCGCCGGGCTGATCGCCGGCATGGCGTTCTTGGCGCTCGGCCTGGCCGCCGCCTCACTGCCGCTGCTCGTCATCGGCATCGTCGTCGCCGGCGCCGGACAGGGCCTGAGCTTCCGGGCGGCCCTGGCCACCGTCAACTCGGCCGCCCCGCCGGAGCGGCGCGGAGAGGTCGCCTCCAGCTTCTTCGTCATCTGCTACGTCGCGCTCTCGCTGCCCGTCATCGGCGAGGGCGTCCTGGCGGAGATCGCCGGCCTGCGCACCGCCGGGCTGGTGTTCGCCGCGGTGATGGCGGCCATCGCCGCCGTCGTGCTGGTCCTGCTGGCCCGGCAGCGCCGGGCGGCGGCGCCGGTGTGATCCCAGCCGCACCCCGGGGGCGGCCCCGGCCGACTGCAGCACGTCTGCTTTACTCTCCGGTCGCAATGCCGAAGATGAAGACCCATTCGGGCGCCAAGAAGCGCTTCAAGGTGACCGCCAACGGCAAGGTGCTCGGTCGCCACTCCTTCACCAGCCACATTCTGGAGAAGAAGTCGCCGAAGCGTAAGCGGCGCCTGGGGCGGCCGGCCCAGATCTCCAGCCACGACACGCCGCGGGTCAAGACGCTGCTGGGAGAGAAGCGGTCATGACCCGGGTCAAGCGCTCGACTCACGCTCGCAAGAAGCGCCGCTCGACGCTGGAGCTGGCCAAGGGCTACCGGGGGGATGCCAGCCGGCATTACAAGACGGCCAAGGAGGCGGTGCTCAAGGCCGACCAGTACCGGTATCGCGACCGCCGCAACCGCAAGCGGGACTTCCGCCGCCTGTGGATCACCCGCATCAACGCCGCCGCTCGCCAGAACGGCCTCTCCTACTCGCAGTTCATGCACGGGCTGCAGATCGCCGGCGTGGAGCTGGATCGCAAGATCCTGGCCGACATGGCCGTGCACGACGCCGACACCTTCCGACGCTTTGCCGACCGCGCCCGCGAGGCGCTGGCGGCCGGCTGAGCTCAGGCACAACCGACCACCCAGCATCGCCACTCGGGCGCCGCTTCTGACCAGAAGCAGGCGCCTTTTTTATGGTTGGGTGGGGCCCCAAATCCAATGATCACCAGCCCCCACAACGAGCACCTCAAGGAGATCCGCAAGCTCAACCAGCGGCGCCGGGAGCGCGAGCGCACCGGACGCTTCGTGGCCGAGGGCGAGGACCTGCTGGCGGCCGCCGACGCGGCCGGGTGGGAGCCGGTGGAGCGCTACGCCGCGGCCGGCAGTGGGCTGCCCGGCACCGAGGTGGAGCCGAAGATCCTCGCCGCCGCCTCCGAGCTCGGCTCCGGCAGCCGGACGCTCGCCGTGTACGCCGAAAAATGGGCGCCGGCGCCCGCCTGGCCGCTGTGCGTATATCTGCACGGCGTCCACGACCCGGGCAACGTCGGCGCCATCCTGCGCTCGGCCGAGGCATTCGGCGCCCCCGGCGTGGCCATCGGTCCTGGCACCGCCGATCCGTTCAGCCCCAAGGCGGTGCGGGCCAGCATGGGCGCCATCTTCAATGTCGCGCTCGCCCGTGTCGGCGACGTGACCGACCTCCCGGGACGTACGGTCGCGCTCGACAGCGCCGCCTCCGTGCCGCTGGAGCACGTAGACCTGACGGGCGTGGTGACGCTGCTCATCGGCGCCGAGCGCGACGGGCTTCCCGACCACATCCTCAAAACCGCCGACGCCACGGCGCGCATCCCCATCGCCACGCACTCGCTGAACGCGGCCATGGCGGCCACGGTCGCGCTCTATGAGACGACTAGGATCCGGCGCGGATGACCGATCGCATCGCCGAGATCCAGCGCGAAGCCGAGGCGGCGATCGGCTCTGCCTCCACCACGGAGGCGCTCGAGGACGTCCGCGTCCGCTACCTGGGCCGTAAGGCCGAGCTCCCCAACCTGCTGCGCAACGTCGCCCAGCTTCCCGCCGAGGAACGCGCCGCCACCGGCAAGGCGGCCAACCAGGCCCGCCAGGCGTTGGAGCGCGCCATCGAGGAGCGCGGCGGCCAGCTGGCCGGCGCCGAGCTGGAGCAGCGCCTGGCCGCCGACCGGGTCGACGTGACGCTGCCGGCCGACCCGCTGCCCGCCATCGGGCGCCTGCACCTGATGACCCAGACCCGGCGGGAGATCGAGGACGTGTTCGTCGGCCTCGGCTTCAACGTGGCCGAGGGCCCCGAGGTGGAGACCGTCTACTACAACTTCGACGCGCTCAACCACGCGCCGACCCATCCGGCGCGGCTGCTGACCGACACGTTCTACCTCAGGCCGGCGCACGACATCTTCGATCCCGAGTCGCTGCTCCTGCGCGTCCACACCTCGCCGATGCAGGTGCGGGCGATGGAGAGCCAGCCACCGCCGATCTACATCATCGTCCCCGGCCGCGTCTACCGCCCGGACTCCGACGCCACCCACACGCCGCAGTTCCACCAGATAGAGGGGCTGGCGGTCGACGAGGACGTCACCTTGGCCGACCTCAAGGGCACGCTGCTCACGTTCGCCCGGGCCATCTTCGGCGAGGAGCGCCAGGTCCGACTGCGTCCCCACTTCTTCCCGTTCACCGAGCCGAGCGTCGAGGTCGACGTCTCCTGCTTCAACTGTGTCGGCGGGATCACCGCGGACGGGCAGCGCTGCCCGCTCTGCAAGGGCACGGCGTGGATCGAGATCCTCGGCTCGGGGATGGTCGACCCCAATGTGCTCGCCGAGGTGGCGAGCAACGGCTATGACCCCGAGAAGGTCCAGGGGTTCGCGTTCGGCATGGGGATCGAGCGGATCGCCATGCTCAAGCACGGCGTCCCGGATCTCCGGCTGCTCTACGACAACGACGTCCGCTTCCTGGAGCAGTTCTGATGGCGGTACCGGGCTGATGCGCGCTCCGATCCAATGGCTGCACGAGTACTGCCGGCCCGACCTCGGCACCTTCGCGCTGGCCGACCGCCTGGCCATG